>JAEZRB010000301.1 GCA_023412975.1 Bacteroidota bacterium | reverse complement strand
ACCATGATCAGGCAACTGCACGACAATGCCATTTTCACCCGAATGTTCCCCGAGGCCAAACTCGCCGCTGTGAATGCCCTGAAAAAAGACAACCAGGTAGTGGCGATGATCGGCGACGGTGTCAATGACGGGCCTGCGTTAAAAGCAGCGCATATAGGCATAGCCATGGGACAAAAAGGAACGGAGATTGCAAAGTCTGCCGCTGCGCTTATCCTGGTGAATGACGATTTGTCTAAAATGGTTGAGGCAGTAGCTGCGGGCAGAAGGATCTATACCAATATCAAGAAAGCGGTACAATATATTATCTCGATACATATCCCGATCATCCTGACTGTCTCGCTTCCCCTGTTTTTGGGTTGGGTCTACCCTGCCATCTTTACGCCTGTACATGTCATTTTCCTCGAGTTGATCATGGGTCCTACCTGCTCGATCGTGTACGAAAACGAACCGATCGAAAAAAATGCCATGAAAGAACCCCCACGAAAAATGAGCAATACTTTTTTATCATGGCGGGAAATGGGGATCAGCATCGTCCAGGGCTTGATAATTTCCGCCTGTCTACTGGGATTGTATCAATACATGGTGCAAAACGGCGCTGGCGAAGAACTGACCAGGACCATGGTATTCACCACGCTGATCTTTGCTAATATTTTCCTTTCGCTGGTAAACCGTTCTTTTTATTTTTCATTCATCGATAGTTTAAGCAACAGGAATATCCTTCTTGGAGGTATTATTTTCATTACGCTTATCCTGCTGGTGATTATGCTGTACCTTACGCCAGTGACATCCTTTTTCAAACTGGTTTCGCTTTCCTTTTCAGAATTGTTAATTTGCTTAGCCGTGTCCGCGGTTTCGGTATTCTGGTTTGAGATTTGGAAATGGAACAAAAGAATAAAGAAACCGGGAAAAGTTGCTCAACATTAACCTAAATATATATGATAGCAAGATTTTTTCTCTTCATTGCAATTTTCGCTGTATTCGGATTTACAGGTCTTAAAACCAGTCAATCTAAACTAATATCTCAGGCGGAACCCGGGAAGTTCCGGGTGGCAATACTATATCCGAATGGTGATGGTAAAACATTTGATATGGACTACTATGAAAAAAAACATATGCCAATGGTCGCCTCGTTTTTGGGCGACAACTTAAAATCGTATGAGATTGATTTGGGAATATCTGGCAGAACCGCCAATGATAAACCAGCTTTTGTGGCAATAGGTTATTTTAATATTGAAGATGTGACGAGATATAACGAAGCCATTGCAAAAAACAGGGACGCAATTATCAATGATTTTAAAAACTATACCAATATTCAACCGGTGGTACAGATCAATGAAGTAAAATTGAGGCACAGATAAGTATTAGCGATTATTGCTCTCATTAATAAATCGTCAGTCTCCAGGTTCGCTCAAACTGGTCGGTTGAATCCAGCGCAATGATCCCCTCTTTCTCAGTCAATTGCTGGCTGGCATGTTCGCTGTCGGCAATTCCGCACCAGGGCTCGATACAAACAAAGTCTGCGCCTTTTGCTGCCCATATTCCCAGGTAAGGGAATCCTGTAAAGTCGAATTCAAAAAGTTCACCTGCTTTGTCACATACCAGTTTCACTTTGTCTGAACGCAGGTCCTTAAATACTACAGCGTCTTTATAAAAAAGTTGTTTATCGAGGCGAAGTTGCTGTGTATTTTCCATCAATGGTGTTGGATTGCTTCCAATCAACCCATCAGGTGTGATCTGCCAGCGACCTGCATTTTCTACTTTGTTGAACTCAAGGTAATAATCTGTGTAAGCTGTTCCTGTTAGCAGTGGTAGTTTGAATGCGGGGTGACCACCCACAGAAAAATAAAGTTTCTGGTTGATCTCGCCCTTGTTGACGATACGATAGGTAACCAGCAGTTGGTTGTCCTCGATGGCATAAATGATATCGAATTTGAATTGAAAGGGATAGTTTTCGAGTATCGCATCATTTCTTACAAGAGTAAAATTGATGGATGAACCGGATTGATCAGTCACCTTGAAATCCGAATCCCGTGCGAAACCATGGCGTGGCAGTTGGTATGCCCTGCCTTCATAATAATAGGTATTATACTTCAATGAGCCCACAATCGGGAATAATACCGGGGAACGCTTACCCCAGAAAGCCGGATCACCTTCCCACATGTATTCCAGGAATAGTTTTTTATTGTAGATGCTTTGCAGCTCCGCTCCTTTCGGTGATATGTCTATTTTTAAAAACTCGTTTTCAATAGTAAACATGGGAGTGTGTTTTATGGTTGAACAGTATCCAGAGCTTTACAAAACTATTCATATTCAACTAAAAAATTCGGCAGACCAAAAGTCTTGCAATCAATCCGTGTAATCCGCATAATCTGTGACCAATTCGTATTCTTTAAGGACACGAAGGTCACAAAGGAAACACGAAGTTCACGGGGAACGAATCCGTGGTCATCCGTGTAATCCGTGGCCCCATTCGCGTGATTCGTGCAATTCGTGGCCAAAATCAAATCCGTGATCATCCGTGTAATCCCTGGCCCCATTCGTGTGATTCGTGCTATTCGTGGCCAATTAATCCGTGTAATCCCTGGCCCCATTCGTGTGATTCGTGCTTCGTGGTCAACTAATCCGTGTAATCCGTGGCCCCATTCGCGTGATTCGTGCAATTCGTGGCCAAAATCTCTGCCGCAGGCAGAACCCAGTGTGCGCTTTATAATTTAGATTTGCACAAAATCATTCCCCTTTATGCATTTCCCCGATTTTGGAGACCCGTCAGTATGGCTCAGCCTGTTGACCCTTACTTTTCTTGAAATTGTACTCGGTGTTGACAACATAATTTTCATTTCGATCATTTCCGATAAACTGGAAGCTTCGAAACAACGGAAAGCGAGGAATATCGGTTTGATCCTGGCCATGGTCTTCAGGGTTGGCCTGCTTCTTACGATCACCTGGATCATGCGACTACAGGACCCCTTGTTCACCTTGCCTTTTATAGAAAATGAAGGTCAGCCGATCAATATCAGCTGGAAGGATCTGATCCTGATGGCGGGCGGTATATTCCTGATATTTAAAAGCACCCTGGAGATACACCACAAGCTTGAAAAACCTTCGGACGAGTCACAGGTTAAGCCTAAACATGCGTCGTTAAGTTCGGTGATCCTGCAAATAGTACTGATCGACGCTGTGTTCTCTTTCGATTCAATACTTACCGCGATCGGCCTGGTGGATGAAGTGTCGATCATGATCATCGCCGTGGTCATTTCTATCGTGATCATGATGATCTTCGCAGGCGCTATCAGCAAGTTTATCAACAAACATCCGACGTTACAAATGCTTGCACTTTCATTCCTGATTGCGATCGGTATCATGCTGGTGGCAGAAGGATTTCATCAGAAGATCGACAAAAGCTATATCTACACCATGATCGCTTTTTCACTGGTGGTGGAATTGCTCAATATGCGACTCAGGAGGAATCGCGAATCGATCGAGCTCAAACATGGCAGCAGGCCTACTGATAAAAAATGAGCGGAGGTGGCTTGGGTTATAGAATAACAATGGAATACTTTGTCGACAGGCAGTCCATCGTACGAAAGATCTGGGGCAAGAGCGACACCATATTGTTTGTATTTGCTGGTGCATCCGCGGAATTTGCCCTCAATAAAGCTGTGGACTGGTTGTATTATACCGGGCGTTTACCCGCCGACCCTTTGGGACGATTGTTTTCAACCGTCATGTATGCGAGGGATATTGTTTTTTCAGAAAAAGAAAAGGCGGAAAAAACGATTGATAAGATCACATCGATACATAGGGCCATAGAAACCGCCCGTGGTGACCAGATCCCCGACTGGGCTTATCGCGATGTTCTGTTTATGCTTATCCATTATTCCCTGGCAGCGTATGAACTGCTGGAAAGAAAACTAGACGACAAAGAAAAAGAAGATCTCTACGATGTTTTTTACCGGATGGGTATAAGGATGGGGTTAAAAGATCTGTCTCCACGTTTCGATCAGTGGCTTACACAACGCAATGAACACCTGCACAGCAACCTGGAAAAAACTCACTATACCATCGACCTCTTCAAACAATATAAGAAACACCTTGGCGCTACACGGTTTTTTATATTGAAGGAATCGCAAAAGCTTGTGGTGCCGCGGCACGTGAACGAATTGCTGGGGCTTGGTAAAGTCAAATGGATCGCACCGGTGCTGCTTACATATAAATTAAGCCGGAAGGTCAAACTTGATGGATTCATCAAAAGCCTGATCCTTCCGGCTGCGTATAAAAAACAGATCAGAGAGCTGGATGTAACGGAGTGATTCCTTTATCTTGTCCTGTTCTCCGTAGCAGATATTTTTGGAACACATAGGGACATAGTGACATAGTCAAAATAGTAGACTATCAGGGTATATTTCTATGCCCTACATCTTCTTCTTCAATTGAAACCTGGAACCTTAGGTGATAAAGGTTTTTAATTCATAGATGTTTTCGCTTTGTCCGCCGTAGTTTTTTGGCAAATTTAGAACTAGGTCTGAACTACGAACTACTAACTACTAACTCCAACTCACTCCTAATTCCAATTCCTTACCTCCCGCCAATCAGCTCTTTTTGCAGGGTTTCCAGTTCCTCCCATTTGGCAGCTGCGGCCAGTTTAGCCTGCTTGGGCCAGGTAGAAGGATCGTGCAACTGGTATTTGCTACCGGCTACTTCCAAAATACCTTTCAGTTTTTTCACGGTAGTCTTCGAAAGATCCTTAAAGGTTAAAATGTTTTCAGCAGTCAGTAAAGCCGCGATTTTTTTACCGATGCCTTCGATCCTGGTAAGATCATCTGCAACGGCTTCAGTCTTTAATTTTACGGCTTTTACTTTCTTTTCTTTTACCGCCTTTGGTGCTTTAGCCGGTGCTGCAGGTGCTTCCGCTACAATTTCCTCTTCCGCAGGAACTGTGATCACGCAGTTTTCAACCTGGAAGCCTGAAACATGAACATAATCGTCAGCTTTCTGATCATTAACCCAGCGGCCATCGTTGAGCAGATAGCGGTATTGGTAAGTGCGGCCGCCTTCCAGCGTGGTGGTTACTTTCATCGAACCATCCTTTTGCTTCTTGAGGCTGATGCCATTGCTATAGTCCCAGTTGTTGAATTCGCCCAGTAAAACGGCGCTCGTTGCTTCGCCCACTATTTCAGCCGGCAGCGTAAATGTTACTTTTTTTCCCATAACTCAATTCATTTTTTAGTTCGCAAAGTTGCGCAGGTTCGTTTGAATAATGCCTGCATATATGTTAAAAAATCCTCGTCTATCGGCCATTAATACCGTGCCAGCAAAAAAGTAACCGCCCAAGGGCACCACGCTTATCCACAGTTTGTGTACAAATCATTGGCTGAAATGGCCTGTGCGCCTGGTTCAGGGAAAGAAAAGCAGGTTTCGGAAATTTAATTTCCATTAAATTTATCTTTTGCAAAGTAGTCTTCGATAAAACCATGATGAAAAAAAATACCTTCCTGGCTCTGGTAGCAATCGCCTGTCTTCTAGTGTCTTGCTCAAAAAAACGCAGTGGAAATCCACGAATTCTTGTATTTACCAAGACGGCTGGCTTTGTGCACGAGTCCATTCCCAAAGCTGCTGTGGCAGTTCAAAAACTGGGGGCAGAAAACGGGTTCGAAGTGGATACGACCAGCAATGCAGCCTTTTTTACCGAGGATACACTCCAGAAATATTCCGCGGTTGTCTTTTTAAACACAACCGGTGATGTGCTTGATCATAGGCAGGAGATCGCTTTTGAACGATATATTCAGGCCGGTGGGGGCTTCGCAGGTATTCACTCGGCTACTGATACGGAATACGACTGGGGTTGGTATGGCCGGATGGTCGGCGCCTATTTTGAGAGTCACCCCAGGCCACAACCCGCGAAATTCATCATCAAAGACAAGTCAATAGCTGCCACGAGCTTCTTCACAGATACTATCTGGGAGCATACCGATGAGCTGTATAATTTCAAGAAGCTCAACCCGGATGTAAAAGTCCTCATCACGATCGATGAATCCAGTTATGAAGGCGGCACAAACGGCGCACACCACCCTATGAGCTGGTATCATGAGTATGATGGCGGACGCGCATTCTATACGGCCCTGGGTCATACAGATGAAGCCTATAAAGATCCCACTTACCTGAAACACCTGCTTGGTGGTATTCAATACGCGATTGGTGAAAACCGGGTGCTGGCATATAAGAAAGCTAAATCGCAATACCCACCCGATGAAGATCGCTTTACGAAAATCAAACTGGTGGAAGGCGAATTTGTTGAACCTACTGAGATGACGATACTGCCCAACCTTGATATACTCGTGGTGCAAAGACGTGGCGAGATCCTGCTATATAAAAATGAAACGAAAGAATTAAAACGCGCAGGTTTGCTGGATGTGTATTGGAAAGCGACAGTTCCATATGTCAACGCGGAAGAAGGTTTGATGGGGATCGCAAAAGATCCCCATTTTGATAAGAACAATTGGGTCTACATGTATTACAGCCCAATCGACAGTTCAGTGAATCGCCTGTCGAGGTTTACATTACAGAATGACACTATCGACCTGGCAACAGAGAAAACGATACTGGAAGTAAAATCGCAGCGCAATATCTGTTGCCATACAGGGGGCTCTATCGCTTTTGGTCCCGATGGGCTTTTGTATTTATCTACGGGTGATAACTCAACTCCTTTTGATGAACCAAAGGCAAAATACGTCAACAGTGGCTTTGGCCCCATGAACGATTTGCCCGGACGTGAACAGTATGATGCCCGCAGATCCTCGGCCAATACCAATGATCTGCGCGGGAAGATCATCCGCATCAAAATAAATGATGATGGAAGCTATGAGATACCTGAAGGAAACCTCTTTCCCAAAGGAACGGATAAAGCCAGACCCGAAATATATGTAATGGGCAATAGAAATCCCTATCGTATCGCTGTTGACCAAAAGAACAGCAATCTATACTGGGGTGAAGTGGGCCCGGATGCGGCGAATGATAGTTTCAAAACCCGAGGATCAAAAGGCTATGATGAAGTGAACCAGGCACGCAGGGCCGGCAACTTTGGCTGGCCGATGTTTGTTGGGAACAACTACCCGTACCGCCAGTTTGATTACGCCACCGGGCAATCAGGGGAACTTTTTGATCCGAATAAACCTATCAATGAGTCAAGAAATAATACGGGGCTCCGGGAACTTCCTGCTGCAGAACCGGCATTCATCTGGTATCCATATGGCCCTTCACACGATTTCCCCCAGGTTGGTACCGGCGGCAGAAACGCCATGGCCGGCCCGGTTTATTACACTGATATGTTTCCTAAAGAAACCCGGCTACCCGATTACTACAATGGAAAGCTTATCATTTATGAATGGATACGTGGGTGGATAAAAGCCGTTACGCTCTTACCCAACGGGGATTTCGATAAAATGGAACCATTTCTTGCAGACATTAAAGTAAATTCACTAATGGATATGGAAGTAGGCCCGGATGGCAAACTATACTTCCTGGAATACGGTACGGGCTGGTTTAGTCAGAATCCCGACGCGGGATTATACCGGATCGATTATAATAGCGGGAACAGGGCACCAAAAATAAAATCACTGGCGGTTGATAAAACAACCGGCACCCTACCCTTTGCGATAAAAGCAAAAGTAGAAGCCAGTGATCCCGAAAAAGACCAGCTAATCTATACCTGGCATTTTGGGGAAAGCAAAACAATCCAGACTTCTACCCCGGAAGCCAATTACGTTTTTGATACTCCTGGCGATTATAAAATTTCCGTGACGGTAAAAGACAATAAAGGCGACTCTACAACCAGCCAAACCATCGCGATATATGCCGGTAACGAAGAACCGGTCGTGAATATAGAGCAGACTTCCGGCAACAGGTCATTTTATCTTCCGGGCAGACCTGTTGGTTATTCGGTTAAAGTAAAAGATAACGATACCGAGATTGATCCTGCCAACCTGTATGTCTCAGCCGACTATGTGGAAGGTTTTGACAAAGCTGGTTCGAGTATGGGTCACCAGCAGGGACAGGTACTGGTGAGCGGAAAGGTACTTACACAAACACTCGATTGTAAAGGCTGTCATAAAGAAGCGGAAAAATCGATCGGGCCATCATTCCTGGATGTTGCCAAAAAATATGGCAGGGAAACCGATGCGATGAGTTATCTAAGTAATAAGATCGTCAAGGGAAGTAAAGGCGTATGGGGCGAAGTGGCGATGGCGCCACATGCCAGCATTCCGGCAAGTGATGTACAGTCGATCGTGACATGGATATTATCCCTGAACAAACCAGCACCTGTAAAAAAATCCCTGCCTGCCGAAGGACAGATCATAGCAGCTACTGACAAGAAACCAGGCGCTACGATGGTTTTGTCGGCGAGTTATACTGATAAAGGAAGTGCCAATAGCAAGGCGCTGACGGGCTCAGGTGTTTTCAGTCTCCCTTCCAATGAAATTCCTTTCAGCGAAAAACAGGAAATGAAAGGCTTCGACGACTTTTATTTTAATAGTATCCTCTACCTGATCGTGCCCCAGGGTGAAGGCTGGTTTGCGATGGACAGCATTGACCTCAGTGGCGTGAGATCCATCAGCGCGGTGGTAGCCTGGCAGAATATTACTCCCGCAGCATTTGACCTGGAAGTCCGACTGGGTGCACCTGATGGACAGCTGATTGGCAAAGGCACGCTCTCGATCCCCAACAAAAATGAAAAAAGCGGAACGATCCGGATGCCAATTGAAGCGATCAATGATTCCAAATACCATAAACTGTATTTTGTTTATAAACCGCAGGCCGGCAAAACCGTATCCGGAACCGGTATATCGGCAGTTCGGTTTAATCCGTTATAGGAAGTAATTCATTGAGGTTGAGATTGAGGTTGAGATTGAGTGCTATTCTCCGTAGCGGATTTTTTTGAACAACACCGTGTCGATCTGATAGCCTGGGTTCAAAGTATCTATGGATCAGGAAACCACAGCGCACAAGGAGGGCTCAGTGGATTATAGTATCATGTCCTGCAATTCGTAGCAGATTTTCTGCAACACATAAGAACAATAGTGATATCGTTAGCATAGCCCACTGCCAGGAATGTATTTCTATGTTCCTGTTCACTCCAAAATTAAATTACGGCCCCCAGGGCGCGGCCTCACATTTCATTCCCAATTTCTGCGGTTTCATGCTTTCGCCAATTGCCCCGGGACTTATCCACTCATAGATTCGCTAAATCAAAGTTTAAACATTAATTTTATGAAAAGTTCATTTCTATTCATCCCAGTATTGGCGGTCGCAATGATTGTAGGCCTGGTTGCCTGCCAGACGAATGCAAGGGGTAAAAAAGAAACTCCGATCGTGATCAGTAAAGACAGCCTGATCAACCGCGGTTCATACCTGGTGTATACCATGTTATGCGATGATTGTCATTCACCAAAAAAAATGGGGCCTAATGGACCGGAGATCATACCAGAACTCCGTCTTTCAGGTGCACGGCAGGGTACGCGGTTACCGAATATTGATCCCTCAGAAATAAAAAAGGGTTGGACCCTGTTCAATGAAGATTTTACAGCTATTGCCGGAGCCTGGGGTGTATCGTTTGCCGGCAACCTTACAAGTGATGAAACGGGTATTGGAAGCTGGACGGAAGAACAGTTTAAAAAGGCGCTGACAAAAGGAAAATACAAGGGACTTGATAATAGCCGTGATCTTTTGCCACCTATGCCCTGGCCACAATTCAGCATCCTGAAGGATGATGATATAAAAGCAATCTATACTTATCTAAAATCCACTAATCCCGTTCACAATGTCGTTCCGGCGCCTATTGCACCGGAAGAAATTCAAAAGGGAAAGAAATGATCGCTCACATCGAGGTTTGTTAATAATATAGTCTTTCTACCCATTAGTTCCCGGAATGGAACTTAATGGGTAGAAATTCAACCGGACCAATTCGGTTAGTTCAAGCTTTCACGCATTCTATCCGATCCTGTCACTTCAAATTTATTTCACTGAAATCATATACTAACAAAACCTACTTCAATATTTGCTCTCAATTTAATTGAAAACTATCCCCAGCTGTATAAATGCTGAACTGCATATCCTTCACTTTGATTAGACCCGTTTCAAGCGCTTTAATTTCCTCCGGTTTTTTCATGACCACGACTTGTCTTTCGCCAGTAACGGTTGCAACCGATCCATCAACGATTATAGCCGTTTCTTCATCAATACCAATACAGTTAAGCGACGGGAAACGAGCCAGTGCCGAGAGCAGGCGGTTATAGCGGCTTCGTACAATAAAATGTTGATCTATGACGGCACTCGTCAACAGACCCAGGCCCAGCTTGAACTCAATATTTTTATCCCGTAGTTTATTAAAGGTAGACCGGTACACGGTATCCTGCAGTTCGTGACCGGTGATCATATGTTCACTCATCACTGCGGCTCCTGCACTGGTACCTCCGATGGTGGCACCCTGCTGGTAGGCGCGATGGATGGCCTGGTAAACCGCCGTGTTTTGAACAGCTTTCATAAAACGATCCTGGTCTCCGCCGGTTATAAAGATCAGTTTCGCTTTTTGTAATGAGTCCAGCCAGCTTTGGTCATTCACACGTTCAGGTGTAAAATTGAAATTGACAATAGCGTTGCGGCAAAACGGTTCCAGGTCAGCCTTAAAGTATTCATATGCCCGGTCAGGGTTGGCGCTTGACATAGGCAATACGACTACATAGTCTTTGGGCGATAACCCACTTGTCTTTACCAAAGCCTGCATCAGCGATGGCGGGCGGTCACCACCACCAATGATAAAAAGTTTTCCTTTAGGCTTTGCCCCCTGCTGCGCCTGTACCAGGCAGACAATGAGTAGAGCGGTCAATATCGTTAGATAATATCTCATAAAACGGTTTATTATTTCGAAGTAAAACTATCTATCAACCTCATCACCTCCACCCCATCCGCTGCGCTACTGGGATTGGGTGCCTGGTCCAGGAAATATTGAACAACCCAATTAATCATAGGTTGCTGTACATGTTCCAGTGGCTCGAAAGCATATTCGGCAACTGATCCGTTTTCAATAATTTTTACAGGCTTATGTTCAAAAAAGCTGAAAACGATCCTCCCCTTTTCACCAATAAGCTCGCACTCATCCTTTTCATCACCGGGAGATACATTAAAACACCATACGCCATCAAAATGAACTCCGTTGCGAAATAAAATATTCCCGGTTACAATATCATCGGCGTTGTAGGCGCCAGCCTGGTTGCCCGAAATACCGTATGCCCTTTCAATCTCGCCGAAAAAATAGTAGGCCAGGTCGAGTTGATGCGGCGCGAGGTCATGAAACAGTCCTCCACCCGCCAGTTTTGGATCCACACGCCAGGCTGTTTTCTCAACCGCTAATTCTTCCTTTGACAATTGCCGTTTGTATATGGACGAGCGCATAAACCTTATCGGTCCTACACGTTCTTCATGAATCCACTCTTTAATCTTCAAAAAAACCGGCTGTGCCCGTCGATAGTGAGCTACCACCAGTTTTTGACCCGATGATTCAACTGCTTGCTTAATACGAATGGCAGAAGCAGCATTTACCGTCATTGGCTTTTCGACATACACCGGCTTACCAGCCGCCAGCGCACGAAGCGCATATTCCTCATGCGACGATGGAGGTGTGGCAATATAGATTGCATTGACCTCGGGATCATTTATCAGGTCATCCGCGTCGGTGTACCAGCGAGGCACCTGGTGTCGCTTGGCATAATCTTCCGCCCGGCCTGCGTTTCTTCGCATCACCGCTACGAGCTTAGAATGATTTACTTTGTTGAAAGCCGGACCGCTTTTTTTCTCGGTCACATCACCGCAACCGATCATACCCCAGCGTATTTCTTCCATTCGAGGAAATTACGAATTTCAATCATTGCTGTCCGGAATTAATTTTTTGAATGATATAAAAGCTTTGACCATCGCGTCTTCCCTGGCTTTTTCTCTCACTGGGGTTTTTCTTTATTTTCGTAGCGCCTGTGTACTTTTTTTCACCGGTGTCCATGGATGCCGGAACTGAACCAGCCTCCGGACCGTTCGCTTAACCCTTCGTGTTAAGACAGCTTATCCGTAATTTTCCTGATGCCGTTTTCTGAAGCCAGCGTTACCCCCGATATCAATGAATTTATATCCTAAAAATGGGCTTGTCGTAAAATGCGAAAGATAAAGGACAGGAC
>JAEZRB010000035.1 GCA_023412975.1 Bacteroidota bacterium | reverse complement strand
CCTGGATAATTATGAAGTGATCAGGATGGATGTGACAAAGATGACCCGCGAAGCCCTGAAAGATTTTTCGATGGGTATGAAAGAAAAGGATCGTGCCAAAAACATGTTTGTACTCGGCTTCCTGTACTGGATGTACGACCGGGATATGAGCAATACCACAAACTTTTTAAAGGAAAAATTTTCAAAGAAGGAAGAGATATTGGAAAGCAACCTGCGTGTGTTGCAGGCAGGTTATAATTATGGTGATACAACCGAAACATTCACGACTACATATAAGGTTGCTAAGGCAAAAATGGAATCGGGTGAATACCGTTCCATCATGGGCAACCAGGCGCTTGCTTATGGATTGATCGCTGCTTCTAATGTCAGCGGTTTACCAATGTTCCTCGGATCTTATCCCATTACGCCGGCTTCAGATATTTTGCATGAACTGGCGCGGCATAAAAATTTTGGCATTCGCACATTCCAGGCGGAAGACGAAATTGCAGCTATCACTACGGCGATCGGCGCAGCTTATGGTGGTGCACTGGGTGTGACTACAACTTCAGGTCCGGGTATGGCTTTGAAAGCCGAAGCCATGGGATTGGCAGTGATGCTTGAGATTCCATTGCTCATCATCGATGTACAACGTGGGGGACCATCAACAGGATTGCCCACCAAAACAGAGCAGAGTGATTTACTCCAGGCCTATTATGGTCGTAATGGAGAATGTCCTATGCCTGTGATCGCGGCGTCCACGCCGGCTGATTGTTTTGAATCGGTATATGAAGCGGTACGCATTGCTGTGCAGCACATGACGCCTGTGATATTTTTGAGTGATGGATATATCGCGAATGGCGCGGAACCCTGGCGCTTCCCAACAAAAGAACAATTACCGCCTATTCATGTAAAGTTCAAAACTGAACTGGGTCATGGTGAAGAAAAACTACAGCCCTATCTCCGTGATGAAAAACTGGCCAGGCCCTGGGCCATACCGGGCACGCCGGGACTCGAACACCGCATCGGTGGACTCGAAAAGCAGAACGTTACGGGGAATATCAGCTATGACCCCGAAAACCACCAGCTGATGGTGAAGATCAGGCAGGAAAAAGTAGATAAGATCGCGGATTATATACCTGAGCAAAAAATTGATAGCGGTCCCGATAAGGGTAAAGTGCTGGTATTGGGATGGGGTTCTACATTTGGTGCCATCAAGTCGGCTGTTGCGGAATTGCAGGCGGGGGGACATGCTGTAAGTCATGCACACCTGAGACATATGCGTCCCTTCCCTAAAAACCTCGGTGAGATACTGAAGAATTTTGATACCGTGCTTATTCCGGAGATCAACAATGGTCAGCTGATCAAGATCATCCGGGATGTTTATTTTGTAGATGCCAAAGGCTATAACAAGATCATGGGTGTGCCGATCACAAAGACGGAATTGGTGGAAGAGATCAGGAAGCAGTTAGTAGTTCGTAGTTAGTAGTTAGTAGTCGATATCTTGTGTAAAATTCAGATGATTTTGTCATAGCAGGTACTGATCATAATAAATCATGACCATCATGATAATCCGTGTTCCCCATACCCACACCAGCGGAGTCTTCGATATATGCGGGGTTTCTTTTGATTTTAGCACCTGAGTTCCCTTTGCTCAATCCCTGGGATTGCGGAATTTTCACAATTGCTGATAAAAAGCATTTAATTCCATTACGGCATCTTTATCACACTGATCACTTTTTGCAGGGATTTATTCTGCAGCCTGATAAAATAGGCACCCGTGGCAAGCCCGTCATTATAAATGTCGATATTATAAGTACCGGCTGCATACTCCTGGTTGGTCAACACTTTTACCACCCTTCCCAACGCGTCAATTTGTTGGATCATCGTATGACCTCCTTTGGTCGAGAACTGAATAGTGGCATTTATCGAATAAGGGTTTGGCCACATTTTCAGGAGTAACTCTTCTGAAGCATTATTCGTATCATCCGGGTCTTCCGGCAGTCCGCAGGGGCCACCCTGGATAAGTGGCAGCGACTGGTAATTTTGCAACATGATCGTATCGAGTGCAGGCCTGCTTACGCAAAACCATTGTTCCAGCACCGACGCGTACACGCTCCTGAAATCATATTGAAAAGGGATATTATTGACCACCTGTATATCGGAAGGGATCTCTGGACTATTTCCCAAAATACCTTTCTTCGCATGCTTGCCAAATAAGATCAAAGGCGCGGCGGCACCATGGTCAGTACCGAGGCTCGCATTGGATTTTATTCGCCTCCCAAATTCGGAGAAAGTCATTCCCATCACGCGATCATCGATCTGCATCATCTCCAGGTCCTGCTGGAAAGCGCTGATACCTGTTGACAGATCTTTCATCAGCTTGGCATGCATACCCGTTGTGGTATCGCTGGCATTCACCTGTTTTTTGTGTGTATCAAATCCACCGATGGTTACGGTGTATACTTTTGTTTTCAGGCCGCCTTTGATAAGCCTGGCTACGATCCTCAACTGGTCGGCCAGCCAGTTGTCTTCGGGATAATCTGCCATCGTAGATGATCGGCGATATGCTGTCCTGATGATATCCGAATAGATCTTCGTTTTCTCAGATACTACACGCAGGTATTTTAGTTCTTTATTTGCCGGTGCTGAATCCAGTGGATAATCGGAGAACGGGTTGGCAAAAGAGTAAATCTTTTCAGGATCGGTAATGGATAAACCCATTGAATAGATCGGCCCCTGTACCACTAGTGTAGGCGTGCTGCTAATCTGTATCGCCAAAGGATCGGGCATTTCATCGCTGGGATAAGCATCAGGATAGCCGGGATATTCATTTTCCAGGTAGCGTCCCATCCATCCGGTCTTTACGCGTTCCCGCCGGCTTTCACGTGTATCGCCACTGCTCCAGATATCAGTAGCCCGGAAATGGGAGAAATTCGGATTTTCATAACCCACGGATTGTACAACACTAAGCTTGCCTTCATTATACATATTTTGGAGCGCTGTCATGGCCGGGTGCAGTCCCGATCTGTCGGTGCCATCAAGACGTAATACTTTACTCTGAGGGATGGCCACATTTGTTCTTGCATTGTAGTAGTTGGCATACATATCCAGCGGTATCACCATGTTCAACCCATCGTTGCCTCCTGCCAGCTGGATCAATACAAAAACATGGTCGGTATCAGCGCCAGCTTCTTCGAGCAAGGATGCCAAAGCATTTTGCGAAGCACCATAAGCTGTAAATGAAAACCCATTCACGAGGCCTGGCAGTGTGATCGCGGCCGGTACTGTATTTTTCAAAAAATTTCTCCTGTTCATAGTTTGGATTTAATCATTAGCAGAGATGAAACTCCGGCAGGTTCATTAAAAACTTAAACATTTCCCGCAGCGAAGCATTGATCACTGCGTTGTCGTTATTATTCCAGGCGTTTGTCCATATCGAATTATCATTTGTATTGTTCAACAAAAATCTTCGCTTTACATACGATCTTGAATTATCAGAAAGCGGATACCTCAGCAACAATGCTGTCACATCAATGATCAACTGATCGGGATCGGCAGGATTTGACGACTGAGCTGCGAAGGCACGTGTATCGATCAAAGCATCATTGACCAGTCCGTCTGTGAAATCAGCTCTTTTCGGTAGTGAATTACTGTTGACCCAAAGTTCATAGTGCATCGGCTCCTGGTAATAGGAAGGCCAGCCGGAGACATCGGGCGGTTGAAACAGATCCTGCTGCATATCGGCAGCGTGCTGGTACAATGAGAAGAACAATGGATATCCCGTAGTATAATCTGTGTATGCGGGAAAGGCCACATCAAACTCCCTCAGCGTGCCCACTATAATATCAAATGGGCTTTTTATATAGCAGGCCTGGTTGATGGTATCAAAAAAATGCTCGCTTTTAAGCAGGGCTGACAAAGCTGGTCTGATCTCGAAATTATTGGCCTGCAGGATAGCTGCCATCGGTGCGATCACATCCCGTTCTGTGTCGTCATCAATCTCATAGTACACGAACCATTTATAAAGTTTACGGCAAATGAAACGGGAAGCTTCCGTCGTAGAGAATATCATGTCGACCAGCGCGTCAAGTTCCTGTTCGCCGTTGCCACCATTGATCGTAGTATTATTATAAAAAGCGGAAAATGATTTAGTTCCGGTATCATGAGCACCGGCATCAAAATAAGACCCGAGCGGATCATCATTAATCCGCCAGCCCGTCAAAACCCTCGCCGCAGCGATCACGTCATCTTCGGTATAAAGTGAATCATCACCTTTGCCAAGCGTAAACAATTCCTGCATTTCGCGTGCATAGTTTTCATCGGGAGCCTGCTTGGAGTTGAGATACCCGTTAAGATGTATCAGCATGGCCGGGTCGATCGTGACTTCGCGTGCCAGTGTTTTAAAGTTTCCGAGCATATTACTGCGAAGCAGGTTGTGATGGCGGTAAAGGATCTGTGCGTTTTCCACTTCCTGCATTTGTACGGAAAAATGATGGCGCCAGAACAGGACCATTTTCTCCTGGATACTTCTTTGCTGGTTGATGATTAGTCCTGCCCACCATTTGCGGAGACTATCGACACGCCGGCTATTAATAGCGCCTCTTACATCCGGGTGACTCGCCATATTGGGATCATCAACCCAGGTCTCACCAATAGCTACACCAAGATCATCCCGCAGCGATCCTTCATCGTCTTCAATCAAGCCATAGTCTCTCACAGGAGGTGAAGGTGTCATCGTTGTATTAAGCAGTTCGTCGATAGCCGCATCGGGCGACAACCCAAGAAAGTAATCACAATCGGATTTTTTTGCGCCAAACATTGTGCGCTTCAACAAATGTGTTACTTCGTTAAGGCCCCAGGGTCCTGCATAAGGTTCCAGGCCTGAAAAGAAAGAACGCGTGTTACCGGTTTTTCCGACACTGGCTGCCCTTCTGCCGCGGGCCATTTTAAAAAAATCTCTTCTGTCCATAAGGTCTTTTTTGTTCAATCCGGTTTATCTGATGAGTGTGAACGTGCCTTTTTGCTGGTGCAGTTTATTTTGCATATCCTTATAGTCGATCATGTAAATAAAAACACCGGGTGGTTGTAACTGTCCCCTGAACCTCCCATCCCAGCGTTGTTGCATAGCCGAACTTTTGAAAACCACTTCACCATTACGGTTAAATATTTTCAACGTGTATTGATCCGGTACTTTCCCGAGCGGACCAAAAAAGTCATTGAGTCCATCGCCATTGGGAGTGAATGCAGTCGGTGTCATAACCACTGCGTCATTGAGCACCACGACGGTAAACTCACCCGTCACCTGGCATCCTTCCGGTAGTTGGTTGATGGCAGTAAAGACGGTGGTTGTGCTTGGGTTTGCTAAGGGATCAGGGCAGTTATAGCAACTCAGGGATGCATGTTCTTCCCAGGTAATATTGCCGTTTGCATTTGTAACCAGCCTGGTGCTTTGCCCGGCAAAAATGGTGTCCCTGTTTCTTATATTTTCAAAAGGATTGTTGATCGCGACTGGCTGGTAATTCACCACCACCGAATCATAACCGCAGGCATCATATAAAGTATCGCTGTAGGGAACAAATCCATTCACGCTGCATACAGCAGTATCCAGGGTTGCCAGCTCGGGTATTTTAAGTTTTATGATCGCAAAATCTGTTTCGCCATGCAGGTTGCTAAAATCACCATCGCCCGAACCTGAGTCACCGGCAAAATAATATTCATTCAAAACGGGATCGTGGATCATGTAGCGGAGATGGTCGCTACCACTGCCGCCCCAGGTTGTTTTCCATTCAAGCGTTCCATCTGCTGCCAACTTCACGGTCCAGAAATCACCTTCGCCCCTTGCATCATTCACGTCACCGTCTTCGGAGTAAGCGATACCGCCAATAATATAGCCACCATCTTCGTCGGTGATCACATTATTCGCGAAGTCGGCCTCCGTGCCGCCCAATACTTTTTGCCAGTTTAAATTGCCCTGCTGGCTTACATTGATCACCCAGTAGTCTTGGCTGCCTTTAGCGCCACTCACATCACCATCATTTGAGGTAGTATAGCCCACCAGTGTCAGGCTGCCATCCAGTCCCCGGGTCATGGAATAGATCACATCATTTTGCGAACCACCATAGATTTTGCTGAAGATTTTATTGCCATTGGCATCCAGTGCAAGTAGCCAGGCATCATAGTTTTTCTGGCTGGGAGGAATATCGCCATCAACGGAGTTGGTAAAGCCAGCAAGAAAGATCCTGCCATCGATGATCTCGATATCAAATAATTCTTCATTCTTGCTACCGCCAAAACATTTGCTCCAGAGAAGTGAGCCATTTGCCGATACCTTCATTAGCACTCCGTCAGTATATCCACCGGTGCCATGATTACCGGTAATCTGTCCATCGTTTGATGATGACGAAGCGGCGATCAGGTAGCCGCCATCACCGGCGTGTACGATATTATTTCCGATATCTAACCCATTACCACCATAGCGTCGCTGCCATTCGAGGTTGCCGGCGGCTGAGAGTTTAAGCAACCAGATATCCTTGGTTCCACCAAAGCCGGCAACCACGCCGCCATTGGTTGAGTTTGTTTCACCCAATACAAGGTAGCCGCCATCATCAGTTGAAAGTATATCCCTTGCACTTTCATAACCGGTGCCGCCAAACGATCGTTCCCACTGAAGATTACCGCAACGATCCAGTTTGATCACCCACAGATCCCAGTATTCACGTGGCGTATGGGGGTTAATATCACCATCTTTTGAATCGGTATATCCTCCGGCAATCGTGCCGCCGTCGTCCGTAAATTTTATAACAAAGGGAACATCAACTGCAGATCCGCCATACTGTTGCGTCCACTGTATGGGTGGAATGGCGGGCTGTGAATTGACGCAAACGCCAAACAGCAGTGCAATACATGCAAGGAATAAGGAAGGGTGGATGATTCTCACAGGCTGTTGGTATTTCGATAGATACTGGAAATTCAATCAACCGAAAGGCAAGTATTATGCTAAACTTTTACTTGTACATACCTGTTTTCCCTAGAATTAAATGAATTTTTACGTAGGGATTCCCGCAATGTTTTCTTATACCTTTCCGGCAGGTAGCACCACGCGCTGGAAATACAAGCATGCTTGTTGTAGTCCGCATTCCCTGCATTTTGGATTACGTGCAACGCAGATATACCGGCCATGTAGAATAAGCCAGTGATGTGCTTTATGGATCAGTTCAACGGCCAGGTTGCGGGTCAGTTCTTTTTCAACAGCCAATGGGGTAGAAGCTGTTTGAGGAACAAGTCCAATTCGCCTGCTCACCCTGAACACATGGGTGTCGACAGCCATATTGGGTTGCTGATCGATAACAGAGGTAATTACATTGGCAGTTTTTCTTCCCACGCCGGGAAGTTTAATGAGTTGTTCGACCGTCATGGGTATCCGACCACCAAATTCATCTTCTACCATTTTCGCCATGCCGATCAAATGCCTGGTTTTGTTATTGGGATAGGAAATGCTTTTAATCAAGGGAAATAACTCCTCGAAACTGGTTTTGCTGAGTGCGGTAGTGTCAGGATATTTTTCAAATATGGCCGGTGTGGTAAGATTTACTCTTTTATCTGTACACTGGGCAGATAATATTACAGCAACCAGTAGCTGGTATGGATTATCATAGATTAGTTCGGTTTCCGCTTCGGGAACATTTTTTTCGAAGTAGTCAATTACGAATTCGTAGCGTTGTTTGCGGGTCATATTGAGGCCGGGAAGTCTTTAAGTCTTTGAAGGTTTTTTGCCGGTGAGCCGGGAAGACGGAAAGGTAGGAAGTAATGAAACATGATGTTCTACGAATTCGTAGCGTTGTTTGCGGGTTATATTGAAGCCGGGAAGTTTTTAAGTACTAGAAGGTTTTTTGCCGGTGAGCCGGGAAGGCGGAAAGGTAGAAAGTAATGAAACATGATGTTCTACGAATTCGTTGCCTGCGAGTCATATTAAAGCCGGGAAGTCTTTAAGTCTTAGAAGGTTTTTTGCCGGTGAGCCGGGAAGGCGGAAAGGTAGAAAGTAATGAAACATGATGTACTACGAATTCGTAGCGTTGTTTGCGGGTCATATTGAGGCCGGGAAGTCTTTAAGTCTTTGAAGGTTTTTTGCCGGTGAGCCGGGAAGACGGAAAGGTAGAAAGTAATGAAACATGAGTTTTTAAGTCTTAGAAGGTTTTTTTGCCGGTGAGCATTTTGAACGAGGCATTTCACAATTGAAACAGGTGGGCAAAAAAAAGCATCCACCGTAAGGGGATGCCAATTTTTTAAAATCAAAGCCGGCATGGATTAAACCATTTCCGATGATTTTTCACGGGCGTAATTCAGGATGTTTAAAATCACTTCTGTGCGCGGGGATTCTTGGATTTGATCCAGCCTTAGCATGGAGGTTTTTAATACATTGAATTTTTCCCGTAGAGTCCAATCCAGCCTCAATGCCTGCGATATCGCTGCAGTTAGCTGGGGAGAGCTTTCTTTGTATAAATACAATAAAAGTTCCTCCGGGGTAAATTTTGTCATTCGCAAACCATTAATGTCCTAAAATGTGAGATCCAGAAAAATTGTCCGAATTATTAACGGATAATTAATGCTTTTTATTGCCCTGTGCAAATTATTCAGTTTCAGTCGCTTCTGGGATGATAAACAAATCCTCATTGTCACGCTTCATCAGGTATTTCTCCCTCGCGTACTTTTCCAGGGTGCCGGGATTGGACTTAAGTTGCTCTAACTCTTTACGTTCGCTCGTAATTCGGTCCAGGTAATACTGTTTGCTTTCTTGCAGGTCACGGAGTTGTCGGTTGCGTGCCGACTGGGTAAAAAGATCATTTTTATCGAAAAAAAGCATGATAGCCGCAAAAACTCCAAAGCTTACGAAATACTTATTTCGCAAAAGACCGGGGAGCTTTAGCAAACCATTTCGAAACGAAGGCCGGTTATTTGAGCGATCTTCCATATTACCTGGTTTAAAGGTAGCAGTCAACTTGGGCTAAGTTCATTCAGTCGACATCTTTTCTGAACGTATTCTTCCCAATTATTTACTCCCTTTTCCAAATTTAATCTTTCCTTTCGGATAAAATGCACTGCTACCCAATTGTTCTTCGATACGGATCAACTGGTTGTATTTCGCGATGCGATCCGTACGGGATGCTGAGCCTGTTTTGATCTGACCACAATTCAATGCCACCGCGAGATCGGCAATAGTGGTGTCTTCGGTCTCACCGCTCCTGTGACTCATGATCGTATTGTAGCCATTGTGTTGCGCAAGTGTCACAGCATTGATGGTTTCTGTGATGGTACCTATCTGGTTTACTTTAACCAGCAGGGCATTGGCGATTTGTTTGTCGATACCACGTTGCAGACGCGTAACATTAGTTACAAAAAGGTCATCACCTACCAGCTGGCATTTATCACCTACTGCCTGTGTTAATGCTGCCCAGCCATTCCAGTCATCTTCAGCCATACCGTCTTCAATGGAAACGATGGGATATTTTTTCACCCAGCCTTCCCAGAATTTTACGAGCTGATCGCTGCTCAGTTCTTTGCCATTGCTTTTATGGAAAACATATTTTTTCTTCTTCGCATCCCAGAGCTCGCTGTTGGCGGCATCCATAGCGATCACGATCTGCGAGCCTGCCTTGTAGCCCGAAGCCTGGATAGCCTGCATCACGGTGTCGATTGCTTCTTCGTTGCTTTGAATATTCGGTGCAAATCCACCTTCATCGCCAACATTTGTACTAAAACCTTTTTTCTTCAATACGGATTTTAAGGCGTGGAAAATTTCAACACCCCAGCGCAGGCCTTCACTGAAGTTGGGTGCGCCCACAGGCATGATCATGAATTCCTGGAAATCGATTTTGTTGTCAGCGTGTGCCCCGCCATTCAGGATATTCATCATGGGGATGGGTAAGGTTTTGGCATTGGTGCCACCGATGTAGCGATACAAAGGAAGTGCTGCTTCTTCAGCGGCTGCTTTTGCCACGGCCATGCTCACTGCCAGTAAAGCGTTGGCGCCAAGTTTACCTTTATTTTCCGTGCCATCGAGTTCGATCATTATCTCGTCAATGCCGGTCTGGTCTGCCACGTCATAGCCTAAGAGAGCGGGAGCGATAACGGTGTTCACATTCTTCACTGCTTTTAAAACACCCTTGCCCAGGTATTTTTTCTTATCATCATCGCGCAGTTCCACAGCTTCATGTATACCGGTGCTGGCACCGCTGGGCACAGCAGCACGACCCACAGCGCCTTCATCGGTGATCACATCTACTTCAACGGTGGGGTTTCCTCTCGAATCAAGGATCTGCCGGGCAAAAACTTCAGAAATGTAACTCATAGCATTGACTGGTTTTTTTGTAAGGTAAAAAAATACTGGCAAGCGGATGCAAATGTAAACCAAGCAATCCATAAACAGTTCCGAAAGCCGGCGAAAAATAAGGGTCGCAGGGTAAAAGGTATGACTCACTAGTGGTCATTGATCATGTGGAATCTTATTTAATATATCATTGTTCGGTCTTCTATAGGGAGTCTTCAGCTTGTGGTTATTGGGTCACGGAGGGTACAGAGGAGACACGAAGGGCACAACGGACCTACAATGGAAAAAATTCGAAAATGTTTTCTGATTTTTTTACCTTATTGAATTTAATGCTCCAGTGATATTTATCCATTTATGTCCCGTAGGGACATTTTATGGGTAGATATTGGGTTGCGAGGAGAAATTTCCGTCCCATCGGGACGGTTTGTGCAATTGATTTGTGCGGTAAAAGAATTGATTTATCAATCGGGTTTTTAGGCCGCGGAGGGCACGGAGGAAACACGAAGAATACGGAGAATTATTAGTTCCAAATTTTAATTGACCTTGAAGCTGCCGATGATATTGACAAGATACCTGTCTGATTTGTCTTTCCAGTATTCGATATTTCCATTGGCGAACCGGATCGCGTAGGCGGTATTATATCTCAGGTCCGTTCCGTCATCCGGCATCCAGATACCAACCCTGTATGTGCCAGGTGAATACCCCGCGCTCAGATGTAATGTGTGTTTGATCGTATATCCGGCATCTGTATCTGACTGGACGGGAAGCCAGCTACGGGGATCTGCATTAAGGGGGATTTCTGAAATATTATCCTCTTCATCGATCAGCACCAGGTAAACTGGTCGCTTATTGATCAATGGTGCAAATCCAAAGTTTTTCAGGTGGATGGTGAAGTCTGCTGAATTTCCCCGCAACACGTTGTTGGGGATACTCGCTTCCGTAAGCTGAAACCGGTAGCCTAAATGATCCCTGATATATTCGTAAGCTGTTCGGGAAACAGGTCGATCATGCTGGTCAAGAAAATAATCGCTGCCAATAGTTATTTTTTTATTTATGAAATGATCCCGCGTTATGGCTTGTTTTTTCCAGGCGTTGATATTTAGGCTGTAGTTATGGACCAGGCTAAAGCTGCTGTAAGCATGTTCTTTCATTCTTTGAATGGCCTTCCATCCGCCTTGGTTGCCATGAGCCAGTTCATTAAAATTATATAGCCCCGGTCCATCATAAGGCATTTCGCCATCTACGACTGTTGATATGGCTTCTTTCTTCACCAGGTAATAGTCGGGGTCAGGCCAGCGGTAATCCCATATCGCATATTCTCCCTGGTCGAGAACCAGGTAGGCGTTTTGAAACCCGATGCGATTGTATTCTTCGGTACTCAGCGGAAAGTATTCGACGGGGCCGTTAGCTGTACGCCTGATGAATCCGGCGGCATCAGTCTTATAACTGGTTTCCCTCACCTGCATTTTACGACTGGCAGGAATAGCCTGCAAAATATCGCGGATCACGGCTTTCTTTTGAAAAGGAGAATTATCGAGTCCCGTACTATGCCATTCGCCCCAGAGCCCAAGGAAACCGGCCTGTAGGGCAAATATCATGGATTCATTTTTTTGAAGGAAGGGTTTTAACTGGTTCAAATGCCTTTTGATATCACCATAAGTTTCGTACGCGCAGTAATCATTGTAGCGGTAAGCAAAGATCAGGACCACTTTGTAACCAGAATTTTTTAAACCGTCGATCACCGATTGCATATTGTTAAAAGCCGACTCAGGAATAGATCTTCCCAGATAGGCGGTGAGATAAAAATATAGCTGTGTCAGTTTGGTTTCCTCAGCATATGATTTTTGATCTTCCTGCACACGGGAGAAGATATCATGATACTCCACGAAATGGTAGGGATTGATCAGATCGTCTGCTTTCATGATATGTTCCAGCCGGAGACCGCGCTCAGGATTGGGAAGAGGTTTCCTGCCCAGGCTGTCATCTGGTCTGATGCCGCGGAATTTGATGGTTTGTTGACAGGAATTGCAAGCTTGTAGTAGGTATGTAGCAGCCCTGGGTCCGTCATAGCTTTCAGCCTGTACGGGTTCAATCGTTTCTTTTTTGCAACACAGCAGAAACAGCAAGCAAGTTAGTAAAGGTGCTACTCTTCTAATAATCGGTGGCCTAAGTGGTATACCCTAAATTAAGTAAAAACCCTTAGTTTTTGATACCGATTTATCCACCGGTCAGCGTGCGGAAAACATCCTCAAGGCTATGGGTTTCGCTTTGCAGGGATACAATATTAAGGTTGTGCTGCAGCGACAGCTCAAGTATTTGTTTTCGCAGGAGTTCCGGGCCTTCTGTTGACAGTTCCCAGTGATTGGGACTGGTCTCCCGGACATCCAGGGCGGCAGACAATCCGGATAGCAGCTGGCTGTCAATAGGTTCTTTAAAACTGACTTTAACCAGGTTGGAACTAGAACTGCTTCTCAGGTTGCGTAGGGTATCATCAGCCACAATAGTCCCTTTATTGATAATGATCACCCGGTCGCAAACCGCTTCTACCTCCTGCATGAT
>JAEZRB010000258.1 GCA_023412975.1 Bacteroidota bacterium | reverse complement strand
GGGTCATATTGGGTACGCAGTCCACCACATACATCGACGCGTCCGTATCTGCCATCAACTCTGCTATGGGCTTTTCCATTCTGCCATTACCACTGAATCCTAAGTTGATGCATTCCTTGTTGAGTTTCCTTGAAATAATACTCGTATGTGCCATACCGGGCCGGGAAGCGCAACCGCCCTGTGTAATACTTGTTCCATAGAACACGATTGGTCTATCCTTGGATGGGGACGGCTTTTCGATCACGCTATTTTCATCCACTCCAACTTCTATGCTTACTATACCATCGTACAAGGGTAAAAAAAGTTTATACTCCCTCATCTCAGCCGTCATATTACTCACGAGCCGTGCTTCGCTTTGTTTCTTACCGGGTTTTGCGGTATTTACATATTGCCATGCATCACCAACGCGGCAATACAGATCAACGCCCCTAATGCCTGTGGCAGGCATATGGTTCATATTGAAATTGTTTAATACCTCCCACTTCAATTGAATGCTGGTTGAATTGCTTTTAAATCGCGCGGTAATGCCCGCCGACGATTTTGAAAGATCCCACACGGGTTGGCGCACCTTTTCTTTGTAAGATGCAGGCAGCCGGTCGTAAGGACTCTCTTTCTCGGATTCCGGGATTGCCGTTCCTTCAATCAAAAAATATTCCTTTCCATAAAACTTAACACTATTTGTTGCGGTTGTATCCTGTGCTACACACAGATACTGCAGGCCTGAAAAAATGAATAAAAAAAGATAGCGTTTCATCATGCGGTTTTATGCCTTTAATGTTAATTCATGGATTTACATTGCAGCTATTTATCTGATCCAAATGTAGTTTTTCCCGGCACACAAACCATTATATAAAGAGGTTGTTGGCTGCAGAACATTTTGATTCCTGTATTGTTTAATAATAGTTATGGAGAAAGTTTCAAAGAGGATTCCCTATTCGATACTGGATGTAGCGCCGGTTTCAAAAGGCAGTAGCCCGACGCAAACCTTTGAAAATAGCCTGGACCTTGCCCGTCATGCAGAGTCACTGGGTTATGAGCGGATCTGGTATGCAGAGCATCATAATATGTTAAGCATTGCAAGTTCGGCTACACCGGTGCTGATCGGGTATATCGCCGGCGGAACACAGCGGATAAGAGTGGGCTCAGGAGGGATCATGTTGCCCAATCATTCGCCGCTTATCATTGCTGAGCAATTTGGGACCCTGGCGACTTTGTACCCGGGACGTATTGACCTGGGCCTGGGCCGTGCACCTGGGACCGATCCTGAAACAGCGCATGCCATCCGTCCGGATCGTATGGCTTACGTCCATCATTTCCCCGACGAAATAAAAAAGATCGAACAGTATTTATCTAAAGACAATGCCAGCGCCAAAGTAAGAGTTCCTTTTGCGGAAGGAGTTGATGTCCCGATCTATATTCTAGGCTCAAGTACGGATAGCGCCTGGCTGGCCGCCCGAACCGGAAGGCCTTATGCCTTTGCCAGCCATTTTGCCACCGGCCAACTCATGGAAGCGCTGAATATCTATTACAACGAATTTGAACCTTCCATAGATCTAAAAGAACCTTACGCCATCGCGTGCATCAACGTGATCGCGGCGGATACAGATGATCAGGCAGAAAAAATCTCTACTTCTTTGTTACGCATGTTCCTGAATGTGCTTTCGGGCAAACCTGATTATCTCCAGGAACCTGTTGAGATGACAAGCGAGATGCGTGAACTATGGGATCACCCTTCCGTACAACAAATGTTGAAATATACTTTCACCGGAAGCAAGGAAACGGTGAAGCAGAAAACCGAAGCATTCCTGGCGCTCACACGGGTGAATGAATTAATGGTTGTAACCAATACGTTTGATCACCAGGATCGTTTAAAATCATATAAGATCTTCTCGGAGATCATGTCAGAGATATCCATGCCGGCATCCGCAGCTATTCAGTCAAATTAAATTTGGACACGGAGTACACGGTGGAAACACGGAGTGTACGGAGAAATTCAAATACTCTTAATTATAATAGGGACTTATCATCGCGTACACCACCACACCCGTGATAGCTACATATAGCCAGACCGGCCATGTAATACGTGCTAATTTTTTATGTTCCGGATATTCCCCGATCAGGGCTCTGTAGGCAGAGAATAAAATAAAAGGAAGAATCAGTCCAGCAAGGGGAATATGTGTACCAAGTACGATCCAATAAAGTATGCGTTTTGATCCAGCGGTAGCTTTTTCAGCCTCACTCACAATACCATCGCCATCGATGTCGCCAAACTTCGTTTCGCCCGCCAGGAGGTGATGGCTTACATAGCTGATCAGGAATAAAACAGAAAGCACCATCGCCACCAGCATCAGCTTTTTGTGGGTCTCGTATTTCTTTTTCTTAACAGCGATCAGCGCAAGTACCAGTAATATGGCTACCCAGCTATTGATCATGGCATTGATCAAGGCAAAGAAATGTACATCAAATCCAAGATCGGCTTCAATCTTTACTTTGTTAAGCAATACCACGGCGGCGAATACGATAACCGAAAAACTCAGTATCAGCCAGTAGGCTTTTCGGTCATTCTTTTTTAAAACCGGTGTCAGCATGCTTTTCCTTTTTTCTGAGAAAATAAAACAGGATCGCCAGTCCCAGTACAGCCATCAAAAATACAACAGCCATTACACCCAGTTTCCCCGACAGGAAAAACTTCCTGTTGGGATCTTTTTCCATATTCAGGAAAATGATATCACTGGATAATTGCTTCAGGGAGGTTGTATCGAGCCCATGATAGTAACCACGAACATGACGGTTGCTATCGATCAATACAAAATGATCGGTATGAATAAAACTGGTATCTACACCCTCTCCGTCCACAACACCGATCTTCATTTCGTTGATAGCCAGGTCGTAGATTTCCTTTTTATTGCCCGTTAATAACCACCACTGGCCGGGATTTACCTGGAAGCGATCGGCCCATTGTTTCAGCCGGGGCACCGAGTCGCGTTCCGGATCAATGCTAAAGGAAAGAAAATGAATAAACTCCGGTGTCTTATCACCCACTCTTCTTGAATTATTCATGGATTGTTCCACCCATCTCATATTAGTGGTGAGCCTTGGGCAAATGGTGGGACAATTTGTAAAGAAAAAATCCGCCACCACTACTTTGCCTCGCAGATCGTCCCATGATACGGAATCACCCTGTTGGTTGACCAGCGAAAAATCCGGGACCTTTTGCCAGACCGTATCCTGGATCTTCTTACCCTTTACAGTTTTGGTGATCACGGTATCCATAAAATAATGCGGAGGCATCACAATCGCCGTCTCACCATAGCGCTTTATAAAGAAATAACCCAGCAAAGGCAGGGCTACCGCGAGTAATATGGCATAAAAAGCTTTCTTGTTCAAATCAATAATTTTTTAAAATCTACTACTCTCAACATCAAGAATCCAGCATCCAGTATCCAAAAAAAAAAGCCGGTCCACAAAACTGCAAAGACCGGCTACATAATTCGTTTCGTATGCTTATTGTCTTCCCGGCTGTGGCTGCTCAGGAGCTTTCTTTGCAGGTTCGTGTTGCTTGGGCATCGTTCTTTCCTTAAAGTGAGGATCGAATTTGTTACGCAGATCTTTGAACGAATTTCCATCCATTATGAAAGCGATGATAAACCAAATGAACAGGAGCAAAGGTACCACAATGGTCATGATAAAATTGCGGATCTCGTCACCGAGGTGCATAAATACCGCTACGATATAATAAGCTTTTGCCAGTGTAAGAATACACACCACTCCTTTGAACATCAACACGAGTAATTCGCTGGGGTTCTCGCCTTTATGCATATTATAAATAAGCAACCCAATTCCCAGCTCAACAACGGTAATGATCGAAAGAAGAATTGTCGTCTTCTTTACCCTTTTCTTAAAATCTGCATCCGAATGATGTTCATGTGGAACGGAAATCTCGGACGAAACTGCGTGTGGATCCATATTTAAAAAGTTCTAAAGTTGAAATTTATAATGCCGGGCTTCAATACTCCGTTAGATCAGATAGAATACCAGGAATACAAATACCCATACCAGGTCTACAAAGTGCCAGTACAAACCGGCTTTCTCGATCATCAGGTAGTGACCACGCCTTTTAAACACATCCCGTTGTGCCATGATCAGCATGACGATGTTGATGACAACCCCAGAAAACACGTGGAAACCGTGAAAGCCTGTAATACCGTAGAAAAATCCTCCAAATGCAACCGGTCCGTTTTCACGAATATGCAAATCGCTGGCATTGATCATGCTGATCAGCTTTTCTTTGGGCATACCCATGAGTTGCTCGTACACCTGTGAATGATCCTGCTCATGTACCAGCAAAGCCAGGGAATGTTGCGATGAATTTTGAATTGCTGCGGTCACGTCGGAAGTAGAAGCAAGCTCACCCCAGGGGTTCACTCTTGTTGTTTGACCAACCCATTGGATCTGACCATCGATCAGCGCTGCATGTTCACCGGTGATCAGGTGATGCCATTCCCAGGCCTGGCAGCTCAAAAACGCGAGACCACCCACGATTGTCCAGCCCAGCCATTTTACCACACCCTGTTTGTCACCTTTATGCCCTGCATGTACTGCAAGTACCATAGTCACGGAACTGATGATGAGGATAAAGGTCATCACACTCACAAAAGCCAGTGGGAGATTGGCGTGGCCGGCACCCGGAAACGCATTGAACACCACGTTCGGGTCAGGCCAGTAGTTATGACTGAAACGTATCGTTCCATACGATATAAGGAATGCGCCAAATGTAAAAGCATCGCTCATCAAAAAATACCACATCATCACCTTTCCATACTCCAGGTTGAAGGGACTCTTGCCCCCGCTCCACCATTTTGTCCGATGCGTTGTAGCTGTTGTATCCATGTTTATTAAATTCCTAATTTATAAATTGTCTAAGATGGAAGTTCCAAGGCTTGCACCTAAACCCTCCAACCTCTAACCAATCACAATAAAAAACACCAGCAGGTAGATCCAAAGGATATCTACAAAATGCCAGTAAATCGCTGCCACCTCTACCGGTACCGGGCTATACATTTTTGTATGACCCAGGAACGCTTTGAAAAACAAAAAGATCAAAGCGATCACCCCACCTACTACGTGCAGGGCGTGCAGACCAAAGATCACGTACAGGAATTGACCTGCACCGGAGGAGCCGGCAAACCTGATGTTCTGCTCCCACAGATCCATAAACCCCAACCATTGCAGTACCACGAAAACAATTCCCAGTACCAGTGTCAAACACATCAACAGGCGATAGTTTCTCATCTCACGCTGGCGAAACGCCCGTAGCGCCATTTGTATCGTAAGGCTGCTGGCCGCAATGACTGCGGTTGACACCCAGAATATTTTCGGTACCTCGATATCGCGCCAGCCCGCCAGGTTACTCTTAACGATAAAAGCACTGGTGAGTCCCGCAAACATCATCAGGATACTCGCAATGGCCACCCATAATGTAAACTTATGGGGATGAATTTTCTTGCTTTGCTTGTTCATCACTACATCCATCTCACTTTTATTATATCTGTTAATTATATTTTACTCATCAACAATGCCAGCAATACAACCGGCAGGTACAAATAACTTCCAAACATCACTTTCCGTGCTGAGGCTGTATCCATTTTTCGGTAAAGGCTCACACTTCTTGAAAGCATAAATACATTCGCCAAAACAACCAGCCCGATACCGATCATCCCTTTTACATCGCTATAACTACACATGCCGGTGTAAAAAGGCAACAAAGTAACCGGCAACAGCAAGAGTGAATAGATCACTGTTTGAAGTGCGGTAAATTTTGTCGGACCCTTATCTGAAGGCAGCAACCTGAATCCCGCTTTCGAATAGTCGCCATGCGCAATCCAGGCGATAGCCCAAAAATGCGGAAACTGCCAAAGGAACTGTATCCCAAAAAGGATCCAGCCTCCCAGCGACAGCTCACCATCGCCGGCGGTCCAGCCGATCAGGCAGGGTAACGCACCAGGAAAACCACCAACAAGTACAGCGATCGAACTCACTTTCTTTAGCGGCGTGTATATAAAAGCGTAAAGAAATAAACTAAACGCCGCAAGACCTGCTGATAACCAGTTAAAGTAAATACCCAGCAGCAGCACGCCAGCAGCCCCGGTTAAAATAGCAAAGGCCCATCCGTGATTGACGCTCATCCGTCCCGCAGCAACAGGTCTGCTACTGGTTCGTTTCATCATCGCATCGGTATCCTTTTCTACTACCTGGTTGATCGCGTTGGCACTGCCTGTCACCAACATCCCAGCTACAAAGAGCAATATTGACATCAACAGGGGATTCGCATACTTTTCACCGATACCAGGTACCAGTAAGTAACTGATCACACTGCTGAACACAACCATGATACTCAACGAAAGCTTCACCAACTGTAAATAATCTTTTATCCTTTTCATCACAGCTTTCGCTATTTTGTTCAACCTGCTACCTCACTGCGTTATCGCATCCCCATCTACCTCACAATAGTCATTCACACATTTTCAAATTTTCAAATTCGCACATTTTCAAATTATCTAGTGTTTACTCTCTCCCGCACCGATCGGCTCAGTTTGCGGGATAAAGTCTCTTCCGTCTTTACTGTAATCATAAGCCCAGCGATGGACCTCGGGAATCTCACCTTCCCAGTTACCGTGGCCCGGGTTGATCTTAGTAGTCCATTCAAGCGTTGTTGCTTTCCATGGGTTGGGTGTTGTAACTTTTCTTCCTTTAAAAATGGAATAGAAGAAATTGAATACAAACATCAACTGCACAGCAAATACAACGATGGTAACAACCGTGATCATTTTATCCAATTCACCAAACTGGTTGAACGACTGCCAGATCTCCTTGTTGAGATAACGGCGTGGCATACCTGCCATACCCTGGTAGTGCATCGGCCAGAAGATGAGGTATGAACCGATCAATGTCACCCAGAAATGAATATATGCAAGTGTATTATTCATGAACCGCCCGAACATTTTCGGGAACCAGTGATAAATCCCGGCAAACATGCCAAAGAATGCGGCCACACCCATAACAAGGTGGAAGTGAGCGATCACAAACATTGTATCGTGCAGGTGAATATCGATGGTTGAATTACCCACCCAGATACCGGTAAGACCGCCTGAGATGAATAAGCTTACAAACCCGATCGAAAACAAGGTACCCGGTGTGAAGCGGATACTTCCGCGCCAGATCGTAGTAAGCCAGTTAAATACTTTAATAGCTGAAGGTACCGCGATCAGCAGGGTCAGCAACACGAAGATCGAACCGAGGAATGGGTTCAAACCGGTTACAAACATGTGGTGCGCCCAAACCAGGAAGGCCAGAACGCAGATCGCGAACAGCGAACCGATCATCGCCATATAACCGAAGATGGGTTTTCGCGAATTGATCGCCAGTACTTCTGACACCATACCCATGGTAGGCAGGATCACAATGTAAACTTCAGGGTGGCCCAGGAACCAGAATAAGTGTTGATACAGGATGGCACTTCCGCCTTCATTTGGTAAAACCTGGCCATTCACCACGATATCGCTCAGGTAGAAACTGGTGCCGATATTGCGGTCAAACAACAACAGAATTGCACCCGAAAGCAGAACCGGGAATGACAATACACCCAGGACAGCGGTAAAGAACAGCGCCCAGATAGTAAGTGGCATACGCGTCATGCTCATGCCCTTGGTACGCATATTTAAAATTGTAGAGATATAGTTCAGACCACCCAGCAGCTGCGATACAATGAACAGGGCCATACTGATAAGCCAAAGGTCAGCACCCAGTTTGGATCCCTCGTTGGCCTGCCCAAGTGCACTCAATGG
>JAEZRB010000228.1 GCA_023412975.1 Bacteroidota bacterium | reverse complement strand
ACTCACACCTACGGAAAGAGCAGCGCAGTTCAGGTTCAGTTTTCCGGCTACCGATAGTGCGTATATTGTTGTCGACGCGTTTGACAAGGGCTCATTTATTAAAATTATTCCTGCTGAAAGAAAGATCATTGGTTACTCTACGAAAAACAGTGGGGGAGTTGGAGAAAATTTTAAAAATTTTTTTGTGCTGCAATTCGATAAACCATTTGTCACCGCGCATACCTGGCATAATGGAGGACTGGCAAAGGATACATTAGAATATTCAGCAGATCACACCGGAGCAGTTGTACAGTTTAAAACTGTGCGGCATGAGATCATAAACGTATCAGTTGCGTCTTCATTTATTAGCCATGAGCAGGCAGAGCTCAACTTAAAAGCTGAGATCGGGAACAAAAGATTTGACCAGATCATGCGTAGTGCGAAATCACGATGGAATGATGTACTGAGTCGAATATCGGTTGAAGGTGGCACTGTTGAGCAGGTTCAGACATTTTACTCCTGCCTGTATAGGACTTTATTTTTTCCTCAAAAGATGTATGAAACCGACGCTTCAGGAAAAATACTTCATTACAGCCCGTACAATAGCAGGGTAATGCCGGGTTATTTATTCTCCGGGACGGGGTTCTGGGATACTTTCCGTGCACTATACCCTTTTTTAAACCTGGTTTATCCCGAGATCAACAGGGAAATGCAGGAAGGACTTGTGAATGCATATAAGGAAGGAGGATTTTTGCCTGAATGGTCGAGCCCGGGTTACAGGGATGTAATGATCGGTAATAATTCGGCTTCGGTGGTGGCCGACGCTTATTTGAAAGGCCTGCGTGGCTATGATATACAAACGCTTTATGAAGCCCTGATCAAAGACGCCAATACTGAAGGTCCGCTAACTGCTGTTGCCAGGAAAGGAGTGGAATGGTACAACAGACTTGGGTATGTGCCTTATGATGTTGGCATCAACGAGAATGCAGCGCGTACACTGGAATATGCCTATGATGATTTCGCTATCGCGAAATTGGGAGAGGCATTAAAGCGACCAAAAGAAGAGATTGAACTATACTTAAAGCGATCACAGAACTACCGCAATTTGTTTGATCCCAAAACTAAGTTGATGAGGGGAAAGAAAAAGGATGGCAGTTTTCAATCACCTTTTAATCCATTTAAATGGGGCGACGCTTTTACCGAAGGTAATAGCTGGCATTATAGCTGGAGTGTATTTCATGATATCGAAGGACTAAAACAACTGATGGGTGGTGACTCGGTGTTTGCCGCAATGCTCGATTCTGTATTTGTCATGCCGCCAGTATTCGACGAAAGCTACTATGGCAGCGTTATTCACGAGATCCGCGAAATGCAGATCATGAATATGGGACAATATGCGCATGGCAACCAGCCGATACAGCATATGATCTACCTGTACAATTATGCAGGGCAGCCCTGGAAAACACAATATTGGGTCAGGCGAGCCATGAAAGAACTTTATAAACCTACACCCGATGGCTATTGTGGTGATGAAGATAATGGACAGACATCAGCCTGGTATGTTTTTTCGGCCATGGGCTTTTACCCCGTTTGTCCTGCTACAGATCAATACGTGCTGGGTACGCCGCTATTTAAAAAAATGACGATCACACTGGCTAACGGTAAGAAACTTGTAATCAGCGCACCAGGTAATAACGCAGATAATATCTATGTTCAGTCATTGCAATGGAACAGTAAACCGGTCACAAATAACTGGGTCAGTCATGCTGAATTGCAAAAAGGCGGCACATTAAACTGGATTATGGGAAGCAAACCAAATAAACAAAGAGGAACAAAAGCTTCAGCGTTCCCGTATTCTTTCTCCAATGAATACCCTGCGCTGGTACCCCGGCCTTAACTATACTGCCCTGGCCGGGAAGGCGGGAACAAGGGAAGATAGTTTAGTTGTTACTCCTGAATCTCTTTATTTCAGTTCTCGGTAGTTGGCACATCGAATCAGGACTTATACCCTAATATTTACGACGGTTAAAAAGGACTAGGCCAACAGGTTGAGTTTCGCCGAAATTTCAAATAAAAAACCGGTCACGGGTTTCCCGTGGCCGGTTTTTTCTATGTGTTGTAAAACTTACAGGATCGGCTTACTCGTCACCCAATATTACGATCAGGGCATAGATCACACCGGGCAGCCAAAAAATTAGTGTCAACAACAGGCTGATCCAAAATTTTGAATTGATTTCTCCCTGGTGCAGGTATACAGCAAGAGGCGGCAACAGGATGGCCAGGATAACCAGCAAAAGAGTATTGGTACTGGGTTCGGCACCAGCTTTCTTTGCCGCTTTATAGTCTTTCAGTTCTTTTTTAGCAGCCTTTATGCGGGCCTTTCTTTCTTTTTTTGAAAGGCTTTTAAAATCTTTAATGGCAGCTTTTGTAGTTGCAGGATCAGGCTCGCTGGGTAGCGGAGCGGCTGAAGAAGAAGGTAAAACCAAAGCCGCATAAGAGAAGCCGTTGAATGCAGGGGCCATTAATAAAAGGGCCACAGTAAAAAATAAAATTCTTTTCATTTCGCGTGGGTTTAGGGGTTATAGTGATTGAAAATCCAAATGCCGATTTTTTTATGAAACCAGGATAGCATCATCGCCCTCTGTCAATGATACTCCAGTAACGATACCTTGCCGTCCATGGTTGTTACGAGTAATTGGTTTTTCGATATTGGTTGTAGGTTTGTCACAAGACCATTGGAAGTTTTATGCTTCCACAATACATTTCCGTTGTCGCGCCTGAGAGCTACCGTCACGCCTGATTGAGTAGGGACAAAGACAACGTTATTATTTTCAACAATGGCCGTCGGACTTATTTCATAGCCCAGCGACACTTCGCTCTTCCACACCGGAGACATTTCATTGGCTGAAGTGGACATGCCAAAAACATTTCCTTCCATTGTTTTTACAAATATCAGGCCGCTATCTTTTGACATACCCATCGACTCTCTTACACGCATGGCGGGATCATTTTTTCTCCATATAACCGAGCCTGTATTGGCATCCAGGCAGGTCATGTAGCGATCGGGTGCTACGATGAATACCCGGTTGGCTGTTGCCATTGGGAAAACAGCCGCGGGTGAGAAGTTGCGGCTTTCGCTGCCATTGTTCCATTTCCATACCAGCTGACCGGTATTAATATCCAGGCAGTAGAAATCTTTGAACCAGCAACCAAAATAGATCTTGTCATTATAAATCAGGGGCTTTGTCACTACAAACCCGGCCACCTGGTCAAAATCCCATCGAAGCGTTCCGGTGCGGATATCAATAGCCCTGAAATGGCCGTCTGATGCGCCGATATAGGCAATACCATCGTGGATCACAGGATTTCCAAGGACTGCTTTTTCAGCTTTCAACTTCCAGAGAAGCTTTCCTTTTTTTGCAGAGATACCGTATATAAAATTATCCGAAGAGGCGGCAACTACAATATTATCGCTAACAGCGGGGATCGAATAGATCTTTCCACCAGTCAAAAATTTCCAAATAACTTTGCCGTTTTTCTTTTTCAGTGCTACCACTTCACCTTTCGTGTTAGTGACATACACCGATTTGCCACTGGCAGTGGAGCCCGAGCCGATATCGCTGTCGTCCTGGTATGTCCATTTCGCCTTTACCTGGGGATAGGTTTTGTTGATCTCATAGTTGGGGCGGAAGAAAGTTGATTTAGAATTTTTAAAATCGACTTTATTGAGCGCTACAGTTGCCCAGGCGGACTTTGTTTCCACGCCTGGTGTTCTTTCCTGGTAGGTAACAATATTGTTCTTTATCGTTACAATGTTGTAGCCCCCAACTTCATTCCTGGCGCGCAGGTTCGATCTCCCAACCACCGCCGGTATGCCTTCGAAGTTTGTTACCCGGTTGGTATGCAGGTGACCGCAAATTGCAAGTTGAATATTTTTTTGTTTTAACCGGTCGATCGCTTCATACCAGTTGTTCAAACCCGAGTCGAGCGGGTAATGGTTCGCGAAAACGATAGGGGTATTGTCGTCAGTTGCTTTAAGCACGGAGTCGAGCCATACAATATTCTCTCTTGGTATCTGCCCGGGACTCATACGCATATTCGGACCCGAGTGTGTTCCCAGGAATAAATATCCACCGGCATTAAAAGCAAAGGTTTCATTGCCGAAAACCTTTTTAAAGGTGTTGGCACCGCTTTCCGACCAGTTGCTATCATGGTTACCCGGAATGATATGCCAGGGTTTGTTAAGACTGTCGAGGATCTGTTTCGCCTACTTAATCTCTTCATCAGAACCAAACTCAGTGATATCACCTGTGATGATGACAAACTGAATAGATGCATCTTCATTGATATCTTTTACCGTTCTGCGCAGATCATCTGCACCTGTGGAGCCTCCGACATGAGTATCGGAAAGATGGACAAACTTTAGTTCTGACTGTGCGAAAGAGATCGTTGCTGAAAAAGTCAATACAACCAGCAAGGGGAGGATTTTCCTGATCATAATAAGAATTGGTTTGTAATGTAACAAAAGAAGCCGTCTTTAGATGACGGCTTCCTTTAAAAAACTGTTGTTTTATTACCAATGAATTATCTCTATTGCCATCCCTGGGTTTGGGTTAAAGTGTAACCGCGTTCCTGGTACTGTGTAATTTGAGATTGACCAATAGGCGACAAGTAATTTTTATCAGTGAAAGCATTCCTGTTCTGAGCGTTTTCTACCATCCAGAAGCCTTCCATATCACTGCCGTTGGTGCCGTTCCAGGTTACAACAGTGCCATCAGCTTTTCTAACCCGGATCTTGCCAATATTGGCGGTAGTCAGGTAGCTGGGAATTTCAGCCTGCACGTCTACCCATGGGCCCTGGAAGTAGTCAGGGTTGGTGCTGAAGTCCATATAGTGTAATTTTTTCCACCTTTTGATATCAAGCAGGCGGGTATGTTCGAATACAAACTCCATCCTTCTTTCACGACGAATTTCCCAGATCAAGGCAGGTACGTCTGCATCACGAAGCGGATCGTTGGGTAATGCTGCCAGGCTCAGTGGATCTGTTTGCTCTACGCCTTTTGCAGCGGCAACGGCATCGACGGGACGACTGCGGATGGCATTGATCGATTTGTCGATATCAGCCTGTGTTACGGCCGGGCCACCAAAACTTTCTGCCAGTACGGCTTTAGCTTCGATCCAGTTTAAAACAACTTCTGCTAAGCGGATCACCGGAGCGTCGCTTGTATTGGTATTGCTACCCCAGGCTGGAGGGTATGTCTTACCGATATAGGTAATGGCATCCCTTGAAGCAAATTTATAACCGTAAAGCAGCGTAGCCGATGAACCAAGAGGACGGTCAACGAAACTAGCTTCGAAGCGAGGGTCCCTTGTTCTCACGAGATCCGCGATGGCAAAGCTTTCCGCATCAGGCACGGTAGAATTTTGATATACTTCTCCATCATTTGCGAGAAATGATTTGATCAGTACCAGGTTAGCGTCTACGCCTACTACTTCAGTTCCGTTCTGATAAGAACCGATCGCGTGTGTAATGCTTAAAGCCGCGTCATAAACCCTGTAAAGGATCACTTCCGGGTGTCCGGCCAGGCTTTCAGAAGAGAAAATAGATTTAAAGTCGCGGCTAAAGTTGTATTTGCCACTGTTCATCACAACATCAGCGGCCTCAACTGCAAACTCCAGGTATTTTTTCGCACGGCTCGCGTCGATACCATGGTAATGCTGGTATGTTCCTTCAAACAACATGAAGCGTGAAATGAATGCGGCAGCGATATACTTGTTTAGGTAAAGGTTGCCGTCATTTTCGCGGATATTAGCCATCACATACTTCAGGTCGTCATACACATGATCCATCACCACTCCGCGATCGTCACGATCTTTGAAAAGTAGATCAAGTTCAGTGTTCAGTACTTCCTTGTCATACCAGGGCACATCACCAAACACGCTTACGAGGCGGGTATATTCAAATGCCCTGAAAAACCGTGCCACGGCAGTCCAATGGCGGGAGGCCTCGTCAGAGATTTTACCACCCATCACGTTGGCGATACGATCCTGCATGATATTAGCCTTACGCACCCATGCAAAATTCCAGGTAGGGCCCGCATATGTTCCCATCCAGGCTGCGGCTTCCGCAGTAGATCCCCTTGAAGCAGGAATATTTGTTTCAAAACTTGACTGCACATTTTTGCTGGTAAGGTCATCGTTGAAAGTGTAACCTCTTACAGGTGTATAATCCGCGGTAAACGATGTAGCAAAGCCGTTGAAAAATTGCGGGTAGAATGTGTTCGCGAATAGTCGCAAATCATCTTCGTTTCGCCAGAAGCCCGGTCCATCAATGATCTCGTCAAGTGGTGGCCTGTCAAGCACTTCCTTGTTACACGATACGAAGACCATGCTGGCGATTAAAAAGTTTAGAAATTTAAAATATTTCATATTTGTTGTTTTTAGAAATTCACTTGTAAACCGAATGAGAAACTTTTGAATGCCGGAACCCCAGTACCCGTACGGCCGGAGTTGTAGTTGCTGGTATTCCACATGGAGTATCCACTGATATTTTCCGGATCGATTGGCAAATCTCTGAGGTTATCCCAGGTTATGAAATTTTCAAGACCTACATAAACCCTTACTGAACTCATCCATGCTCTTTCAACTATCGATTTAGGCAGTGTATATCCCAGTGTGAAGTTTTTAAGTCTCAGGTAAGCCATATTCAACAGGTACCTGTCCTGTATTTGCATGTTATTAGCAGTATTGCTACCACCGTTGTTGTATGCGGCAGGGTAGAAGGCACCGGTATTCTCAGGTGTCCAGAAATTGCCAGCGATTGCTTCGGGCATCGCACCATCAGATGACTGGAATCCTGGAATTGCCAGGAAACCCTGTCCCCAGATCTCGCGTTTACCTACGCCCTGGAAGAATACGCTAAAATCAAAACCTTTGTAATCCGCACCCAGCCTGAAACCATATTCATATCGTGGTGTTGAGTTACCGATTACTTCCAGGTCACCATGATCAGCTAAAGTGTTAGAGCCGTTGTTAAGCTCACCATCACCATTCAGGTCTTTGAATTTAACATCACCAGGACCAAAACGGAAATTGGCTGAGTTTTGAAGAAATGCCTGGTAAACAGGTTTTTTACCATCAGGTCCGGTTTTCAGTTTGAATGCCTGTCTGCCTGCGTACAAGGCGCTTTCAGCAGTAGTAAGTGTGATCAGGATGGGTTTACCATCAGGTCCCAGTTCGAAATCATCCATCTGGTACAACCTGTCTGTTCTGTAACCCCAGATCTCACCGATATCTTTTCCATTGTAGTTACCGGTAACCTGGGTTCCGGATCCATAATTGGTTAGGATAGTTTTTGCATCAGATACATTGGCCCTTGCATTAAGACGAAGACCATTGTCAAATGTATGGTTGAAATCAACTGTAACTTCCCAGCCTTTTGTTTTCAGGTCACCATAGTTACCCTGAGGTGCACCAGCACCGAAAGTGAGAGGAATACCTTCCTGCGGAACGATCATGTTTTTAGTCAGACGCTCAAAGAGGTCGAAAGAAACATTCACTTTATTATTCCACAAACCGATGTCAACACCGAAGTTTTTGCTAATGATATCCTGCCATTGAATAGCGGCGTCAATTGCTGTAGGAGAACCTACGTAATTGACCCTCGCACCATTCACCCAGGTGCTCTGGCCGGTTGCCATACGGGGAAGATACAGACCGCTTGATACTGACTGGTCACCAATAGATCCCCATGATGCCCTAAACTTAAGTGAGCTCAATACCGGTTTTACAAATTCCATGAAATTTTCTTCACTCGCTACCCAGCCAGCTGAAACTGATGGATACCATCTCCACCACAGAAACTCGGGGAATTTGGATGATCCGTCATAACGCAGGTTACCTTCAAGCAGGTATTTGTTTTTGTATGCATAGTTCAGGCGACCGAAATATCCAAGCTGTGATTCCCATGATTCGCCACCACCGATGGTTGGTGTACCGATACCAAAGGGGAACTGCGGGTTGGTGATATCAAGCAGGTTTGTGATTTGTGAATACTGCCATTCTGTATTAGCAGTAACTCGGTTTATACCCAGGATCGCTTTAAAAGCATGATCATCCTTCAGGGTATAGTTATAAGTGGTAAAGGCATTGATAGTATGGGTCAGGAAATTCTCCGCGCTACGATAGTAGTGATCGGGGTTGGCGCCAGGTCCTGTATATGTATCGTATGACAGGTCGAAAGCTGCCATAGCACCCGGATCAGTACTTGAAACCACACGGCCTTCATTATTTACATAAACGGGGTTACCGTTTGCATCGAGACGTGCTTTAGGGGCCGCCCACGAGTTACGTGCTGTATAACGTGTACCTGGTCTTTTCCAGATCTCTTCCTGGTTGGAAAGAGTATAATCAAAATCTACTTTCCAGTTCTTCATGATATTTACCGTAGTACCGAGTGTCACATTCAAATAGTTGCGTAAAATGTTCGCGGTATTGGCCGCAGCCAGTTCGCTATCCGGGCTGCGGATCGGATCTCCGTTTTCATCAGATCCAAGTGGATACAGCGAACTCCAGCGATACAGGTAAAGCCAGGGGTCAGCTGTAGTGGAATTAGTTACATAGGCATACTCTTTATTTCTACGAGAATAAATAGCACCACCACGAATCGTCACATATTTGTTCAGATCGCTAGTAATCTTCAATGATGCGTTGTGGCGAGTAAACTGGTCTTTCTTCGAAGACTTCAGCATCCCGCTCTGGTCCAGGAGTCCCAGGCCGATATTATAGGAAGTTTTTCCCTGTGTGAGTCCAACTGAAAGGTCATGCTGTTGTGTAGGCGCCCATTCTCTTACCATATAATCGTATGGATCGTAAGTGCGCACACCCATTTTTTGGTTACTTGGGCCCTGCACATACCAGTCCCTGCCGAATACAGTAGGATCGTTGGGTCCGAGATGTCCATATTTTTGTTTCCATTCAACTGCTTTTTCCCAGCTGGCGCGATCCACATAGTAGAAGGCGCCTGAGGGAGTGAATGTTCCCACTCTTTCAGCTGCGTAGACGGTATATTTCAAACCATTTACATCAGCCATTTTCAAGTCTTTCCAAATGTTCTGGAAAGAAAAGTTGTTTGAATAGTTAACCTGGGCTTTACCACCGGCGGTGGAACCTTTTTTGGTTGTGATCAGGATTACACCAAAAGACGCTTTTGAACCGTAGATCGATGCTGAGGCAGCGTCTTTCAGAACGGTAATGGAAGCGATATCATTGGGGTTAACCACCTGGATGCTGGGGATCTCTACGTTGTCGAGAAGGATCAGCGGTGAGCTTCCACCAAGGATGGATCCCAGTTGTCCCCTGATCTTCATGATGGGATCGGAACCTACTTCACCGCTGGGTATGATCACACTCAGGCCAGACGCTGCGCCCTGCAGACCACGGCCTACATCAGCGATCGGGCGGCCCGACAGCGTTTTCTTTACATCAACAGTGGATACAGCACCCGTAAGGTTTGTTCTTCTTTGTGTGCCATAACCCACAACCACCACATCACTCAACGTCTCCTGTTGCTGCACAAGTGAAATACTGATGCTGTTGTCTGCACCGACCGTTACTTCCTGTGTGGCAAAACCAATTGAAGAAAACTGGAGTACTTGCCCTACAGCTGCGGTGATCTGGAATTTACCGTCAGCGTCGGTTTGAGTTGCTGTAAGCGTATTCTTCACACTTACATTGACACCCATTAAAGGAGTCCTGGCGTCAGCCGATAGCACCGTTCCTGTTATGGTCTTTTCCTGCGCGTATAAGTCGGGCGGCAGAAAAAGGGTCATAAGCAGGATGACTGCTATAAACCGGAGAGATTTTCGCATAGCTATTTTAGTTTAGTGTTTAAAAAATGGTTCTTATAAAAAAGTTTACATTATTTCTACTCCTGCGTTTGCATAGGGTTTTAACAACGGGTCATCCGGGTTCAATTCGGTGATCAATATGTCGATCTTACTCAATGGGCAGATCTGGATGGGCTGGTAGGTGTTGATCTTTTCCGCAATTGCCAGGCACACTACTTTAGAGGAGGACTCGATCATTGCCTTCTTCAACTGCACCACTTCCCAGTCATTATCGGTCACGCCGTTTTGCGTGTCGATGGCATTGGTGCCTAAAAAGCAGATGTCGGCTTTTACCTGCCGGATCTTTGAAATGGCTTCGGAGCCAACAGTTATTTTAGAATTTTTTGAAACCCTGTCACCGATCAATATCACTTCGATATTCGGGTGGTCCAGGTATTCAAGAATGGCAGCAATACTGCCGGATACAAATGTTGCTTTAAGTTCCTTCGGCAGCACTCTCGCCATCTCCACGATAGTGGTACCGCCACCGGTAAGGACAAACATACCATCACTGATCAGGGTGATCGCTTTTTGAGCGATACTCTTTTTCTGATGCTGGCTATAAACCCCATTGGTATGTATATGCACCTGGCTGAATGAGCGGGATAGAGCGCCGCCATGAACCTTCAATAGTTTTCCTTCCTCCGACAGTTCAAGCAGGTCTCGACGGATAGTGTCTTCTGACACATTTATCTCCTGACTCAATGATGAGGAAAGAACCTTATTATGCAGGTTTACCTGCTGTAAAATGTAGGATTGTCTTTCTTTCTTTAGCATGCAGTTTCGTTAGGAATGCTAAATGTAGATCAAAAAAATGCAATAACCAGCAAAAAATGGAGAAAAACTGCAAGATTTATAGACATGATTTGCGTTAATATGCATTAGTATGATGATATTTTCGAATTTTTGTCACTAAAAAACCCTGCTTTTTGCAGGGTTGAAATTTCTTGCTAAATGGTTTTTCTAGAAGGTAAAGCGGGCAGTGAAGCCTATCGCCGCAGGTTCAAAATTTATGTCACTCACAAGGTTTAGCTCCGGCTTCCAGTCAAGCGATAAATTGAGGGGAATATTGACAAATTTATAGTCCAGGCCAACCACCCCCATAGCCCCGACAGCAGCATCGGTCTCGTTTTTTTGCTTGTTGGGGTTCCAGGACTTGACAAATCCCAAATAACCACCGCCACCATAATACCATTGCAGGCCTTCGGCACTAAAAGGCTTATGCACTTCATAAAGCGCACCTAATGCCAGCGGATCGCCAAATGAAAAAAGTGCTTCGATGGCCGAGCGTTCATTGAGGAAATGTTTGAGTGAAATAGAATTATTGACCATGGCCGGACTACTACTTAATCGCACACCCAAACCTGTTTTATAAGACTGAGCTGATGCTGTACCGGCAAATAACAGGACTGCTATGAACACCGAAACGGATATTATTTTTTTCATGGTGATTTATTTTGTTGTTAGTTAACGAAAAATAATGCCATTAAAGTTTAAAGGAAATGCAAATGTTGTTATACCCATGAGACATTCGCAAGCTGAAAAACCCCTAAACACAAATGTTAATAGTGATACAAAAGCACCATTTTCTGCAATACCTTATTTTCGTAACCTTTAACCAGGTATGAAGATATCGAAACTGCTCAGAGATTTTTTTGAAAGTGAAAAAGCTGGTGGATTGATCCTGCTGGGTTGTACCATAATTTCCCTTTTACTGGCCAATAGTATATGGGGAGATAGCTATGTTGGTTTCTGGCATCGGCATATCGATTTTTCTTTTGGAGCCATCCGCCTTGACTATTCGATTGAACACTGGGTGAACGATGGCCTGATGGCCATTTTCTTTTTAATGGTGGGATTGGAGATCGAACGCGAGTTATATATAGGTGAGCTGAAAAATATCAAGGTAGCCTCGCTGCCGATAGCTGCGGCCATTGGTGGCATGCTGCTGCCCGCGTTGATCCATTTTTTGTTTAATGCAGGCACCACCGAGCAGTCGGGTTTTGGTATACCTATGGCAACAGATATCGCTTTCGCTCTTGGCATACTGGCCCTTCTGGGTAAGCGCGTGCCCTTTGCCCTGAAGATATATCTCACAGCCCTTGCCATCATTGATGACCTTGGTGCCATACTTGTGATCGCCATTTTCTATAGTGGAGGAGTTTCATGGCCATACCTGCTTTCTGCACTTGGAATTTTCGTCGGACTGTTTGCCATGGGAAAATTTTTAAAAGTCCGAAAGCTGGTCTTTTACCTGGTACCGGGTGTGGTCATGTGGTATTGCATGTTGCAGTCAGGGGTGCACGCTACAATAACTGGTGTATTGCTTGCATTCGCAATCCCATTTGGTGGCAAAGGTCCGGAGAGTCCGTCATATCGCCTGCAACACTACCTGCACAAGCCTGTTGCCTTTATCATACTTCCCATTTTTGCGCTGGCCAATACCGGACTGATCCTGACAGATGGATGGGAAAATGAACTGACCACTCACAACAGTCTTGGGATCATGCTGGGACTTGTAGTAGGCAAACCGCTGGGAATCCTTTTGTTCTCCGTCCTCTTAATAAAATTAAAGTGGGGCAGCCTTCCACCGGGGATTAAGCTTAAACATCTATTTGGTGCAGGTATACTTGGCGGTATCGGATTTACGATGTCCATTTTTATCGCTAACCTCGCATTTAATGACACGCATACGATCCAATTCTCAAAAATTTCCATCCTCGCCAGCTCTGCCGTTGCTGCTATTTTGGGATTGCTCTGGCTGAGGTTTACTTTGAAAAGAAGATAACTTGAGGAGTTGGGGATTGGGAATTTGGAATCATTGCTGTCAGGAATAAATTTTTAGGAAATTATCAAAGCTTTGACCTTCGCGTCATGGCTGTTATTTTCACAGGGGCTTTTCTTATTTTCGTGGTGCCTGTGTACTTTTTTTTCGTCGGTGTCCAAGGATGCCGGAACTCCGTTCCGGCCAGCAGAAACGGAACGGAGTTCCGTTTTACCAGTCATCCGTGCCTTTCGTTTAACCCTTAGCGTTAAGACGTCTTAATCAGTAATTTTCTTGTTTCGCTTTCCGAGGCCAGCTTTTCCCCGAACAGCAATGATTCCCAATTACAAATTCCTATCTACAAATCCCTGGAATCATTCAAACATCTCGTACTTCGTCTTCGGTCTTCTTTCCTCCAGCCACCTGAAACCGTTTAGGATCATTTCGCCGGGGCTTTTTTGGCGAATAGGCCAGATGGTACCGGTGACCTGGCTTCGAAATACAACCTTATCGAGTTGTTTTTCCTCAAAATAAATATCAATGATATCGGACTGCGACTGGTTGATGCCAGTATAAGCGCTGTCTTCATCCTGTATATAATAAATACATTCAGCAAATGACTGCGCCCTTACTGAATCAATATTGCCATCGATAAACCAGCCATCCATCCTGGCTGATTTTATCTGGTTGAATACATCATCCTCAATCCTGTTGACCAGGAAACTATTCTCGAATGCTTCTACCTTATCTGCTTTTTTATTTTTGGTAAAAAGCAGGATCGTATCGCCGGTGATCTGGCTGTTTTGCGCCCATACTACCGGGTCTTTAAACAGGCGAAATACGGAATCCTGGAACGAATAGAACAGACTGTCACATACCGATTGCAATGAATCGGAAAATATTCGCACGTTACGATAGGCTTCAAAATACCGGTTGGTACTATCGTTTTCACTAAGTGTTATCACGGTCGGTCCTTTCAGGGTATCTTTTTTCAGCGCCTGAGGCTCGTCCTGCCTGCCAGGCAGGCGCTGACTGATCCTGGCATTGCGCCGCACGGCAATGCTATCATTTGGTTTAACAAGCTCAGATATCTTCTTGTCGGCAGCAACTAATGAATCAATTTTTTCAACAGGCTTGCCTGCAGTCAAACTATCAGTAACTGCGGTACTATCTATTCGTAAAATTTCCTCTGTTTTTTCAGCGGCAAGTGAATCCATTTCTTCTTTTTTGCCGGGAGGCTTTATCACCAAGACCGAATCGGTGGACTGATTTGCAGAACTGTCTATCATCAAACTGTCAGCCTTGCTGATGCTATCGGGTAGCATACCTCGTATACCAAACTTGTCAGTGAGCCTCGCGGAAAATAAAGTATCCGCCGAAATATAAATCGAGTCGTTTTCCTGTTTGATGATCATCAGCGGTTTCCCCGTAGCCAGCATGGCATCGGTTTTCCTGTTTTGATAAATCAGTCCGCCTAAAATGGTTGTCCCCTGCGCGGTGTCTTCCACGATTGCATTTCCTTCCGCCTGGTACATTCCTGTGCTGTCATCGAAAGCAATTCGATTACCGGTGATATATCTCTTTCCATCTATGATCTCGGGACGCTGTCCAAATTCCGCCTTGCCTGTTTGCTGGTTATAATAACCGTCGCGTGTTTTTATGGTACGTCCACTACTGTCTTTTATTGTCGTTAGAGAAATAAACCGTGTAGTCTGTGAAGTCGTATTGTAAAGAAGAGAATCAGTATCGATATTATAAGCGGGATCTTTTAGTTTCACATCTTTTTTGAAATAGACGTCTTTGAGATCGGCATAGTAATAACCTTCACGGCTGGTCAGCACTGATTGCTTATTGACAACCCGACCCCCATTTTTGTAGGTGCCGATATTTGTTTCCATATCATACTCCAAATCCGGCGTGGTGAGTGTAGCTTTCCCGTCGGTGAGCCTTACGTTGCCATCAAGGTATGCCAGCTTTGAGTTGCCAAGGTAGCGGAGATAATTGGCATAAATATCGGCGGTGTCCGCATCATTGATATGCACTTTACCCCAGGCCTCGAATACATTGGTCCGGGAGTTGATCACGCAGCTGTCGCAATAAAACAGCGCCGACCCCTGACGCATTTTAACATCGCCGGTTACGATCGTGAGCCGGGTGCTGTCGTCCACGGTCTGGAAAACCAGGCTGCGGGTATTGCTGAGGATATGCACACGATTACTAGTGTCTGCGGGTAAAGTATTAGTTCCGGGCTGTGCCCATGTGATAACAACCCCGACAAACAGGAAGGAGAGAAGTAAAACAATTTTTTTTTTGTAATTCATTATCGGCTCACTTCGGAACAGTATCTTTTTTCGAAGGCGAAGTTAAAGCTCCACCTTTATCCTTCTTGCCGAATATGGATAAATTAACGTAGCGTTTGGGGTGTGCTCTCAGGTCATCAAGCAGGATTTCAGCGCTGAGCACGGCATCGTTGAGGCGATTGTACAATTGCCGGTCATGGATCAATGCGCCAAGCGTACCCTGGTCGCTCGACATTTTGTCAATAGTGGACTTCATCATGGAAATAGCTGATTGAAGTGTGTCCATGGTTTTGTCGAGATCAATTCTGCCGAGCTGATCGGTAAATCTTTTGGTATTATTGATAATGGCTGTGATGCTATCGTTATTCTTGTTAAGATTGCCGGTAATTGCATTTACATTATTGAGGGTAGCAGCCAGTGCACTGTTTTGGGGGTCCAGCATTTTGTTGAGTGAATGGGTAGCCGAATTCAGGTTTCCAATCATATCCTGGATATTTCTTTTTGCCCCTGCATCAAACAAAGTATTGATATTCCCAAAAACACGGTTGAGTGAGTCAAGCGAGGTGCGGATCTTAGAAAGAGTGGGCTGCACCTCAGAAGTAAGTCCGCCAAACAATCCTTCATCGATGCGCGTACTTAAAACATCACCATCTTTCAGGTATGTCGTGGCATCACCTTTTTCAATAATAATGGTAGAGGAGCCAAGTCCGCCGAGGGGAGCAGTAATATAAGCCACAGAGTTGGAAGGGATATTCACATCGCGTGTGAGACTAATGGTAACCTTAATGCCGCTCACGTCTTTATCCACCTCCTGCATATCGTAGACGGTACCAACGGTAAGACCATTGATCTTTACTTCATTTGATTTAGCCAGGCTGCCCAGTTTGGAAAAGATCGCGTATACCTTTGGGGTGGTATTAAATAGATCCTTACCTTTTAAAAAATTGAAGCCTACAATCAGTAAGCCTAAAGCCAACACTGTTAATATTCCGACCTTGGTTTCGTTATTAATCTTCATAATGCCGGTTTGGTTCCCGGCTGCCAAATTAACTAATTATTTTTAAACGATTTATTGGTCGCCAATTGAATCCGGGAATAAGGTCATTACTGGTTGTGAACTAAAACCCCTTTTGCGTATCAATGGCTCTTGATTCAAGTCTTTCCTTATAGGCCCTGAATGCGTTTACCAGGTCTTCGACCATCTCAGCCTGGCCTTCTTCGCTGTTGAGGTATTTTTCATCCCCGGAATGACTTAAGAAGCCGAGCTCAACCAATACACTGGGCATACCCGTTGCCTGCAGTACCCAGATACCCGTGTGGTTTCTTTGTTTTACTCCACGGCTAAAACGTCCGGAAGCTGTAAACTCTTTTTCAACGAGGTCGGCCAGGTGAAGACTTTTGCGGAAGAAATTCTGTGCGTAGATCAGCATCCTTGCTTTTTCAGCTGGGTCATTGGGATCGGGGAGTTTCAAAGTGGAGGTAGAATCCATTTCTCCATAGTCTTCGGATAGGTTACTTACGGCATTTACTTTTGCATCGTTTTTACCTACCGCCCATATATAGGTTTCAGTTCCATGCGCGGGATTGGGTGTAGTCCAATAGCGATATTCGGGAACTTTTCTTGTTACTTTTCTTCTCTTCTTTCCTTTACCGACGTAACCGGTCACGTTTTTGTAGCGAACCAGCGAGCGATGTTTGACCGGGGGCGCAGAATTGCAATGGATAGCTATGAACAGATCGCCACCCGACTCATTAGCGAGATCAGCACGGTACCTTAATCCTTCATCCTTTGTTCTTTTATTTCCGGGCATTACGTCGGTGGTACGGGTGTAAACGATTTTCAGGTCCGGGAATTCCTTTTTAAGGGCTTCACCAAATTTCAGCGACACCGCCAGGCTGACTTCCGCTTCGGTGGAAAAGCTGCCTCTTGCACCTGGGTCTATGCCGCCATGGCCCGGGTCAATGATCAATGTACGGAGCAAGGCAGGTTTTTGCTGCGCCTGGTTTTTACCACTAAACGAAAGGAGAAGGAGGGAGATGATTACCGGGATAACAAATAGGATGGTTCGTTTCATAACTGCTCGTCGGGTTTATTTAAATCGTTATTTCTCAATCTTCACAAATTGTTTAGTTCTGAAAGATTTACTTTTGTTATTACACTATGAACGGACTGCGCAAATTTAGTTTAAAATTTTTTTTAACCGGGACATTGACCGTTCTAATTATATGCATTGTAACGGTTTCTGCAGAGGCGCAGCGTATCCAGGGAAGGGAATTTGACAGTCTTTTAACAAAATCGGCTGACACCATTCCCAAAGCACCAGTCCCGGTCAGCAGAGACTCCATCGTTTTTATCTCTTCCGACACGATACCTCTCAATGATACCATTCCTGACTCCGACTCCCTTCAATTGCAAAAGATAGACAGTTTTTCTGTAAAGCTTTCAAAAGACACCCTCGACGCACCCCTGCAATATTTTGCCGAAGACTCCGTAGTGGTAATGGTAAGAGCAAAAAAAATATTTCTTTACGGTAAAACAAAGACCGAGTACCAGGACGTGGTGCTCACCGCTCCAAAAGTGGAGGTGGACCAGGAAACCCAGGTGATGTCGGCCTTTAATAGCCGCGACAGTACGGGCGCCGTGCTCGAAGACGTCGTTTTTCAGCAGGGAGAAAGTGAATATATCAGTGATACCATCACCTATAATATCAAGACACAACGCGGGCTTACTAAGAACACCATCACACAATCGGGTGAGATGTTTGTGCATGGCGAGCTGGTCAAGAAGGTCAGCGAGAGCGTCACTTTTGTAAAAAATGGTCTCTTCACGACCTGCAACCTGGATGATCCGCATTTTGCGTTCCGCGCCAATAAGCTGAAAGTGATCAATAAAAAAGTAGCGGTTTCAGGTCCGGCCCATCCCGAGTTTGAGGGTGTACCTGTACCGGTTTACCTGCCTTTTGGCTTTTATCCCCTGAGCCAGGGTCGTAAATCTGGTTTACTTCCTCCTCAGTTTGCCACCAACGAACAGTTTGGTCTGGGATTGGAAGGATTGGGCTATTATAAAGTGATCAACGATTATTGGGATGCCAAGTTTTACGGAAATGTTTATTCATATGGTGGCTGGTCGGCCAATGTAAACCCGACCTACTATAAAAGGTATCGCTATCGTGGTTCCATGAATTTCGGGTTGCAGAAAACCAAGCGAAATTTCAAGGGTGACCCGGATTTTTATTCGCTCAATAGTTTTACGCTCACCTGGAGTCACCAGGCCGACAGCAGGGCAAGGCCGGGAACATCATTTTCTGCCAATGTGAATGCGAGCTCGACCCGCTACAATGAAAACGTACCCAATGACCCCAACCTGAATTTTACAAACCAGATGGGGTCATCGATCGCTTATTCCAAAACCTGGGTTGATAAGCCTTACAATCTTACCGTTACGGCCAATCACACTCAAAACAACCAGACAAGACTGGTAAACCTGAGTTTGCCGGACGTAGGCTTCACCGTATCGACAATTTATCCTTTCCAGCGTGAAGAGTTTTCGGGTGAAAGAAAGTGGTACGAGCAGTTGGGGATCGCATATAACGGTAATTTTAGAAACCAGTTTTCATTTTACGATACTGCATTTAAATTCCAAAATCTATTGGATACCCTGCGTTGGGGAGCGCAGCATAATATCCCGATCACCCTATCGCTGCCACCGATACTGGGCGGCGCTATCATGGTTTCACCAGGTGTGAGCTACTCACAGGTTTGGCTTCAACAAAGGCTGAGAAGAAGTTGGAATGACACGGCAGGTAAAGTAGACAGCATTTTCGAGAAGGGTGTGTATATAGACCAGCAGGCCACCTTCAGTCATGGATTCAATACCGCCGTTTTCGGGACATTTAACTTTAAAAATTCAAAAGTGGTAGCTATCCGGCACGTGATGCGACCCACTTTTGCTATCAACTATAAACCTGATCTTTCCAAAAAATATTATAAGACTGCTGATGGCCTGGATAGCCTGCAGATCAGTACGGATGGATATAAGATCGCCGTGCCGTCGCAGTTGCTGGGTGGTATGTATGGCGGATATGGGTTGGGTCGTAACGGTGGCATCTCGTTCCAACTGGACAACAACCTCGAGATGAAGGTGAGGAACAAGAAAGATACCACAGGTGAACAACCGACGCGTAAGATCCGACTCATTGACGGTTTTGGATTTTCAACAGCGTATAATTTCCTGGCGGAGAAGTTTAAGCTGTCGCCCTTTAACTTTTATTTCCGCACCAACCTGTTTGAAAAGATCAATATCAACGCGCAGGCCAATATGAGTCCGTATAAGGTAGATGAGCGTGGCCGCGACATCAATGAATATGTTTGGAGTGATAAAATTGCCCTCGGGCGACTCACTTCGGGCAGTATATCGATGTCCACATCATTCCAGAGCAAACCCAAGGACGAAGAAAAGGACAGGCAAAAGCAGGCGGAGATGGAGAGAGAAATGAACGACCCGATCCTGGCTGGTGATCGTCAGCGTTTAATGGAATACATGCGTCAAAACCCGGCGGAGTTTGTAGATTTCAATATCCCCTGGCAGATCAGTATTTCCTATTCACTGTATTTCCAGGAAGAGTTTAGGCCTGACTATGGATTTAGCAAGACCGTGAGATCTAATGCCAATTTCAGTGGAAGCTTTAGCCTGACGCCTAAATGGAATTTCAGCCTCAATGGCTATTATGATTTCGATACCCAAAAGCTTCAGACACTTACCATGGCCATCAGCCGCGAAATGCATTGCTGGCAAATGTCGATCAATGTTACGCCGATCGGTAGCTTCCGGTTCTTCAATTTTAGTATCAGTCCTAAATCAGGTATCCTGCAAGACCTGCGCATCAACCGTACCCGTTCGTTCTTTACTGGTTATTGATGAAGGTGAGCTACATAGTGATCTTTCATGGTGTGAAATACTTTTTCCTTTAGTTGTTCCGCACTTAACCCTTCGGGTGATATCGGCGGCAGGAAATGCATCTCCAGCCTGGTGGGCAGGAAATAAAATGTTTTGTACAGCGGCAGCGCTTTTTTGGTATGGAAGATCAGGCTTGGGATTACAGGTTTTTTTGTTTCCACGGAAAGTTTGAAGGCGCCTTCGTAGAATTTCTTCAGGGGTTCATCGGTTCGGTTACGGGTACCCTCAGGATAAATACCCATGTGCATACCGGTTCTCAAAACGTTTTTCATGTCTTCAAAACTCTTACGACGGCTGGCTTCACTCTTGCGATCAACCAGTACGGAACCTTTACTATAGTACCAGCCAAACAGCGGGATCTTCGCAAAGGATGTCTTGGCGATCGTTTTATTAGGACCAGGAATGTAAGGGCAGGAGAGGGGTACGTCAAGGAATGAATTATGATTGAAGACCACGATATAGGTCTGCCCCTTTGCGAAATTCTCACGTCCGCTGATCTTCACCGGGCATCCCACCAGCCAAAGCCATACATTCATCCACAGTCTTGCCATCCGGATGAAAATGTCAGTTCCTTTTGGATCGGGGATAAGATAGGTGACCATTGAAGGCAGGAAAATGATCAGGAAAGTGATGATGAAACTTATGATACCCCACAAGGCCCAGATACGTGCAAATATTTCTTTGAATAAGCTCATTGTAGTTTTTTAGTTGTCTGGTTGTCGTGAATCGTGAGTGGTGAGTCGTGAGTTACCAGCTCGAAGCTCGAAGCTCGAAGCTCATAGCTCGAAGCTTTTAAACCTCCATTTCCCTGAAAATTGTTTCTTTCAAGCCCGGCCATTCATTTTTTAATACGCTATAATAAATGGAGGTACGCCTGCGATTGTTCCACATGGTCATATGACTGCGCAGGATACCTTCTTCAACGCCGCCAATATTACGCAGGCCCTGCCGCGCCCTGAGATTCTCCACATCGGTTTTAAATTCCACCCGTTCAAAATTGAGTTGCTCGAAAGCATATCGCATCATGGCAAACTTCGCATGTTTATTCAGGCCCGTGCTTCGAAAATCTTTTCCCAGCCAGCTCCAGCCGATTTCAAGTCGAAGATCATAATAAGAAATATTTCCCATACTGCTGCTGCCGGCGATCGCTCCTGTTTTTTTATCAATGATTGTAAAGGGTCTTCGTGTTCCGGCATCTTTATCTGCGAAAGCCATATCCATCCATTTCCGGAGTTGTACCTCATCGCCTAAGTTGAGTGAAAAGTATTTCCACATCTCTTCGTCCTGGCGTGCAAGTGCATGAAATGTTTCAAAGTCTGCCGGCTCAATCGGTCTCAGTATAGCTCTGCTGGTTTCCAGTACAAGATCGGGTGGTATCACTAAAGAGGTTTTGGGCTCAAGATAAACAAAAATGGAAGAGTGGTTTGGTCGTTCCAGCCTTTAAATTGCTTTGGTTCATTTTGAACAATAAGGAAGGCTGCAAATGAAAAAAGCGATCAAAAAAGCTCGTCTTTGTGATCCGGACAGGATTCAAACCTGTGACCTTCCCGACTAAAGTCGGGATGCTCTATTCAGCTGAGCTATCCAGAAAATAAAAAAAGCGAGCTTGAAGCTCGCTTTTGTGATCCGGATTGGATTCAA
>JAEZRB010000197.1 GCA_023412975.1 Bacteroidota bacterium | reverse complement strand
GGCTTATATCGGTCTTTCAAGTATCTCCTATCCGTTAGTAGGACGTGGTGCCCACCTGTCATAAGGTGTCATATCAAAACTGTTGACCTCGTCCATGGTCAGGCCTAAAGCTTTTGCTACACCTTCACCATATTCGGGATCTGCTTTAAAGCAATTCCGGATATGGCGTACCTGGATGAACTTATCAGCGCCGCCAACCTGTGCTGCGGTATTTTTAAACAAGAGTTCCGCTTTCCCGCGAGACTTGATGATACGGAACAGGTCACCGGGTTGTGTGAAATAGTCTTCATCATCATCCCTGAAATTATGCGCGTACGCAGTGCCCTGCAATTCCAGTGGTGGTTCTTTGGCCGAAGGCTGCTCCTGCCATACCCCATAGCTGTTCGGGTTATAATGCTTCGCGTCGCCGTAGTTACCATCCACACGCATCGCACCATCGCGGTGAAACGCGTGATAGGGACAGGTTGGTTTGTTTACAGGGATCTGGAAATGGTTTACACCCAGCCTGTAACGTTGAGCATCACCGTAAGAAAATAATCTGCCCTGCAACATTTTGTCGGGAGAAAAGCCAATACCCGGTACAATATTAGTCGGGTTAAAAGCAGCCTGCTCTACATCCTGGAAATAGTTATCCGGGTTACGGTTCAATTCAAACTCACCCACAGGTATCAGCGGAAAATCTTTTTTCGACCATACCTTGGTAAGATCAAAGGGATGGAAACGGTAGGTTTTAGCCTGCTCTTCCGTCATGATTTGGATAAACATTTTCCATTTTGGAAAATCTTTACGTTCGATCGCATCGAACAGATCTCTCTGGGATGATTCCCTGTCTTTACCGATGAGTGCCGCTGCTTCTTCGTCGGTCAGGTTTTCGATGCCCTGTTGCGTGACGAAATGGAATTTTACCCAGTGACGTACATTGTCCTTGTTGATAAAACTGTAGGTGTGGCTTCCAAAACCATGCATATGGCGATAACCCCTGGGAATACCGCGGTCGCTCATCACGATCGTCACCTGGTGGAGCGCTTCAGGTAGCAGTGTCCAGAAATCCCAGTTGTTGTTGGCATCTCTCAGGTTTGTTTTGGGATCACGCTTTACGGCATGGTTGAGATCAGGAAACTTCAACGGGTCACGAAAGAAAAACACTGGTGTATTATTACCCACCAGGTCCCAGATACCTTCATCGGTATAATATTTCATGGCAAACCCACGAATATCTCTCTCCGCGTCTGCTGCGCCTCTCTCGCCGGCAACGGTAGAAAACCTGACAAACATATCGGTCTTCTTACCGATGGCGTTGAAGATACTTGCTTTGGTGTATTGAGTGATGTCGTGCGTAACCGTAAATACGCCAAAAGCACCAGAACCTTTCGCATGCATCCTTCTTTCAGGAATTACTTCCCTGTCGAAGTTGGCCATTTTTTCAAGAAACCAAACATCCTGCATCAGCATTGGGCCGCGCGGACCGGCGGTTTGTACATTTTGATTGTCAGGTACCGGAGCTCCGGTCTGCCGTGTCAATTTTGAATATTTTTCTTCCATGGTCTCGATACTTTTAAAAGTGTATTATTTGTGTGATTTATAAAAAACTATTATTGAAAATTCAGCACGAAGTTAGTGTTAAATTGAACTGACTTACATGACTTATGAACAGTGAAATGCTTTTTTTGTTTAACATTTTCTCCTTGCATTTCATACTCTCCTACTATACAAATGGAGATGTGTTTAAAGCCCATGACTCGTTGCTTTTTAAATCAATTTTTGGCAAGCATGATTTGTTGAAGCGATGTTAATCGCGACTTGCTTTCGCAGGGGTTTTTGAGTGCCGGGAAGGCGGTAAAGCGGGAAGAATATTCTTTCTATTGCAGGGATATGCAATCAACAAAATCATCACTAATTTTTAAATGGCGATAGTCCTGACAACTGATGTTATTTTTTCATATGAGTAGCATTTGGCAACCTCACCATCCTGGCAGGTATCAGGTTGCAGTTTTAATTTGATATCATCGAACCTTAAGCACCCAACGAAAAGTTAAAGGCGATCCGGGAACCGTCTGGTGCGATGCCCAGCATTTGCACGCGTGAGTTCATGGCATCCATCAATGCCTGGTCGATATCTTTCGGGCTGGATACCGATCTGCCATTGATATAGGATATGATCGTGCCGGGTGGCACACCCAGGCGGTCAAAAAAACCGCCGATAAGGACTTCGGTAACTACAACCCCTGCTTCGAGATTGTAGCGCTGTTTAAGTTCTGGCGTAAGGGGTGAAAATTTTGCACCTAGTTTATTGTAGATCTTTTCAAGCGACTCTGCGCTACCCGCGATTGATTTTTGTAATGTTTCTTCTTTTAAGGTTGCTGCAGTACGGCGAATGTTGCCATTCCGCCTGTATTCGAGTTCCACTTTATCACCCGGACGAAGCCTGGCAATACGTTCTGAAAATTCAGCTGAAGAAAATAATTCAACACCATTTATACGACTGATGATATCGCCTTCTTTCAAACCCGCTTCATCTGCAGCGCTTCCGTCCTGGATGCCGGTGATAAATACCCCCTTTACCGACCCGGGATCGATACCCTGTTGCTTCAGGTACTGGTCCTCTACTGAAGGTGAAGGAAAAGTGACACCCAGCAAACCTCGTTTTACCATTCCAAATTCTTTCAGATCATCAAGGATCTTCTTGGCAAGATTCACCGGTACTGCAAATGCATAACCCGCATAGCTGCCCGTTAAGGAAGCAATAGCTGTGTTGATGCCGATAAGCTGACCATTGAGATTGACCAGAGCACCGCCACTATTACCGGGATTGATGGCTGCATCAGTTTGAATAAACGATTCGATAGCCGGGTTGGCCTGTTGATTGCGTGCGGCTCCCGAACGATTGATGATACCAATGCTGCGACCTTTCGCGCTAACGATGCCCGCTGTTACAGTCGTATTGAGTGAATAGGGATAACCCACTGCGAGCACCCATTCTCCCACCTGCACATTGTCTGAATTGCCCAGCGCCACAAAGGGCAGATCCTTTGCATCCACTTTCAACAAAGCCAGGTCAGTGTTGGGATCACGCCCGATTAGTTTTGCAGGATAGGACTGCCTGCTGGGAAACACAACCTCTATCGAATTTGCATTTTCAATGACATGATTATTGGTAGCAATATAACCATCGGCACTGATGACAACTCCCGATCCTGAACCCATGGAAGGTGTACTGCTTCCATAACCGCCTCCAAAATAACGACTGGCTGCGGGCTGACCCTGGTGTATTGTTTTGATATGCACTACTCCCGGAGTAACTGATCTGGCAGCCGTCACAAAATTGGCGTTGGAGCCCATCAGTGGCTCGGGCACCGCGGATGCCTGCGGAAAAGGTTCCGTTACGGTCAGGGTTTGCGACTCACCCGATTTATTCTCTTTACAGGAATAAAAAGTTCCGGCCATGAAAACAAGGGCAGGAAAAACTATGCACAGGGTTTTCAGGTTTGCTTTCATAAACATTCTATTATTTATGCCGAATTTTTTAATCAACCGAATATGATACGGTTTACAGTGTCGATCTCCTCCTGGCTGATCGTGTGTCCCATCCCGTCGTAGATAATTTCTGTCACTTCAGCATTCATCGATCTCAAAATTTTGGTACTCTCCTTCACTCTCTCTACCGGAACATGCGGGTCGGGATTGCTGCTACCTATAAAAACTGGAGTTCCTCCGAAATCACCCTGGTAATTATCGTTGTTGATCTTATCTCCGATCAAACCGCCGGTAAATGCAATGACCCCGCCATATCTCTTCGCATAACGCGCCACAAATTCCAGGGTGAGACAGGCGCCCTGTGAGAAACCAAGTAAATAAATATTCTCAGTTTTCACTCCCTGCGCGACCAGATCATCCAGCAATTCTTTCAAAACAGTTAGTGCAGAGGAAAGCCATGGCTCGTTCTGCACCGTTGGTGCCATAAATGAAAAAGGATACCATGTCTGGTTGGTAGCCTGTGGCGCCAGTAATGCAAAATCCTTCAATCGCAGGTGCCCGGCCAGTGAAAGAATATCCTCCGCTGAACCGCCACGTCCGTGTATCATCAGCAATACTTTTTCAGCATCTTTTACACTTTTCCTGGCCGTGACGATATTCTTTTCATGTGTATTTTTCTTTTGTGTCATGGCGAATTATTTCCATTATTAAAAATACTTGTCGTTAATCAACAAGTTCCTGCGCCTTCAACACCTTTCTTATTTCCGGTACCACTTTCGTTCCAAACAGCTCCATCGACCGCATTACTTTTTGGTGTGAGATATATCCTACACTCATTTGCGCCAGGAAACGGGTGTTGCCAAACAATTCATGTTCATACAATATCTTATCAACCACTTCTGCAGGACTTCCTACCACCAATGCTCCCCTGGCCGACCTGGAAAGATCAAATTGTTTTTTTGTCAGGGGCGACCATCCACGATCCTGCCCGATCCTGTTCATCATGGCTGCATAAGTGGGATAAAATTCATCGCCTGCCTGTTGCGAATCGTCCGCGACATATACATGTGAGTTAATACCGAGTTGTAATTTATCCATATCCTGTCCTGCTTTCATGGCTGTATCACGATATAGTTTGACAAAAGGTACAAACTGTTCTGGCAGACCTCCAATGATTGCCAGGGCAAGTGGCAGACCAAGTGTAGCAGCCCTGACTGCAGATGCCGGTGTACCTCCTGCGGCAAGCCAGAGTGGAATGGAGGATTGAAATGGCCGTGGGTAGACCCCAAGATGATTGATAGAGGTACGATGTTTCCCCTTCCAGGAAACCCGTTCTTCCATATTCAGCTTTAGTAAAAGATCCAGCTTTTCCGTAAACAATTCATCATAGTCGTGCAGGTCGTAACCAAACAAAGGAAACGATTCGATAAATGAACCACGGCCCGCCATGATCTCCGCCCGGCCACCTGAAAGCTGGTCAACGGTCGCAAAATCCTGGAACACCCGAACCGGGTCATCCGAACTGAGTACAGTAACCGCGCTGGATAGTTTTATATCTTTTGTGATAGCGGCAGCGGCGCCGAGCACCACTGCAGGTGAAGACACTGCATAGTCAGAGCGGTGATGTTCTCCCACACCGAATACGTCCAGGCCAAGTTCATCAGCCAGTTTGATCTCTTCCATTAGATCCTGGATACGCTGGTGTGTATTCATTGCTTTGCCAGCAACCCAGTCTGGTTGTACATCCGCGAAAGTGTATAAGCCTAGTTCCATATTTCCTTTAGTTTTTATTTTATGCTTCAGTTGCCGGGAAGGCGGGAGGACGGGAAGAGAATTAATCGTTTACAAAATCCCGTGTTTTTCTGTACCCGGCCAAAAATTTCCAAGCCCAACGGAGTTACGTCTTAAAATGACAAATGAATTAAACATTTTCATCAGGCAATTAGTTCGAATTTGTTTACCTAGGATGGATTAGTTGGCATAGGGTATTTTTTTGCCGGGAAGAAGGGAAGACGGAAAGAAAATTAAATTGTCTATCATCGCCTTTTTCCGTATTCAACCAAATGTTTACCAGCTCCAGCGGGGCGACGTTTTGGTAGCGCCGTAGGTACAGCGTTTTGTTTTATTTTTTTTGCCGGGAAGGCGGGAGGACGGGAAGAGATTAATCGTTTATCATTGCGATTTTTCTGTATTCGGTCAAAAAACACCTGATCAAACTGAATAACTCAACTTTCTTTTCTCCAAATATTTCCGGGAAGCCTGTGCCATGGTGGTAATGCTGGCACCCAGCATGATCAGATCCTTAATGACCAGTCTGCCGGCTGCGCTTAAATAGGGGAAACCGTGTTCGGTATCACCAAGTGCTGGTACCCAGGTTTCGGGTGTGGTTATTAAAAATGAAAGCGTGACCAGGGACATAATCAACGCGAGAAAACTACCTATTGCAGACACACCTGGCCATATGGGATACATTGCGATCATCAGCCCGATGAGGACGATCAAAGCTCCAAGTCCGTATGAAAAAGTGTAAGTATTATTTTCTTTATGCCAGGCGATATTCTCCGGCTTGTACTCGCCTTCCTTATTCATGTGTTTCTTGTACTCCGGCGCTTCGTATTTATAGAAAAAGTTCATGGTCGGACTGTTTGCAACAAAAGGAACGATACCTGCCGCCTCATACCTGAATGCTTTTAAACCACCAATCCACAATAATACAATCACGATCCCCCAGCGTGCGGCATGCAGACCTGTATTTTGCAGGCGGGCTGCATAACGAAAGAACCTGTTCAGCATCTCAACAATTTTGATGAAATGCAAAGCTATCCCGGGCCCGGGACAGGCGCCAATGCGAAAGGTCAATAAAATCCATTGACAATGGTCAATGTGGGAGAAGGAAATACTACTTTAAAAATGTAACCGCTATTTGCGTAAATCCAGTTTTTGCATCATTTCATCCGTCACGGGCTCGCTATAAATACCATAAGCATTCACCAGTACACCTTTTAGGTTATGTTTATCGGAAGAAATCGCGTACAGGATCGCGGAATCAGAGGGATTACTCTCACCTTCAAAACGGAAAAATTCATCTACTTTAAATTCATCTGCAAAAACCTGGAACGCTCCCTGGCGGCACTCAAGACAATTCTGCTGCAGGTTGAAATCCTCAGTATAACCTTTTTCGCGCAACGCGTTCATGGTCTCAGAAAGTGTAGTATATGATTTCATGGTATTTACTTTTTTTTCAGGTTTCTCCTGGCTCAGTTTATTGATCTTTTTCTTATCACCCACGATCCATAATATATCACCCCATTCAAGTTCAGTGGTGGAGTCGGGATTGAGTATCCTGTTGTTATTCCTTTCAATCCCAACAACCAGGCCATTGGTGCGTTCACGCAAACCAGAGTTCCGTATATTTTTACCTTTTAACCTGGTATGCTCATCCACCAGTATCTTTTGCAGCGAGATGTCTACACTATTTTTTTCATCCGGCGACATACTTTCGATCGCGTCAAATGTTGGCTTGAAGGCCTGGAGTTGTTCATCCGTACCAATGATCCCCACCTTATCAAAGGGCATCAGTATATTGTTGCGGCCCGGAACATGAAGCACTTTCTCTCCGCGCCGGAGATAAACAATGTTGATCCCAAATCGTTCGCGCCATCCCAGCTCCATGAGTGTCTTGCCCGCAAAATCAGCATGAGGGTCTACTTCCATTTCAACAATATGTGCGTCCCAGGGTTCGAGACCTGTCTGAATATCGGCGT
>JAEZRB010000143.1 GCA_023412975.1 Bacteroidota bacterium | reverse complement strand
CGCACGTCATCCGCCTTTCTACCTAAGGGCTGACGCCCTCGTCTGACGTATCAGCTAATCACCACATCCCTGATATGAAACACCCTTTCACCCGAAGGCATTTCCCAGTTCACTTTCTGTCCCTTTTTATATCCCATCAGCGCAATACCCATCGGTGCGAAAACTGATAGCTTTTGCCTGCGCAGGTTCGCTTCATCGGGCAATACCAGTTGAAACCGGGATTGCCGTCCTGTTGTTTCTTCGTAAACTTCAACGATGGAATTTAGACGTACAACTTCAGCGGGAATCTGTTCATCCGACTGATGAATTTCCGCGGATTTCAGTTCTTCATACAATTGCTCGGCGCTTTTGTTATCGGCCGACATAGGGTTGAGATGGGTAAAGACAAATTTTACCAATAGCTCGTAATCTGATTTTTTTAAGATCAGTTTATGGTCAACTGCCTGCATGATTATGAGTTTATATGCCTGCGGCTGCCAGCAGGCATGATGAAAAAATGGGATACCGGCTATTTCCCCGGCGATCTGGATCAGGATGCCGCCGGGGCGGTTTTACAAAAGGCTTTCAGGTTGGAGGAGAAAAACAGCCTGTTGATAAATATGTAGTGATACCCTTTCAAAGCAATCAAATTTACGTTCATTTCCCGAGCCGGGCAAATACAGACCCATGGCCCATATGACACAAAAAAACTCCATCCCGTATGGAATGGAGTTTAATATAATTATTCGTGATCTGACTTTTCTATGCAAATCATCAACCATCAGGAAGTCTGAATACTTACATATCAAGCATCCAATATCCAGAATCCAGTATCCAGTATCCAGTATCCAGCATCAAGTATCCAGCATCAGATCCGCCTTCAAAAAACTACCTGTCCTTCAGTTTCGACAGGAGCCTGAGTATTTCAAGATACAGCCATACCAGCGTAACGAGTAAGCCAAACGCGCCATACCATTCCATGTATTTCGGAACACGGTTTTCGACGCCTTTTTCGATCATATCGAAGTCAAGCAGGAGATTCAGTGCGGCAAGACAAACAACCACGATAGAAAAACCAATTCCCAGCGGTGTGCTGGCATTGGTAAAAGCGCCGATGGTAGCACCGAAAGCAAGTGACGCGATCCATTTTACCAGGTAGAAAACCATAATGCTGATAGTCGCGATGGTAATAACTGATCTGAACTTATTAGTAACGCGGATGATGCGGGTCTGGTACAATACAAACATCACCATGGCCACGATCAGCGTAAGTCCTACCGCCTGCATGACGATACCAGGGTAACTTGTTTTAAAAGCGAAGTCATAATAAGCAGAAACCGAACCCACAAACAGACCCTGGAGCAAGGCGAAAGCCGGTGCGAGATAGGGTGACCATTGTTTTTTAAACGACATCACCAGTGCAACTGCCAGGCCGCCGAAAACGCCGGTCAGCATCAGGGGCATTGGATCAGCGCCTTTGTAAAACTGGCTCCATGAGACAAAGCATGTGCCCATCATCATGATAAAAAGAAATCCAAATTTGTTCATCGTGCCTCTCAGGCTCATTTCCTCACCGGTGCTGACGCCCTGCAAAATGGTTCCTTCAAAAGCAGTTTCTCTCAACGTGGGATTCCCAGATTTAAATAATGCCATAGTTTGGTTTTTTTGTGAAGATAGTCTGGAATTTGGCAAATAGCAAGGCTTCCCTCGATGCCCAGTCATTGAAAGTGTGAGTTGACAGCTCTAAGATGCTGATGACTAGTCTAAGAATAATCACAACGGTCCCAGAATTTAATATTTACATTTGGTAGGAAGACTAAGGACAACGGGGGCAAAAGAAATCTCAAACAATCAAAATAAATAATACATTGGAAAATATTAGTTTAGGTGAACTTGATTTATTGTTTAAAGTTGTATTGGATAATTTAAAACGGTCAAATATAAAGGAGCTTTCATTTGAGGATGATAATTATTGGAGTGTCCCATCTGAAGACATGGGTTCATTTCCCGATAAGCCGGAGTTAGAGGTAGGCTCCCTGCATGACGATATTAATTTTTTAAAGTCCCTTATTGAAGAAAATTACCAGACAGACTTTCTTGAATTGGAGAGATTAGCGTCATTACTGAAATTTATGAGTAAGAAGCTATGTTCTTCGTAATCTGTAAAAATTAATCCATTATTATTTATATATAAGAAGCCAGGCATAACCGGGCGATATTGCTTTAATGAGTTGTTGAGTTGAAATATTCTGCTGCAAGATTGGATAGAATGAGAGCAGCCAGTTCATTATAGTCTATACTTCGAGCCAGGAATACAATATAAATTATAGAATAATGCGAAAGAATTTTTTGACCTATTTGTGTATTGGAGTGGTACTACTGATTAATTCTTGTGAGAACAAAACTGATTTTGAAAACATAGTTAGTAATGTGCCTGAAGAATTTAACAATAGCATCAGTAACACTCATCGTTACATTTCTTTAGCGTCAAAGGCATTAAATATTGAAAGCCTGGAGCAAGGGTTTAGTCAAATTCAAATACGAATTTGGCTTACGTCTGGCTTAAATGATACCAGTAAACTCATTACGCTCAGCAAGGTAACCGATGACTGGCAAGGGAAAATTTTTAATTTTACAAGCAAAGCCATTGAAGATACGTTGATGGTTGAAAACGCAATAGTTTCTGAAATATCCCCTAAATCCGGCTGGAAGTCTTTTATAAATTCGATTATTGTCCACAAGATCCTTGAACTCCCCGACATGGATTACTTAAACAAAAGCTTTGTTATCAGTGAAGGAGATGTAACGACGGTAGAAATAGCTACAAGTAATCATTACAGGTTATATTCTTACAACAGTCCAACAAATTTTGAGGATAACTGGGAGGAAGCTAAAAGGATGGCGAACATTTTACGAATGCTTGAATACGAATTCGGGTTGGATATCTTACGATAGTTTAAAATTTCCAGGATTTTTTCACGAGAAGATGAGACTTTTGAGAAATTCGGTTTTTCATCAACTATAACAAGAATGCCCTTGGATGACCAATGTATGTTAGTGCGGGTTAGACACTCCTAAGAGACTAATGATTAGTCGCAACTTGTCCCGACAATGGCGGGAGACTATTCATAACAATCTTGGGCTTTACTTTTTACATTTGAGGGGAAGACTAAGTAGAACGGCAGGACTAAGGAGAACGGGTTTAAAATCGGAATAAAATAATAATGGACCAGCAATTATTTCCAGATAACGAGACCAAAATTTCGAAGGATGTACTAAAAAAGAGGGTATTTGCTTCTGTGATAGATTATTTAACGCTACTCTTATTTATACTATTTTTACCTGTTGCCATTGGGGAAAAAACTGGAACTGAATATAAAGTAGATGGTATTTTAGCACTCTTGCCAATACTTTATTGGATTGTCTATTTCATAGTTGCAGAGAAACTTTTTTCCGGCACATTCGGTAAAAATCTGTTGGGGATTAGGGTTGAAAGCTCTGACGGAAGGAAAATAACTTTTTTACAAGCAGTAAAGAGGAGATTAGCCGACTTTATTGAAATTGTATGGTGCTTTGGATTAGTTGCATATATAAACGCAGCAAATAACCCAAACAATAAGAGAATAGGAGACATCTGGGCCAATACAAGAGTGGTAAAAAACAAGTCTAGACAGCCCTAGGGGACTGGTTAGTAGTCGCAACTTGTCCCGCCAACTGCGGGAGACTAATCACAACAATCTTTGGTTTTAATATTTACATTTCAAAGTGAAGTCTAAGGAGAACGGGATGTCAATAATTGACTAATTAACTTCTAACCCCAACCGACTACTCCCGACCCCGACTCCCGACTAAAGACTCCCGCCTAATAATGCCATCTAACAAAAGCCTCCATCGCCGCATAATGCGTAAGTCCAAGGTCAGCATACAAATTGGCTGTAGCCGCGTTTCTTTCTTCGGCCCTTTGCCAAAACTCACGCGAGTCGCTGCCCTGGAAGGGCACAGAGTCTTTTTGGGACTGGTGGATAAAGATGCCGAACCGCTTTTTCATCACCTGGTCGGGGCTCATGGGGATAGCCATTTCAATCTCTTCAATATTCCATTCCTGCCAGGCGCCTTTGTAGAGCCATAGCCAGCAGTCCTTTATCCAGTCATCACCATCGGCTTTGATCCGCTTCAGCGATTCCAGTACTACGTTAAAACAAACCAGGTGCGTGCCATGCGGATCGGCAAAATCGCCGGCGCAGAACACCTGGTGCGGCTTTATCTTCCGAAGTAATTCCATGGTGATCTTTACATCCTCTTCACCCATGGGTTTTTTCTCGATCGTGCCTGTTTCATAAAATGGCAGGTTCTGGAAATGTATATTCTCATCAGGAATGCCCACATAGCGGCAGGTAGCACGGGCTTCGCCACGCCGGATCAGTCCTTTGATGGAACGGATCGTAGGTGTGTCGACCTGGTTCGATTTTTTAGTGGCGATAAACTTACGCGCTTCGTTGAGGATCTTATTCGACTTTTCAGTGTCGATCCCAACGATTTCCTCAAAGCCCACGGCAAAATCGAGGAAGCGGGTTACGAATTCATCCGTCACCGCGATATTACCGGAAGTCTGGTAGCCTACATGCACATCATGTCCCTGGTCATGCAAACGCTGAAATGTGCCACCCATACTGATAATATCATCATCAGGGTGCGGCGAAAAGATGATCACCCGCTTGGGATAGGGAACTGATCTTTCGGGATGCGCGGGTATCACCGCATTGGGCTTTCCGCCCGGCCAGCCGGTGATGGAATCACGCAGCATATAATAAACCTGCAGGTTTATTTCGTAAGCGTCACCTTTTTCTACCAGCAGGTCACTTAAACCAAATTCGTTATAATCACTGTTGGTAAGACTGAGAATAGGCTTTTTCAATTTCAGCGCCATGTTCACCACCGCTTTTTTCACCATGGCCGGTGTCCATTCGCAATCTCCCGTGAGCCAGGGTGATTTATAACGCGTAAGTTCAGACGCGGCGGCTTCGTCAATCACAAAAGTGGTATCGTCATGGTTTTGCAGCAACGAAGCGGGAACGTGTTCTGTATCCTCATCTTCAGCCGCCTTCTTGATCACGGGTGCTTTTGACGCGCCCCAGGCCATCAGGATGATCTTTTTGGATTTCATGATGGTACTGATACCCATCGTGATGGCCAGGCGTGGTACCTGCGAGATATTGGCAAATTCATACGCATTGGCGATACGCGTGGAATTGTCGAGGGTGATCAGCCTGGTCCTGGAATAGATGCCTGAGCCCGGTTCGTTGAAACCAATATGGCCATTATTACCAATACCCAGAATCTGCAGGTCGATGCCACCAGCTTCATCGATCATTTTTTCATACTGGCTGCAGTGCGACTTGATATCTTCTTTTTTTATTTCACCATTAGGAATATGGATATTGGCCGGATCGATATCTACATGATCAAAAAGGTTTGTCCGCATAAAACGGCTATAGCTTTGCAGAGCGTCGTTGTCGATCGGGTAATATTCATCCAGGTTGAAAGTGACTACGTTTTTAAAACTAAGTCCTTCTTCTTTATGCATGCGCACCAGTTCCGCGTATAATGTTTTGGGGGTTGAACCCGTGGCGAGACCCAGCACACAGGTTTCATTGTTCTTTTGTTTTTCACGGATCAGGGCTGCCACTTCCTGCGCTACGGCATGTGAGCCCTTTTTGAGGTCGGGATAGATTTTTACGGGAATTTTTTCAAAACTGTCGCTAAGATCAATCGGAGAAGCTTTTTTTGCCATGTTGAAAATAGTATTGAAATCGAATTAAATCCAAAGATATTAAAATACGGTAATCAGGTAGTTTATCAGTTTAAAAATAGCCGGGAAGTCGGAGAGACAGGAAGTATTGGTTGAAAAAGTATTTTTTCTTCCGGTCTTCCCGGCTAAATAATACATTACCGGTCATCGCCTGCCAATCAAACAGTCGAACACTAGTTCAATTCAATTTCATCCACAAATAACCAGGGTTTGTTGCCTGCACCAGGTCTTCCTTCCGGAATTTTTCCCTGGTTTTTTACGCGTACTTTTATGTAGCGGGTGGTTACGGGTTCAAATGAAACTTTTATCACACCATTCGACCCTGTGGTAGGTACAAATTCTTCACCCTTTCCAACCGGGGTAAAATACTG
>JAEZRB010000135.1 GCA_023412975.1 Bacteroidota bacterium | reverse complement strand
TGGGCGCAGGAAAGCAGGTTTACCATACTAATAACGCCAATAGTAAGGCATAGTTTAAGTGTGTGGTGCCGGGAGATATCCATGGTAAGGTTGTTTAGATAATGCCGGGTTAATAAGCCAAATCTGTCAAACCCGTATACAAATGTACATCTAACAGTTGTTATTCAATTTTCATCAAACTCGGCTAACTTCTTAAAAAATTAATAAAAGTTTTTTGTTTTTTTCAAAATCTCCTTATTTTAGATTAACATTTTAATAAGAAACGACTGCTACTGCTGGAGAAAATGGGAAAAAAGGCTTTTTATAAGGGTTTACTCTTCAGGGAACTTTATTTTTCCGGGCACCTTTCCTGTGCCGACCTGAGTGAACGTATTGGGAAAAGCATTCCTTTTACGATGAAAGTCCTGATGGAATTGATAGCCGAAGGCTATATCAAAGAATCAGGTTATGCCCCTTCGAGCGGCGGAAGAAGACCAGTTACTTATTCTATTATTCCCGACACCATATATATAGTATCTGTTGCGATGGATCAACTGGTCACCAGGATCAGTATCATGGACAGCGAGAATCGTCATATCAGCGATGTAAAAAAATTTGAACTGCCGCTGCTTAATAATCCAGGCGCTCCTTCCCAACTGGCTGACTGCATTATAGAGGTGATTGCTGAGTCCGGGATAGACAAAAAGAAGATCATGGGTGTAGGCATCGGGATGCCTGGTTTTATCGATTTCAAAAAAGGCATCAATTATTCTTTTCTCGAAAGCAAACCCAAGACGATCACACAATATCTCTCAGAGAAGATTGAGTTGCCGGTGTATATAGATAATGACTCGAGCCTGATTGCGCTGGCCGAGTTTAGGTTTGGTGCGGCTCGTCATCGCAAAAATGCCATGGTGGTGAATATCAGCTGGGGTATCGGCCTGGGTATGATATTGAACGGGGAGCTGTTTCGTGGACAAAACGGTTTTGCCGGTGAGTTTAGCCACATGCCTTTCTTTAACAATAATAAACTTTGTGTCTGTGGTAAAAGCGGTTGTCTTGAAACCGAAGCCTCTCTGGTGGTAGTGGTGGAAAAAGCTGCGGAAGGATTGAGAGCAGGCCGGTTATCAGGTGTAGGCAAGCAATTTCCCACAGGACATATCGAGAACGACTGGGAGTCCATTGTAAAAGCTGTTTACAAAGGCGACCAGTTTGTTGTAGAGCTCTTATCAGAAACTGGATATAATATTGGTAAAGGTGTGGCGATTCTTATTCACCTGATGAATCCGGAAGCTGTGATCCTGAGCGGAAGGGGTGCGCTGGCTGGTAAGGTCTGGCAGGCACCCATACAGCAGGCATTGAATGAACACTGTATACCCCGTTTGTCGGCGAATACGGTTGTTGAAATATCAGACCTTGGGCATGACGCGGAACTGATTGGTTCGGCCGCACTCGTTATGGAAAATCGTGTAAAGGAGTATTCCGGAACTGCAATAAAGAAAACATCCAAAGCGGAATCCAAAATAGTAGCAACTTAACAATTCAACTATACCAGATCTCAAACTTTTAATTAAACTTTAAAAACTCAACTGCAATGAAGAACAAACGATTACTGCTTGTGTGCTTCGTCCTGCTATTAGCCAATTCTCTTTTGCTGGCGCAGGGGGGGCGTACAATCACCGGTGTTGTGACCGGTGACGACGGCAGACCGGTCCCTGCTGCCACGGTCAGCATCAAAGGGACGACTCAGTCCGTAATTACGGATGAAAATGGTCGCTACAGCATTACGGTTCCCAACAACAATGCTGTACTGGTTTTTAGCTCTATAGGTTTTGGCTCTAGAGAACTTACTGTTGGAACTGCAAGTACCCTGAATATGGATCTAGTATCTGCTGCTACCGACCTGGGTGAGGTAGTAGTAACAACAGCGCTGGGTATTAAACGTCAGCAAAAATCCCTGGGCTATGCCGTACAGGAACTCCGCGGTACCGCTTTGGTTGACGCTAAAGAAACCAACCTGGCTAATGCACTTTCTGGTAAAGTAGCAGGTCTGCAGGTTGTTCGCTCCAGCAATGGTGCGGGCGGTTCGTCAAAGATCCTGCTTCGCGGTAACACATCGCTGGTTGGAAACAACCAACCCCTGATCGTAGTAGATGGTACACCCATCGACAACTTTACCGGTACATCTGAAAACGGTTACTGGAGCGCAGGCTTCGACCGTGGTAATGGTCTGGGTGATATCAGTGCTGATGATATCGAAAGCATGTCGATCCTGAAAGGACCATCCGCCGCAGCCTTGTATGGTTCGCGTGCGGGTAATGGCGTTATCCTGATCACTACTAAATCCGGGAAAAAACAATCCGGCCTGGGTATAACTTTCTCTATGACCCAGGGTATCGAAAACATTTTCCTCCGTCCTGAACTTCAGGATACATACGCACAGGGTAGTGACAATATTTTTGATCCTACCAGCCAGTTGAGCTGGGGTCCCAAAGCCGAAGGACAATCTGTTACTAAATGGGATGGTACCCAGTCATCGCTGTCAACCAGCCATGATAACGTGAAAAATTTCCTTCGCAATGGTACAACCCAGAATTATAACCTGGCTTTCCAACAACAGTTTGGCGGAACTTCTGTTTATTCTTCCCTTAGTCGCTGGAACGACAGAAGCATCATCCCCGGTAATAAACTGGAAAGAACCAACCTGACTACGCGTGCTACTACCAGGTTTGGCAAGGACAATCGCTGGACAACTGATGTGAAATTTTCTTATAATAACACTTCAGGTTTCAACAGGCCGATCAATGGTCGCGATGTGAGCAATATTTTTGTTTTGTACAATCTGCCCAGGAGCATGGATATCCGCGATTTCTCGGCTGCTACCAATGAGTTTGGAAACATGCTTTGGTTTCCGGGTGCTCCGGGATGGCAAAACAATCCCTACTGGAACAACAAATACAACCTGAACCAGGATACACGTGATCGTTTTATCATGACCGGTTCTGTCAAATATGCACTTACAAACTGGCTGGATGCTGAAGTGAGAGCAGGGGGTGATATTTACACTACCAATACACAACGTAAAGTGTATGCCGGAAGTAACCGTGCCAATGAATATTCAGAAGGTAAGCAAACATTTACTGAAACTAACTACAGTGCTTTGCTGAGTGCGAAGAAAGATAATGTGGTTGGAAAATTCGGTGGTGTGATCACTGCAGGTGGTAACCTGATGCACCAGCGCTTTAGTTCACTGGGAATAAGCACTGGTCCGCTGGAAGTACCCAATGTATTTTCACTCACCAACGGACAAGGTGCGCCTGGTATTGGCCAGGGTTACAGCCGTAAGAAAATTAATTCACTTTATGGTAGTGTAGGTGTTAACTACGATGGTTATCTCTACCTGGATGCGACTTTCCGTAACGACTGGTCTTCCGCACTGATTGAAGAGAACCGTTCTTATTTCTATCCTTCTGTCAGTTTTGCGTGGGTAATCACAGACATGCTTGAGAAAATGGGTACCCATATCCCAGGCTGGATGGACTATGCCAAACTGCGTGTGTCTCATGCCTCAGTGGGTAATGACCTTGCTCCATATAGCCTGTACAATGGTTATGAAATTCGCAAAGACCCCAACAACAATACTTACGCGGTGCGCAATTCATTGTTGAAGGATGAAAATGTGAAAAGCGAGTTGATCAAGAACCTTGAGTTTGGTGCTGAAGCCCGCTTCTTCAACAACAGGCTGGGTATCGACTTTACCTGGTATAAATCAAATGCCACCAACCAGCTGATCGCTATCCCAATGGATCCCCTGAGTGGTTATGAAAAAATGATGATAAACGCCGGAGATATCCAGAACAAGGGTATCGAGTTGATGGCTGATGTTAGGATCCTTTCCAACCCCAATTCATTGGGCTGGTCATTAATGGCTAACTATTCTAAGAATGAAAACAAGATCATCGATATCGCAAGTGATTTGGATGTAAATGTGTATGATCTTGGTGCATTCGATGACCTGTTTATCAGGGCAGCTACCGGTGGTCTTTATGGTGATATTTATGGAACAAGGTTCCTTCGCGTAAAAGACCAGTCTAGCCCTCATTTCGGGCAGCTTTTATTGAATTCAACTGGTCTTCCCCAGAGAGATGCTGAAATCGTGAAATTAGGTAACCAGCAGGCAAAAGGATTACTGGGTGTGACCAATACATTCACTTATAAAGGTGTTGGACTGTCATTCCTGGTTGACGCTCGTTTCGGTGGTGAGATTTTCTCCGCATCAAATGTGAGTCTGCAGGCAAGTGGTGCTGCAAGGGTAACAGCACCTAACGGCGACCGTTCTACCTTAGTTGTAGATGGTGTGGTATTGGATCCCGGTGGTAATCCTGTCAAAAACACAATTGCTGTAACACCTCAGCAATACTGGAGAACTGTGGCAACATTGAATAACCTGGGTGTTGGTGAGGCTTACCTGTACGATGCTACGAATATCCGTTTGAGGAATGTTCAGATAAGCTACGACCTTCCAAGGGGCATGCTGGCAAAAACTCCTGTACAACGTGCAAAAGTTGCATTGTCCTGCAATAACGTTTGGATGATCAAGAGCCACCTGCACGGCATCGACCCAGAATCAGTATTCGCAACCGGATCCAACGCAGTAGGTTTTGAAAGCGGTGCTTTCCCAACAATGCGTTCTTTCCTGTTTAGCATATCACTCGGTTTTTAATTAAAAAAGCTAAAACAAATTATATGAAATCGATTTTAAAATATACCGGCATTCCCCTCGCAGCTGCCGTATTGCTGGGTGGATGTAACAAATTTGAAGAGATAAACCAGGATCCATACCTGGTGACCGAAAGTCAGGTGCAGGTAGAATATTTTATCAACGGGTCAATCGTTGGCAGCCAGATGGACCCACATATTTCTGAGCGGATATATGTGCTCTATTGGAAAACAGCGGGGCGCCAGCAATTTGGCGGCGGTATTTCCGTTGGCGGCTACAACGATGGCTGGTCAAGTGATTACTATGGTAACGGGTACATGGGCGGATGGCTCAATGGCATCAACACCGGTATCCAGGTTGCAGAAAAACAAATCGCTGCAGGTAATATCAAAGAATATACGAACAACCTGCTCCAGGTAGCCCGTATCTGGAGAGTATACCTGATGAGTGAGCTGGCTGATAATTTCGGTCCTATTCCCATCAACGCTTTCCAGGGTGTTAACCCCGAGTTTTCTGATGTGAAAACCGTTTACTATTTCTTGCTGGAAGAATTGAAAGACGCTTCATCCAAACTGGATCTGTCAGTTACCGGTCCTGCTGCGAAGTTTGACCAGGCTTATGGTTTCAACTATGCCAAATGGCAGAAATATGCCAATTCAATGCGTCTGAGACTGGCTATGCGCCTTTCAGAAGTAGACGAAAATAAGGCCAAATCAGAGTTTGAATCTGCAGCTGCTTTACCGCTGCTGACCGCTGCCGACGATGTATTCCAGGTAGCAGAAAAGCCAGGCTGGGATGCCCTGACCGGTGTAATGACCAGGGAATGGAATTATTACCAGATGTCATCAACCATCAATAATATTTTTATTGGCCTGGGTGGTATTAAATCTGAAGACCAGCTGCCTGCAACTATGCATTCTGCTATTAAAGACGCGGATTATATTGGTTTGAGATTTTTAAACCATTTCACCACCATGACCAATGATCCTTCTGCAGGCTATTGGCTGGATGGCCTTCCTTACGCTATTGATCCGAGGGCATATAAGGCCTATATTATCCCTGGTGATTTTGATAATCCTGATTTCAACGCCTATCCTTCCTGGGATAACAGTGCTAAAACAACAGAACGTAACCTGGTAGATGATGCTGGTAATGTGGTGAAAACACTCGATGCGAAATATACATGGAATGCTCCTGTGAATGGTGATTGGGGTGCGAAGGGTGCTAAGAACCAGGTCAGGGCTCATAATGGCGCTATACCCCGTCACGGACATCAGTTCCGTAACAGCACCAGCAAACGTATCTTCTTCGCCAATTGGGAAACATATTTCCTCCTGGCTGAAGCTGCTGTAAGAGGCTGGACTGTACCTATGAGCGGCCAGGCAGCTTACGAAGCAGGTATCGATGCCAACTTCGCATATTGGGGCGTTTCCGATTTCGCATCTGATTATAAGACATCTACTGAGTATAATAGGGTAGGCACGTCAGTAGCATGGAATCATACTGCTGAGCCTCCAGCTTCACATAGCATGGATTTTGTCGATGGTTATACCAATACAGCCGGAACAGCCAATATCTTGTATCCGGTCAATCACCTTTATAAGAACGGCACAGTTAAGAATGATCAACTCACAAAGATCATTACCCAGAAATTCATCGCGCATACACCATGGCTGCCTCTTGAAGCCTGGAGTGATCATCGTCGCCTTGGATTACCGTTCTTCGAAAATCCTGCTTTAGAAAATCCGCTTGTAAATATGCCTGCACTTAATGCCGGCAACTACATGACAAGTAATGTGAAATTCTTCCCACAACGCCTGAAATATCCATCAAGCCTGCCTTCAAGCAACGCGGCTGGATACGAACAGGCGGTTACTGCCCTGGGTGGTCCGGATGAAGTGTTGACACCATTGTGGTGGGCCAAACATTAATCAGGATAATTTATATACAACTTCGTTTCTCGTTAAGCAGTTGTTTTTGGCCGGTTGCAGACGCAGCCGGCCTTTTTTTGGTCACGGAGGGCACGGAGTTTTGCACGAAGGACACGGTGGATTTATATACTATGAAACCACAGTAACATTCAACTTTCCGAAAATTTGTGGTTTAGTGACTGGAAACCCGGTAAATAATCCCTGCTAATAAATCTCCGTGTTCCTCGTGTGTCCTTCGTGTACATCGTGTCCTTTTTTTGGTCACGGAGGGCACGGAGATTTGCACGAAGGACACGGGGGATTTATATACTATGAAATCACAGTAATATTAAACTTTCCGAAAATTTGTGGTTTAATGACTGGAAACCCGGTAAATAATCCCTGCTAATAAATCTCCGTGTTCCTCGTGTTTCCTTCGTGTACATCGTGTCCTTTTTTGGTCACGGAAGGCACGGAGTTTTGCACGAGGGGCACGGAGCTATAAATAAGCCGCCAAACTTCCCGAAATTTGCGGTTTAATGACTGGAGACTGAAATATGAAATTATTCCCGGAGTCGGCTTATTTACAACTGGAATTCGATAAAATAAAATCACTACTGGCTAATTATTGCCAGACCGATTTGGCCCGAAAAAGGGCGGAGGAACTCCGCATCCATACCCGTAAGGAATTTATCGATACTGAACTCAGGCAAAGCCACGAATACAAAATATTATTACAAAACAGCATTTATTTCCCCAATGACTATATTCTCAATCTTGCCAAAGAGTTAAAGTTACTATCAATCCCGGGTGCGGTTTTGTCGGGCGAGCAATTGCTGATGCTGCGAAAACTCGCGGAAAGTATAGAGAGAATATTCCGTTGGTTCGACAATGAGCGCCGGACAGCCTATGGAGGGCTGGCACAGGTAATTGCGGATACCCATTATGAAAAAGCTATTATCAGTATCATTGACGCCGTTATCGACGAATATGGACAGGTAAAAGATACTGCTTCCTCTGAGCTGCGGGATATCCGCATGAATCTTTACCGCAAAAGAAATGAACTGAGAAGGGTTTTCGACCGGATCGTTTCGAAACTAAACAAACAGGGTTACCTCGCAGAAATAGAAGAAAGTTTTATGAATGGGAGGCGGGTACTGGCGGTATTTGCCGAACAGAAACGTACCGTGAAAGGTATCCTGCATGGAGAGAGCGAAAGCCGAAAGACAGCTTTTGTAGAACCGGAAGAAACGATCGGTCTGAACAATGAAGTAGGTGAATTGGAAAATGAAGAACGAAAAGAAGTTTATCGAATACTTCGGGATCTCACAGCAAGCCTGGCTGTTCATGCAGCGCTGCTCAACACCTACCACGGTATTGTTGGCAAATATGATTTCATTCGCGCCAAAGCTAAATTAGCGATAGAGATCCAGGGTGAGTTCCCGGTTGTTGCCGATAAAGCGCAAATTCATTTGGTGCAGGCCGTTCACCCTTTACTTTATCTCTACAATCAAAAAGCTGGCAAACCGACGATCCCGGTAAGCATCACCCTAGACGAGAAGCAAAGAATACTGGTGATCAGCGGACCCAATGCAGGTGGAAAAACAGTTACTCTTAAAACAGTCGGACTTTTGCAGATGATGGTGCAAAGTGGCTTGCTGGTTCCTGTACACCCTTCGTCGGGATTTGGAATATTCAAACAACTGATGATCCATATCGGCGATACACAAAGCCTCGAGTTCGAACTCAGTACCTACAGCAGCCATTTACTTCACATGAAGCATTTCATGGAAAATGCGAATGGCAAAACACTTTTCTTTATTGACGAACTGGGCAGTGGAAGTGATCCCAACCTGGGCGGTGCATTTGCTGAGGTGATCTTGCAGGAACTGGCTAAAAAACATGCTTTGGGTATTGTGACCACGCATTACCTGAATTTAAAAGTGATGGCGGGCAAAACAGCGGGTATCATTAACGGTGCCATGGGGTTTGACGAGAAAAACCTGAGACCGCTATATAAACTTATCATTGGTAAACCCGGTAGCTCTTACACTTTTTCCATTGCGGAGAGAATTGGTCTCGATAAACGATTGATAAACCAGGCCCGCGAGCTGGTAGACCAGGACCAGTTCCGCCTCGATAAATTATTAAACCGTACCGAACAGGATCTAAAGGAACTGGAGAAAAAAGAACTGGAGCTGAATAAGCTTGTCAGGGAAAATGAAAAGCTTAAAAAGGAAATGCAGCAGGTGCTGGATAAGGAAAGACATTTGCAGCAACTGGCCATCTTAAAAGAGCAAAATAAGATCGCGGCGGAAAAGATCAACTACCTGCGTGATATGGAGCGAAAGCTCAGGCAGCTGCAGCTGGAATGGCGAAAAGAAGAAAATAAGAATAAAGTGATCGGACAGATGGAAGCCTTATTGTTTAAAAAGAATGAGAAAAAAGCGGCCAACCGGATGCAGCGGAAGATCGATTCGAAGTTTGATGAAGTGGGTGGCGACATCAATATTGGTGATAAGGTTAAGATGAAACGAAATCACCAGGTAGGGCAGGTGATGGAGCTACGGGGCAAAAGAGCTGTTGTAAAAATTGGCATGTTGCCGATGCAGGTCGAATTAAAAGACCTGGTCGTCGTAAAAGAAAAGGTAAAGGAAGAATAATCGACTTTCACACACATGGCGGTTCCTAAGCAATTTTCACTTGATTTGGAGACGCAGTGGGGGAGATGCCGGGGTAAATCGTATATTGAAAAACAGTTGTTACTTTATTAGTTGCCGCTACAGCTATCCCTGGCCAGCCTCAACACTAAAAAGAAAACAATCCAAACTTATAAAAATCAAAAAGCCTGACTTTAAAGGGGTTGTGCAACTGTCACCGATGTTATGCGGCGTTCTTTGACCAAGGTTTAATTGCATTAATTTCTTGTTCTTTTGCACGTTTTTCTTCTTCAAGATCAAAATCATCCTGAAGTCCAAGCCAAAACTTTGCAGAATTTCCGAAATACTGGCTTAACCTAAGGGCTGTGTCTGCAGTAATCCTTCTATTTCCTTTAAGGATCTCAGATACTCGGGTTTGTGGAATTCCTATATCTTTTGAGAGTTTGTAGGCCGTTATTTCAAATGGAACTAAGAATTCCTCCATCAATATTTCACCTGGGTGTATGTTTTTAAGAGTTGCCATATTAATATTTTTAATGGTAGTCAATAGTCCCGACTTCGGATGCATTGCCAGCATTCCATTTGAAAATCATTCTCCATTGATCGTTAATACGGATGCTGTAAAAATTTCTAAGGTTGCCAGCGAGTTTTTCCAGTCTATTAGCCGGAGGGATTCTGAGGTCGTTGAGATCCACAGCATTATTTAAGATCCTGAGTTTTCTTCTTCCGATTTCCTGCACTGGTATCGGAAGCTTTTTCACTCTTTCACCTGCCCAAATCCTCTCTGTTTCTTTATTGCCAAAGCTTTTGATCATACCAACGTTAATCAATAGTAACGTCAAAGGTAAGTAAAATATCTGAATGCCATGACCAGCTAATCAGTTTTGCCGGGCTGAGTCCTACCCAATACAGCAGTGGCAGTAGCATCCAGGGTAAGCCCAGGATCTACAAGCGGGGAGGCAAAAACTTAAGGGATGTGCTATATATGTGCAGCATGAATGCCATGAAAACAAATTACTGTTTAGCTAGGCCATAAAAAACCTGGTATTTTTCTTGGTTTTTACACAGTTCATGTTAGCGCTAGTATTGTTTCTTTTCCTATTAGTGTCTTAGTCGATTATCGAAGACCCGCCTCAAATAATTTATTTGGCCAAGATGATAATTTAAGTGGACTAACAATTGTGTCAGCACATAACTTTTTGAATTTTTCGCGTCATCAAACATTATTGGAAACTCAGATTTCATATCCTCCTCAGTCAAGGATAGTAAAGTTGCTTTAATCAACTGAATAAGTTTTTTTAACTCGGATACAAGAACTGTTCTGTCAACACCTTTCGATGAGAATTCCCTCACTCGATCTCGGACGTATCCGGTATTGGCCAATTGTGTCCCCACGAAATAATTTAGCCCGCCAATAATGTGTAATGTTAAATTACCACAGGAGTTGTTTATTGAGCCCTGAGTCTTCCAAATATCTTCCTCTCTCTTAAATTGATTTAATTCATCTATTACTTTGTTTAGATCCCTTTCGTAAAAGTTCGCTAATAGACTATTCAACATAGAAATTGTTAATGGTTGGAAGACTTTTTGAACTGAGTTTTTAAAATTACCGCTAACGTCAGTCTGTGAAATAACTGTTTTTCCGAAACAAATATACACATCCTGTGAATAAGCTAAAATGGCGTATTTTTTTTTGCGAAATAGTATTATTGTGCAGTTTGTTCAACTATTGTCTTAATGTTACTTAACGTTTTTTGTTGTGCTTTTATGATAAAATTTCTTCCGAACAGGTATGATGGCAGGTTTATTGGAAATTTTGCATAAGCGTAAAACG
>JAEZRB010000075.1 GCA_023412975.1 Bacteroidota bacterium | reverse complement strand
CACCAAAGGATGCCCGACATACTCCACTTCCCAGTTCCACTTATTTTTGAAATAATCTTTTTCGAAGGGCAGTATCACGATCATTTTGTCGATACATTCCTTCATCATCCGCACACGTCCTTCTTTCCAGGCCCATACCTGCGGACTGATATAATAGATCACTTTGAGGCCTTGCTGTTTGGCCCATTTGGCGATGCGCAGGTTGAAACCGGGATAGTCGATCAGGATGAGGGCGTCGGGGTGGTATTGGGTGATATCTTCTTTGCAAAAGGCCAGGTTTCGAAAGATCGTACGCAGGTTCATCAGCACTTCTGTAAAACCCATAAACGCGAGTTCCCGGTAATGTTTCACCAGTTCGCCACCGGCTGCCTGCATTTTATCGCCGCCCCAGCAACGAATCGAGATCGCCGGGTCCAGCTTTTTCATTTCCCTGATAAGATTACTGCCATGCAGGTCGCCAGATGCTTCTCCTGCGATAATATAGTATTTCATATTCCCGGTTCTCTTAACGCCGATGGTTTTTGGAAAAACTTAAAGGTAGTAAAGAAGTGTTTGTGCGGTGCTCAGAGGTTCAATACTTTTAATAAGAGTATCGCGATACCGTATATCAGCGTGATGATAAAAATCCCTTTAGCGGTATTATCGCGATGCGAATTGACATAGATCGTAAAAAGAACGACGTTGGCCAGCAGCGACAGCGAACCGATCGATGTGATGAGTTTGTTGTTGTTAAAAAATTCATCGAGGAAAAGCCCAAATGAACTTCCCGAGTAGCGGAGGAAATAGATCACCACCAGTCCCAGCATAGGCGCAAACAACCCGAGAACGATTCCGAGCTTTAAATTGTCTTTTTTAAATATCATTGGTCCAGAGTTTTTCCAGTTTGGATTTTAGCTCGTAATGTGTCATATCAAATTGTACCGGTACCACGCTCACATAATTGTTGTCAAGCGCCCACACATCGGTATCTGTTCCTTTGTCAAAGTTTACAAATTCACCCGTGAGCCAGTAATACATCCGGCCATGCGGATCCTGGCGCTCGAGGAAATCTTCCTCGTACTTGGCATAAGCCTGGCGACAGATCTTTAACCCGTGCAACAGTTCTACCGGTACCGAGGGGAAGTTTACATTGAGAACAGTATGCTTATCCAGTTTGGTATTGAGCATATGTTCCACCACCATGCGTGCATATTTGCGGGCGCCGGTAAAATCGGCTTCAATATTATAATCAAGCAGCGAGAATCCGGCGGAAGGAATGCTTTCGATAGCTGCTTCTACCGCCGCCGACATCGTACCTGAATAAATTACATTAATACTATGATTGGCTCCATGGTTGATACCGCTCAGGCAGAGATCGGGTTTACGGTGCAATACTTTGTCTACGGCCAGCTTTACACAATCAACCGGTGTACCCGTGCACGACCAGGCTTCGATATCACCAAATGTGTTCACTTTATGCAGCCGGAGGGGCTGGCCAATGGTGATCGCGTGACCCATACCAGATTGGGGCTTGTCCGGGGCAACCACAACGATCTTACCAAGGTCCTTTACCGATTCTACCAGGTTCATAATGCCCGGCGCCGTAACGCCATCATCATTGGTAATAAGGATCACAGGTTTGGTTTTCCTGCTGATGGCAGGCGCTTTGGATCCTTTGGATTTCTTTTTCTTGGGGCTTGCTGCTTTTTTTGTTGCCATATGCAAGAGCAAAAGTGTTTGTTTTTTTCGGGTTGTCCAAACGGCTTTTGATGGGCGAGAGTTTTGGCCGGGAAGGCGGTGAGGCGGGAAGGATAGTAAGGATAGTCAGAAAGAGTAGAAGAGAGCTGCGTCTTACACAACATTTACAATGCTTCTAAAAAGCCATGGATCTAAAGTCCAACCGAATAAAGACGATTGCCAAATTCAAACAACTCACCGTGATGAGTGCGAGTGTTTTGGCCGGGAAGGCGGCGAGGCGGGAAGGATTAAAAGGAAGAATAGAAGAGGGCATGCATCCTACGCTGAATGTACATGGCTTTTAAAAGTTAGGGATATAAAGTCCAACCGAATAAAGACGTTAACCAAATTCAAACAACTCACCTTGATGAGTGCGAGTGTTTTGGGCCGGGAAGGCGGTGAGGCGGGAAGGATTAAAAGGAAGAATAGGAGAGGGCATGCATCTTACGCTGAATGTACATGGCTTTTAAAAGTTAGGGATATAAAGTCCAAGCGAATAAAGACGTTTACCGAATTCAAACAAATTCACCCTTCCCGTCTCCCTGGCAGAAGATAAAACCTTCCCGCCTTCCCGTCTCCCCGGCAGGAAAATTACCCCCCCGGCAAAAAAGAAACCTCCCCGTCTTCCCTTCTCCCCGGCCCAAAAAAAATTTGCTATTCTAAATAAATTAGTAAATTGCAACTAAATTAATTAGTCCGATATGTCACTGGCCAATCAAAACTTAAAGTATCTCCGCAAACTCCGCGGATGGACACAGGAAGAATTTGCCAATAAACTACGCATCAAGCGCTCCCTGCTGGGGGCTTATGAAGAAGAGCGGGCGGAACCCCGCATCGATGTGCTGGAAACGGTATGTGATATTTTCAAGTTGACACTGGATGAGATCCTCCGCAAAGACCTGAGTGACAATAAGAGTAATTATATGGCCAAACGTCGAGCGATGAAGCTGGCGGCAGGGCGGCCCGATATTCCTTTTGTTCCTGTAAAAGCCGCAGCGGGTTACCTCACCGGCTATGGAGACCCGGAATTTATCGACGAGCTCAATACATTCACTCTTCCCATGCTCGCCGGTGGAAATTACCGTGCTTTTGAGATCATCGGGGACTCGATGCTGCCTACCCCCAGCGGATCGGTGATTGTGGGTGAGAAAGTTGAGAAGCTCGACGAACTGAAAAATGACAGCGCCTGCATTGTGGTCTCAAGGCATGAAGGCATTGTATATAAAAGAGTTCAGAAGCATGGCCGCTCCAAGGATAAGCTCACCCTGGTGAGCGATAACCCCACCTATCACCCCTATACCGTAAAGGCTGAGGACGTACTGGAAATGTGGCAGGCGCAGATGGTGATCTCCCGGGCCAACCAGCAGCAGCGCTGGGATATGGGGCAGCTGGCTACTATCGTAAATGATCTCCAGGCACAGGTGGTTTCGCTTAAGAAAAAGATGAACTGACCGGCTCCCCGTCCGCGGTGTTTCACCTGTTTTTTGCGCTTTTTTCCCCGCGCCCTTTAAGTCTTCCTTCCTTACTGTTATATTTGTTAGGAACTGAACGTATGCTGTTGAGAAGACTACTTTGTTTGGGGCTCGTGTTAGCGATTTGTTTGTACTTATCTGCCCAGGAGAAATCCCTGCAGGCTGTCAAAATTGACCACAATCCTCCCAGGATCGATGGCAATCTTGATGACCCTGCATGGAAGACTGCGCCTGTGGCTACCGATTTTATTCAGAATTTTCCCAACTACGGTTATCCTTCCGCACAGAAAACTGAGGTCAGGATCCTTTACGACGACGCGGCGATCTATATTGGTGCCCGGCTTTACGACGACCCGGCCCTTATCCGCCGCCAGATCACGGCGCGGGATGAGGAGCAGGCTAAAGACCTTGATTTTTTCTCTGTATTTATCGACACTTATAATGATGACCAGAACGGGTTCCAGTTCCTGGTCACATCTTCCAATGTACAAACCGATGCCCGGCTTTCGCCCAGTTTCGTAACGAGTTATGGAGAGTACGGCGATAAGACCTGGGACGCTGTTTGGTATAGCGAAGTCGCTATCACAAATGATGGCTGGGTGGTGGAAATGAAAATTCCTTATCTCTCCCTTCGTTTTGCAAAAAAAGATGTACAAAGCTGGGGCCTGCAATTGCTGCGCTCGATTCGCCGAATCAATGAAACCAGTTTCTGGAATAAGGTAGACCCGAATGTCAATGGTTTTGTGAACCAGTTTGGGGTATTGAATAACCTGGTGGATATCAAACCTCCCTTGCGACTGAGCTTTTCTCCGTATGTGTCGACTGGTATCAGCCGCATTCCCGAAAACGGCGACTATCGTACCGAGTGGCTGAAAAGCGGGGGCATGGACGTAAAATATGGGATAAACGAAAGTTTTACACTCGACGCGACACTGATCCCGGATTTTGGGCAGGTAGTATCCGATAACGTGGTCAATAACCTCACGCCCTACGAAGTTAGATTTGATGAGTACCGTCCTTTCTTTACGGAGGGTACGGAGATCTTCAATAAATCCGATCTGTTCTACTCCCGCCGCGTGGGTGCCCGGCCTTCGGGCTATAGCGAGGTGAGAAATATGGCGGAAGATAACCCCGATTTAGAGATTATCCGCAACCCGAGTCGCACACAATTGTATAATGCCATAAAATTTTCAGGCCGCACTCGCAAAAAACTCGGGATCGGTTTTTTCAATGCTATAGGAGCGCCGATGTATGCCACCGTTCGCGATAAAACAACCGGTGATAAAACACGTATCCAGACCGAAGCCCTGGCCAATTACAATATCGTGGTGCTGGACCAGGCCCTGGCCGGCAGGTCTTATGTCACTTTTACCAATACCAACGTGATGCGCAATGGCAGCCACCGCGATGCCAATGTGAGTGGACTTGATTTCAGCCTCTACAATAAGAAGAATATGTATAATATCCGCGGCTATGGCCATTACAGCCGCGTATTCAACAGCGACGATTATGATGGGTATAACACTTCACTCCGCATGGGAAAAGTGAGTGGTAAGATCCAGTTCTATGTTCAAAACACGATCCGCTCGGAAGAGTATGATCCCACAGATCTGGGTTACCAGTACACGGCCAATCAACATATCAACACAGCGGTGATCAGCTACCGTCAGCTTACACCCACCAAAAATTTCCTGAGCTATACCTATACACTTAGCGCCGACTACCAGCGTTTGTACCGGCCCGACCGGTTCAGCCAGTTACAACTCAGCGCCTCAGGGTTCTGGTACCTGAAAAATTTCTGGGATATACGCCTCGACGCGGCATACCTGCCCGATCAGCACGACTATTACATCATCGAGACGCCTTTTGAAAAATATGCCAGGCGCCCGCAATATGGATACCTTGCACTGAGTGGTAGCACCGACAGCCGCAAGCGATTATTCATTAACTATAATTTCCTGGTTGGTGAATTTTTCAAAAACCCCGAAAAGGAATATTATATCCTGGAAGGCGGCGCCCGTTATCGTTTCAGCAATAAACTCACGCTCGAACTTTCACATCGTTACGAGACGGAGACCGATTATATTATTTCGGCGGGACGTGATAATTTAAACCGGCCACGTATTGCTTTTGTCGATTTCAAGGATGTTACTTCGATACTTTCAGGTATCTACAATTTCACCCCGCGCATCAACCTCACCCTGCGGGTACGTCATTACTGGAGCAATGTAAAAGGCAATAGGATCTCTTTACTGGATGATAAGGGTTACCCGGTCAACCCTTCAACCGCCAATTTTATAGACAATGTAAATTTCTTCAATGCTGACGCGTTTCTAACCTGGGATTTCAGTTATGGTAGTCGCCTGATCCTTGGATACAAAAACTGGCTGGGTGAAGATGAGTTTGTGGATGCCAACCGGTATCACAAGTATGTCAACAATTTGGGCAATACCTTCGACCTTCATCATGGCAACGAAGCCACGCTTCGGTTTATACATTTTATAGATTATAACCAGCTTCGTAAAAGGAAATGATCAGATCGGTAAAGCTGATCTTTTCATCGGGAAAGGCAGGATGTCTTTATCGAGGAGGGCGAAAACCGTGTCTTCTTTTGCGGGGTTGATCTTGAAGGTTCCGGTGAATTTGCTGAAGGCGGGCAGTATGCAATAGTTTTGGGAAAAATAGAAACAGGGCAAGCGCAGCGATTGTCTGCCTTTGCCCGAAATCACAATGCCCGGGTGCACATGCCCTGAGAAAATATACTGACCCGGGCCGGGTTCTATCTTTGGTTTCGCGATATCGTGTGCAAAGATGAAATTACCAATAGCAAAGGGTTCGTTGTGCACTTTGATATCGGCTTCCTCATACCATTTATTATCTAAGATATCATGATTGCCTTTCGCAAGCTGCACATCCAGCGATGAGAAATCCCTGCGCCATTTGCGAAAAAGGTCCATTTCGCGGTTGGCAATGCTATGTGTGAGATCGCCGACTATGATTAATCTTTCAGCTTTGAAAAAAAGAATTTGCGCAAGCAGCCGGTGCAGGTCGTCTTTATAAACACCTGAAGGAACGCCGATACCCTGCTTCCGAAAATGACCCGTCTTGCCAACATGAAGATCGGCGATCACCAGCGTATTCTCAGATTCCCAAAAAATGCTGCGCTCGCCGCTAAGGATTAAATGTTCACCATATATAATATGTGATAACAGAGTAGCCATGGGGTGGGGCAAATGTAAGGAAAGTTAGTAGTTCGAAGTTGATAGTTAGTAGTTCTTATGCTGTTTCCCCGGGAAAAATGTAAGGAAAGTTAGTGGGTCGTAGTTCTTACTATGTTTCTCCGGGAAAAATCGCAATGGAAGTTAATTTTGAACGCTAAGGCGACTACTAACTACGAACTACTAACTACGAACTACTCAAGCTCCTTCTGCATCCTCCTCACCCTGTCTTCCAGTTTTTCTGATGAGAGATCCTCGCGCATGCTGTCAACTTTTATCGGGAAACAGAATGGCGTGAGCTGGCCGGGAAAGGTGATAACGATCTTTGATGACTGGATCCTTTGCAACATATCACGCAGGCGCATTTCTTCCATTTGCTGGTCGTAGACTTCCTGGCCTGCCTGCCTGATCAGCAGGTTATGGGGTTCATATTCGGAGAACACGTTAAATAGGAGTGAGGCAGAAGCCTGCAGGTGACGCGCTTTTGTTTTTTCACCGGGCATGCCCTGGAAAACCAGGCCGCCGATCACCGCGATATCCCTGAACTTGCGGCGTGCCATTTCCGTGGCGTTCACACTGCGCTGGATATCGGCTAACAGGTTGTCGGGTGAAAATAGATCATACACATTTGTATCATCAACGGGTATGGGCTGATCACTCAGCAATTCGAAACCATAATCATTCATCGCGAATGAAAACGTGATCGGCGTGATGCGGCTGATCCGCCAGGCTAGGATCGCGGCCATGGCTTCATGTACGAGCCGCCCTTCGAAGGGATAGACAAAAAGATGATAGCCGTCGTCGGTTTCAATATGCTCGATCAGCAGCTCATCGTTTTTTGGAACATGTGAGAGTTCATCCTGCAAAGTGAATAGGGGCCGGAGGACCTGTAGTTCGATGGGCAGTCGTGAGTGGTGAGTGGTGAGT
>JAEZRB010000025.1 GCA_023412975.1 Bacteroidota bacterium | reverse complement strand
CGGTAAAGATCCGGCAACTGATCTCCAAAACACTCTCAGCGGCGTTGTGGTTGATCTCCGTTACGCTTACATGCAGCGGATGAAGAAGCATATGATCAGGGCATTTATCCACTCGCCTCGTTTCATTAAACCCATGCAACATATATAAACCTGCCGGTACCAGGCAGATAAGGAGCCATTTATTGAACCATGCGACCATTGAAAGAATTTTTTTTCCAGATACAAAACTGTGGCTTACTTTGAAGCTTTGCTATTACCTGACGATAAAAATACAGGAACGGTTGAAGATCGGCCTTATTAAAAAATAATGGGAGATTTCGGATTCTATTTCGGGCTAGGCTGGGAGCATATTATCAGTGCGGATGCTTTGGATCACCAGCTTTTTATTGCTGCTATTGCCGCCATCTACCTGCTCAGCGACTGGAAGCAGGTCCTGATCCTCGTCACGGCATTCACCATCGGGCATTCCCTCACCCTGGCGCTAAGCGTTATGGATATTGTTCGTTTCCCAACCAAATGGGTTGAGTTCCTGATACCTGTTACGATCGTGATCACAGCGTTTTCAAACCTGTTTCAGAAAAAATTTACACCGCGATCGATACGGATCAACTATTTCCTGGCCCTGTTTTTTGGACTGATACATGGAATGGGGTTTGCCAACACGCTGCGTGTCATGCTGGCCCGGGATCAAAACCTGGGATGGAGTCTATTTGGCTTTAATGTGGGACTTGAAGTTGGACAAATAGTAGTGGTACTTATTCTTTTATTGATCGCGCAGGTAGTGGTGAATCTCTTCAGGGTGCAAAGAAGGGATTGGGTATTGTTTTTATCATCAGGTGTGTTTGCCCTTGCGCTCAAGATCGCGCTGGAACGAATTCCAGCGTCCTGACAGTTTACATTCAAATTAAAATAGTAATAAAGACAGCCGTTTGAAAAACACACAAAAATTATGAAAAGGCTAATTTCCAGTTTGGTATTATCTGCTGCGTTATTTACAACCGTGTCCGCACAGAATATCCAAAACAACCCCGGTAGCAACCATGGCAACAAGTTCGAACAATTGGGCACCATCATGCCTACCCCGAATGAATACCGCACTGCAAGCGGTGCGCCGGGACCAAAATACTGGCAGCAACGGGCCGACTATGATATAAAATGCGAGCTGGATGAAAAAAACTTGACGCTTAAAGGAAGTGAAACGGTGACCTATTTCAACAACTCACCCAATACGCTAACCTACCTGTGGCTCCAACTCGACGAAAACCAGCACAGCAATGTCAATAATGCCAATTACCAGAATAGTAACCGGATGAACACGATGGTAAGTCCGCGGCAACTGGAATCGCTGGAACCAGTGAAAGAAGACAATGGTTATGGTTTTAATATTAAAAAGCTGACAGATGCCAACGGCAAAGCGCTGAAATATACCATCAATAAAACGATGATGCGGGTAGAGCTACCCGTCGCATTAAAAGCCGGGCAGCGTTTTGTGTTCAAACTAGACTGGGACTACAATATTGCCGACCGTATGACCCGTGGTGGACGCGGTGGCTATGAATATTTCCCTGAAGACGGCAATTACCTTTTTACGATGGCGCAATGGTATCCGCGTCTTTGTGTGTACAGTGATTATAAAGGATGGCAAAACCATCAGTTTACCGGACGGGGTGAATTTGCACTGACCTTTGGAAATTTTAAAGTACAAATGACCGTGCCTGCCGACCATGTAGTAGGCTCTACTGGAGAATGCCTCAACTATGCAACCAATCTCACGCCCACCCAACTGAGCCGTTGGAAAAAAGCACAAACAACTAAAGAGCCAATCGAAATCGTAACGCTGGCTGAAGCAAAACAGGCGGAGAAAAACAAAAGCACCAAAACAAAAACCTGGATTTATAAAGCCGACAACGTTCGGGATTTTGCCTGGACCAGCAGCCGCAAGTTTGTGTGGGACGCCATGCCGGTAACGGTGGAAGGCAAAAAGATCATGTGCATGAGTTTTTATGGCAAAGAAGCTTATGGACTTTATCGTCCATTCTCCACAAAGGTTGTTGCTCATACGATCAAAAGCTATTCAGACTTTACCATTCCCTACCCCTACCCCGTAGCGCAAAGCGTAGAAGCTGCTAATGGTATGGAATACCCGATGATCTGCTTCAACTATGGTCGTACAGAAAAAGATGGCAGCTATAGTGAAACCACCAAGTACGGTATGATCGGCGTGATCATCCACGAAGTGGGACATAATTTCTTCCCCATGATCATCAACAGCGATGAGCGCCAATGGAGCTGGATGGATGAAGGGCTTAATTCATTTGTAGAATACCTCACTGAGGAATTATGGGATAATAAATTCCCGGTCAGAGGTAAGGGTCCGGCTTATGCCATCGTTGACTATATGAAATTGTCGAAGGACCAGCTGGAACCTATTATGAGTAATTCCGAAAATATCATTGGCTTTGGTCCCAATGCCTATACAAAACCTGCAACGGGATTAAATATACTGCGTGAAACTATTATGGGCCGCGAGTTATTTGATTATGCCTTTAAAGAGTACGCGAGAAGATGGGCTTTCAAACACCCCGAGCCCGCCGATTTCTTCCGTACCATGGAAGATGCCAGTGGTGAAGATCTTGACTGGTTCTGGAGAGGATGGTTTTATGGTACTGACCCCTGCGATATTTCCCTCGATTCCGTAAGATATGCCAAACCTGACCTGGCTGCCGAGGTACCCGATTCCAGGGAAAGAACTTTTACCAGGAAACTAGATAAAGCGATGAGCTCGCCTCATGAAGATGATATTTCTAAAATACGCAACCGCGAGAGTGGGATTGTGTTTGAGACAGACCGTGATACTACCCTGCGTGATTTTTACTGGAAGTATGCCCGCGGTATCGAGCCTTATGATTCGAGCAGCTATGAAGTCAACGTACCCCCATCACGTTGGGAAACCCTGAGTGATGAAGAGAAAGCAAAATATGCCAACAGTCATATGTATGAACTTAGTTTCAGCAATGTGGGTGGACTGGTGATGCCGCTGATCATCGAATGGACATTTAAAGATGGTACCAAAGAGATCGATCGCATCCCGGCGCAGGTTTGGCGGCTCAATGAAAAAAAGGTTGTAAAAACATTTGTAAAAAATAAAGAGGTAGCTTCCATCCAGCTTGATCCCCTGAGGGAAACAGCGGATATTAATACTGCCAACAACAGCTGGAACAAACCGGCGGAACCTTCACGCTTTACCATTTTTAAACAAAAAGCCGGCGCTGCACGTGGACAAAGCCAGGGAATAAACCCGATGCAGAAAGCTGCGGAGAAGAAAGGATTTTAATCCCGATAGGACTTGATGAGGGGTTGAAAGGAATTTATTATCGCCACTCTATAACTATTTCCGGTTTAACAAGACTACGGGATGGTTATGAAGTGGCGATAATTTTTTATGTACTCCAGTTGTACGGTTTATCCTTCCAGCTTTTGGTCCAGCCAAACTAAAGTTAGCCCGGGGAACTGCCTGTATTCTGCAAAAAGATGCTGTTGCGTTTTATTAAAGTAAAAGCCGACCTGTTGCCTGGCCTCATCTTTTTGTTCCAACTGAATATCATCCCTGAAATCGATACCCCCCAGTCCGTACCATTTAAAGACCGTTTCTTTAACCGACCAGGCCAGCGTGAGGCCTTCGATACCCGGCAGCGGAAAATGTTCGATCTCCCCGGGGCTGAGAAACCTGTTGCGGATCTTATTCATTCTCTCAACGGGTATTTCAATATCAATACCTACCCTGCTGTCGCGACTTACAATGGCGGCGGCAAAATCACCGCAATGGGAAATGGAAAACTGGTATTGCGCATCAGGCAAAAACGGTTTGCGGGTATCGGCAATGCGGACCAGGTCGAAAGGAAAATCTGCAAACAGGAGTTGGAGTAAAAAGCGGCCGGCCAGGTGCTGCAACCTTTTATGCGGGTGTGTCACATCACGATGTCGTGGCACATTAAGCTGGAAGAATTCTTCTGTTTCTTCTATCTTCCACACGCCCAGGCGGGTGTTATCGTTGATTTGATGTTGAAAAAAAAACGGCATATAAACTCAAGTACGAGATACGAAGTACGATATTTGGCTGCATTCAAAAATAGAAGAAATATTCCGGGTGTAAACACTACCGGTAAACTTTCAAAAACAGGAGTGACATGATCTTATCGGATACAAGGATTCTGGAAGAAATTGAAAAGAAGACGATCGTACTTCAACCCTACAGCCGCGAATGCCTGGGAAGTAATTCCTATGATGTACACCTGGGAAAATGGCTGGCCACCTACCGCGAACATATCCTGGACGCCAAAAAACACAACGAGGTAGAATATTTCGAAATACCGGAGGAGGGTTTTGTCCTATACCCACATATCTTTTACCTGGGTGTTACCCTCGAGTATACTGAAACACATGCCCATGTTCCCTTCCTGGAAGGAAAATCTTCCACCGGCCGGCTGGGCATCGACATTCACGCTACGGCAGGCAAGGGCGATGTTGGATTTTGCGGTCACTGGACCCTTGAAATTTCAGTCAAACAACCTGTTAAAGTCTACAAAGGTATGCCCGTAGGGCAGCTGATCTATTTCCCCGTTGACGGTGAAATTGAAGTGAAGTACAATCAAAAGAAAAACGCCAAATACAGCGGCCAGCCGGATAAACCGATTGAGAGTATGATGTGGAAGAACAAGTTCTAAGTTGAAAATTTGAAGATGTGCTAATTTGAAAATTTTTGGGTTCCCTTATTCTCACATTTCCGCACTTTCACACATTCTCATTTTCAAATTTTCAAATTTCCACCATTCTCACATTTCCTCATTTCCCCCCTCATTTTCATATTTTCAAATTCTCAAATCTTCAAATTTCCCCCATTCTCACATTTCCACATTCTCACATCTCCTCATTTTCCTCCCTCATTTTCAAATTTTCAAATTCTCAAA
>JAEZRB010000230.1 GCA_023412975.1 Bacteroidota bacterium | reverse complement strand
CAGTTGGAGTGTTGAGTCTGTGTAAATCATCTCGATTTAATCCACTGGCCTGGTTGCTCTGACCATTTCCCTTTTGCCAGGAGGTCCCGCAAGTTTTTCAACCCTGAAGCCCGCTGCCTGCATGGCTCTTCTCACATCACCTTTGCTGCAATAGGTAACGAGTACTCCGCCCGGCTCCATCCATCCAAGGACAAGCTTAAAAATTTCCGGGGTCCAAAGTTCGGGTTGTGCTGTGGGAGCAAAAGCGTCGAAGTAAACAAGGTGTACCGGTTGTTGAATGACAAGCTCAATCAGATTGGTTTGACATTTTTTTAAAGTAAACCGGTTGGTGACAGGTATTTCTTTCTCCCATTCGCATTCGTGCATTTTTTCGAAAACCGTTTGCAGGTCTGGCCTGTTTAGTTGTTGGCAATAATTCAAGCCCGCGACTTCTGTGATTGAGAGAGGAAATTTTTCGACGGTAGTATAGTGAATGCGTTGTTGCGATTGTTCCGTTTCGGCCAGTGTCAGCAGTGCATTCAGGCCTGTGCCAAAGCCCATTTCAAAAATGCGGATATTGGAATCGTGACGAGGAGCAATGGCTTGTAGTCCGGCCATAATAAAAACGTGCAGCGATTCCTGGATAGCGCCATGGTGTGAATGATAAGTAACCTGCATTTCAGGAATAGCAATAGTATGCGAACCGTCTTTTGTTATAATGATCGATCTTTCCACTCATCAAAATTCTGATTTTATTCCCGCATTTATTTTGAGTACGGTTTAATTTAGTATTCTATGCAGTACATTGAACATCTCTCAAAAGATCGCAGGCTGAAAAAGCTGTTAAATGATGAAAGTTTTACACTAAAAAAGAGGAAGAATATTTGTACCTATCTCTGTGCTTCGATCATGAGCCAGCAACTTTCGACGAAGGTGGCAACAGTTATTCACGGCAGGTTTCTCGCTTTGTATGGAGGTAAGGAACCCACACCACAGCAAATACTTGATACGCGATTTGCAACCCTGCGGGGTATAGGGCTTTCGAATGCAAAAGCTAATTATGTAAAGAATGTTGCCCAATTCGAAATAGACTACGGCATGGATCATAAGCGGCTGCAAAAGATGAGCAATGAGGAAGTGATCGAATACCTCACGCAGATAAAAGGTGTTGGCAGGTGGACCGTTGAGATGCTGTTGATGTTTGCGCTGGGGCGTGAAGATGTATTTGCCATCGACGATCTCGGCATACAAAATGCCATGATTCGGCTTTACTGTCTCGACCGGACGGATAAAAAGAAGTTTCGCGAGGATCTATTGCGGATTTCTTCCAAATGGGCGCCCTACCGTACCTATGCCTGTAAACATTTATGGGCCTGGAAAGACAATGCACCGGTGGAGGTAAAGAAGAAATAGGCTGGAGGGTAGCCATAGCATAATTTGTAAAAAAGACATTTGCGTATCTCACGGGGTCGTGATATAATGGGAATCAAATTTTTTCACAGCATTATTCCGATTATCAAAACGTCGTGCCTACGGTTGCTACCAAAACGCCGCCCCGGTGGGACTGGGTCTCCTACACCACAACTTTTTCCAGCCGGCTCAGCCATTCATCACTGACACGTGCACCAAGGCCGGGGACTTCGGGTACTTTGATAACCCCGTTTTTTTCATAGACGATACCGCCGGTTACAGGGTCTTCACTAAACATGAGACAGGTATCAAAATCAAAATGCTCAATAATCGGGCTGCACAATGAAAAATGAGCGAAAGCGGTCATGGCCAGCCTCGACTCCATAAATGCACCGACCTGGAGGTGTATATTGGCTTTTTCCGCCAGTTTTACCATTTTCAGAGCTTTGAAAATACCTCCTGATTTTCCCAACTTGATATTCATATAGTCGCAGGCCTGGAGCTGGATCAGCCTTTCCGCATCATGTTCGTCACCACAACTTTCATCACTCATGATCGGTATCGGGCTTTGTTGTCTCAATTTGGGCAATTCCATAAATGCCCACCTGGGTATGGGTTCTTCGCAGTGCTGGATGCCGAATTGTTCCAAAGCTTTTAAGGTTTCGACGGCTTCATCCGGCTGCCAGCCCTGGTTAGCATCGATCCGCAAAGGAATCTCATTGCCTACGGCCGCGCGGATCGCTCTTATACGTTCCACATCTGTCGGGCCATGTCTACCCAGTTTGATCTTTATTGCCGGGTAACCTTCCTGCTTGATCTTCACCGCATCGGCGGCCATCTTTTCCGGGTCACCAATGCTTACGGTGTAGTCGGTGACAATTGTTTTTGTATTATCACCACCAAGGAATTTATAAAGCGGTAGCCCGGCATTTTGTGCTGCGATATCATACAGGGCGATATCAAATGCGCTCTTGATGCTGTTGTTACCATAGATCAGGCGATCCATTTCAGCTACGCGCTCTTCGATATCCAGGGCATTCTTTCCTTTGAACAGTTGGGCAAAATATTGTCCCACCACAAAACCCGTGTCCATGCTCTCACCATTAATGCTCATAAAAGGACTGCATTCTCCATAGCCTGTGATACCTTCTTCGGTATAAATGATCACCAAAACATTTTCAGCAGCAGGAATGGGGCCGAGGGATATTACAAAAGGTTCTTTGAGCGGGACAAAAAGTTTATACAGTTCTATTTTTTGGATCCGAAGCGTTTCATGCCTGTTCATAAAAAAAATTTCAAATGCGTTTTAATCGAAAAGTATCCGGGCGCCTAAATTGATAGAGCCGGTAAGCGGAGCATCGTTATTTACAAATAAGTACCTACTGGGATAGCTTGTTGTAGCAATCAGCGTTCTTGCTTCGGCGTAAAAATAAACATTGCCGCCGGCATATACTTCAAATCCCAGTCCCAGGTCAAAGGTCAATCGTTTGAATTTGCCTTCGCCCGACAAAACCGGCAATTCATATTTCGAAGTGTCGATGCTGACCGAATGCAGGTTTTGAACCCGGCCAAACATCAATCCGAATCCGCCATATCCGTATAGATTCCACCCTTCTTCCGCATTGAAAGCCCCTTTCAGATAATGTCTCCAGCCAACGGAGATATGCCTGTAAGAGAGGTTTGCTTCGTTGGTATAATTGACCGCCTGTGGCAGAACTATAGAATCTTTCGCGGTCGCGCTGAGTCGGTTGCTGAATTTTCCACTACCGGCGTAGGTAAAAAACAGGTAGAGCCCGTCCCTTTTCGTGAAATGAAAATGCCCCGCTACCGTTTGCCCGATACACCAGAATTTTTGATCTTTCTTAAAGCTACGTACCACGGTCACATCAGTTGCCATACTGAACTGTGTTGGCTGCGCCATAGCATAAAATGTGGAAAGCGTGCAAACAAATAGTATGAGCGTCTTTATTTTCAAGAAATGAAATTGCTGTGCAATGTTAAGAATTTTAAGCTCTATCACCCAAGCCCATAGTATAAAACAAAACCTTTCCCGGGAAGGAAAGGCTTTGTTAAACAGTTGTTGCCAGTAATTATTTCACCAGCTTCAATTCCTTTATCAAATGGCCCGCGCCTCCAAGTTTGTCGATACACCATAACACATAGCGTATGTCTACATTGATGGTACGGTTCAGGTCCTTGTCAAAAGCTAGCTTATGACTCAATGCTTCGTAATTGCCATCAAAGGCAAGCCCGATCAGTTCGCCTTTACCATTCAAAACAGGCGATCCGGAATTACCACCGGTGATATCGTTGCTGCTGATAAAACCGATAACCAGGTCGTTTCTTTGTTTGTCGATATATTGGCCAAAATCCCTTTTCTTAAAAAGTTCGATTTGTTTTTACGGCAGGTCAAATTCATAGTCACCGGGTTTGTATTTTTCCAGTACACCTTTGGAAGTGGTGACATAGTCATAAAATACAGCGTCGCGGGGGCGATATGATTTCACAGCGCCATAACTCACCCGCATGGTGAAGGTCGCGTCTGGATACATCATCTTTGCCTTCGCGGGATCCATTTCCATGATGCCTTTGAGATAAAGCCGTCCCAGTTCATTGTTTTGTGCCAGGAACTGGCTGTAATAGGGGGCATATTTGCTGCTATAGTTATCGTAGAACGCACTGGCGTGTGCAAAAGCTGGATCCGATTGCAGCACATTAGCGTCGGGGTTGGCGATAAATGCTTTCCACCGGGCATCGTCGAAGATCATTGTCTTGCTGAAGATATCAGACGCGTATTTTTTATAGGTCGCTTCGTTATCGAGAGGGCCATACTGATCCTTTAGGCCGCCATAGAAGCCGATCGGGTGCTGGTCCTTTGGTACATCCTGGTAGAACAGCATAGTTACACTAGCGACAATATTCTCATCCGATCTTTTATTCTCTTCCGCCAGGAATTCGGTTCTTGCATGGTCAGCCGCTTCCAAAGCTTTTTTCAGATCGCCGGCCGATGAACCGGTTTTGACCAGTGCCGCTTCGAGTTGCTTCAATGAAGCTGCAAACCCGATTAGCGGGGAACCAAAAATGCCTTCATTTACAAACATGCGATGTTTGGCATAACGTGTCCATGCATCATAAGCTTTACCCCAGTCGGTGAAAATATTCTTGTATTCAGGTTTGTCGGCCGCCCAGGCAATGAATTTCTCCTCAGCTTTTTTCTTCTTGCCATAAATATCATATTTGTACAATTGCTTGGTTTCTCCGTCAAAAAATTTCCAGTAGTTGGCGATGCTGGCAAATGAAGAGGAAAGCTGCAGTTTTACCGCAGGATCTTTTTTCATCTCTTCGAACATATATTTTAGCCTGATATCACGTAGCTTGACGAGGGTGGGGTTATTGATCTCAGTAGAAAGCTTGATACCATAGGAGCTTTCATACCTGTTGGTGCCACCAGGATATCCCCAGATCATTGCAAATTCTCCTTCTTTCACACCTTTAATAGAAACAGGCAGGTACCATTTTGGTTTTAGGGGCTTATTCTCTGGTGCATAACGGGCCGGTTTTCCGTCAGGGGAAGTGTATACACGAAATACTGAAAAGTCGCCGGTATGTCTAGGCCATTCCCAGTTGTCGGTGTCGCCTCCGAATTTACCCACAGCTTCCGGGGGAGTACCTACCAGCCGGATATCATGGTAACGCTGGTAGACGAAAGCCAGGAACTGGTTCCCTTTAAATAGTGAACTAACCCGGGTTTCGATACTTTGGGAAGGATCACTCATCCGGGCATTGATGGACGCCAAAACGGATGACTGTTTTTTTGCCCTGTCGGCGGCGCTCAAACCATTCAAAGAATCGAGTACTTCTTTGGTAACATCTTCAATACGCAACAGAAACTGGACAGAAAGCGATGTAGGAATCTCCTCGGCCCTGCTCTTGGCATAAAACCCATTCTGCAGATAGTTATTATCCAGCGTGCTTGCAGAAGCGATGGCATCATAACCACAATGGTGATTGGTAAAAATCATTCCTTCCGCACTAACGATCTCACCAGTACAGCCGCCACCGAAAATGATGATAGCATCTTTCAGCGAGGCCTTGTTGATACTGTAGAGTTGTTCAGATGTAAGTTTTAAACCTTTTTTGACCATATCACCGTACACCTGTTTTCCGAGTAACATGGGCAACCACATGCCTTCATCAGCAATGGAGCGAAATGCCAGCGTCAAAACCAGGATGCCGGTTATAAAAAATTTCTTCATGGTGATTGTTATTTAGGAGAAACAAACCTACTATAAAATATCATATGCTTTTCAGCCAGTTATTATTCTGTTGGAGTATTCAACACTTTCCAAAGCAGGTCTTTTAGTTCCACCAGTCCTTTTTGTGTGACAGAAGAAATAAAAACATGTGGAATATTGGCCGGCAATTCTTTTCTGATCGCTTCAGTAAGCTCTTCATCGAGCATATCACTTTTGCTGATGGCGATCACGAATTGCTTGTGCAACAATTCAGGGTTATATTTTTCGAGTTCGTGGACTAGGATCTCAAACTCCTTTTTATGATCCGGCGCATCTGCCGGGATAAGGAAGAGCAGTACCGGGTTACGTTCGATATGCCGTAAAAACCGGTGCCCGAGACCTTTCCCTTCTGCAGCACCTTCGATGATTCCTGGCAGATCAGCTACGCAAAAACTTTTACCGTCACGGTATTCAACCATTCCCAGGTTGGGGGTGATGGTTGTAAATGCATAGTCGGCGATCTTTGGTTTTGCTGCAGTGATCACCGACAGCAGTGTGGACTTGCCGGCATTAGGGAAGCCAACCAATCCAACATCTGCCAGCACTTTTAACTCCAGGATCTTCCAGCCTTCCTGCCCGGGCAATCCTTTCTGGGCATATTCCGGTGCCTGGTTGGTGGCTGTTGCAAAGTGACTATTGCCGAGCCCTCCTTTACCACCAGGCATCCAGATCACTTCCTGGCCATCTTTGAGGATCTCAACTTCCTGTTCGCCTGTTTCCTCATCCCGGGCCACCGTGCCAAGGGGTACCTCAATGATCACATCCTTACCGGCACGACCGGTGCTGTTGTTACCACTGCCGGATTCACCATCTTCAGCCAGCACATTTTTATAATACCTGAGATGAAGCAGGGTCCACAGGTTACTGTTACCTTTCAAAATAATATGTGCACCACGGCCGCCGTCGCCACCATCGGGTCCACCCATCGCTGTAAATTTGTTGCGCATAAAATGCTTGCTCCCGGCGCCGCCGTGGCCGCTTCGGCAAAATATTCTAATTTGGTCAACAAAGTTGTTTTTTTCCACGATGGTCTTCTATTTGCAACGAATTGCAAATATACCATGTCAGTTACCTCAAATACGACACGATGAAGTTTATTTTCCTTATACTGGCGCTGCCGTTACTCAACCAACAATGCAAAAAAGAAAAGTCGGGAATCGCAGACAACAAGGTACCGACATGTATACAGGCGAAAATCGACAGTATCAGGGCACAGCCCGTTTGGAACCCGCCGGCTGAAGTAAATGAATATGTATATGACGGCACGAAAGTCTACCTGTTTTCCAGTCCGTGCTGCGATCAATACAACCAGCTTTTCGACAGTGAGTGTAATTATCTCTGTTCACCTTCTGGTGGGTATACTGGTAAGGGCGATCAGAAATGTAACGGGTTTTTTGATAACGCCAGGCACCTGCGACTGGTGTGGAAGGATGAAAGATAAAAATAAAGGGTTTTAGTGTTGACTAAAACCCTTTTGTCTCTTTTCGTTCCCTTCGCTGGTATTACCCAGATCAGGTAATTATGGGTATATTTCTCAGATAAGATTAATCACCCCTGAAAAGAGAGTTATTTAGAAGGTACCAAAAACATGCCAACCCGCTATTATCCATTAACGATCTCACCTCCATTGGGATGTAAGAATTGCCCCGTCATATAGCTGGAATCATTGCTGGCCAGGAACAGGTAACTGGGTGCAATTTCCACAGGTTGTCCCGCACGCTCCAGGGGCGTGTCGCTTCCGTGTTGTGAAACTTTTTTGCCTTTGAAACTGGAGGCTATCAACGGAGTCCAGATAGGACCAGGAGCTACGCCATTCACACGAATGCCTTTTTTTGCGAGATTGGCTGAAAGGCTGCGGGTAAAAGACACGATAGCACCCTTAGTGGATGCATAATCGATCAGCGAGCCGCTGCCACGATAGGCAGTCACAGACGAAGAGTTGATGATACAGGAACCCTTTTTCATATAAGGCAGTGCAGCCCTGGTTGTCCATATATATGAATAGATATTTGTTTCGAAGGTCCGTTTCAATTCTCTTGTGCTGAGTTTTTCGAGTGATTTGTTTTCATAGTGAATGGCTGCATTGTTTACCAGGATATCAATTTGACCAAACTCCCTGATTGTTTTTTTCACCGCGTTGTTACAATTGGCTTCCCGGGAAAGATCGCCTTTAATAAGCAGGCAGCTACGGCCAAAATTATCCGCGATGTATTCCCGGGTATCGCGTGCATCTTTATCTTCACTCAGGTATGCGATAGCAATGCTTGCGCCTTCTTTGGCAAATAAAATTGCAACTGCCCTGCCGATGCCACTATCACCTCCCGTAATTAAGGCCACTTTGTTTTTTAATCGGTTACTCCCTTTTACTGCAGGATAATCAAATACAGGACGCGGTACCATTTGCGACTCCCTTCCGGGTCTTTGTTGTTTTTGAGGCGGTCGAACCGCTTTCTTCGGGCTGCCTTTCTGCATATACTTTTTTTATAGAGATCGAAGAAATATTTATACCAGATTATAAAGGAAGCGATGGGGATTTATTTCTATAACAAAAAAGCGTGGTTTACTTAATGTGGAATGAATGCTGGAAAAAATTTCCCCGATTATAGCTATTTCCCTTAAGGGTTTATTGCGGCATGAATTTTTCATTACATGCATTACCTTATTCGATCTCTATAAAACTGAAATTGATTTAATAATCTTAAAACTAGAAATTATGTTACGTTGGACAGTAATTTTCCTGGTTGTGGCAATCATAGCTGCAATATTCGGGTTTGGTGGCATTGCTGCTGGGGCGGCTTCCATCGCTAAAATCCTATTCTTCGTTTTTCTTGTATTATTTATCGTTTCGCTTTTTGTGGGACGTTCAAGGGTCTAAGAAGGATTGTTTTAATACGGAAATATGAAAATAAAAAACCGGTTATTAATAACCGGTTTTTTTGTTTGTGAAGGCCTTAATTCCGAAACTCAAGTGTAGCCACTCGCTATGTCATTTCATGGCACCCTGGTTAGTCAACAGTTCTGTCATTATTGTTTACCGCTTTTTTCTGGATCTCCTGTACTTCCTCTACAAAAGAGCTTACTCTTTCATCGGCGTAAGATCCATAGGCGTCCACGAGTGTTCCTTTCACGCCATCGTCTGTTTCTATCGCGTAAAGTATTGTATTATCCGCGGGGTCGCTGGCACCTTCAAACCGGTAGAAATTTACAATTTTCACCTGCCCGGGTTCGTATATCTTTTCGTTCTTAAGCGAAAGAAGACCACGTTCACCCGCTTTGAAATCTTCGGTAAAGCCATCTGACAAAAGTTTGTTGAGGCAACCTGAGAGGCTTTTCATTTCCTCTGTGCTGGAATTTGTGTCCATGGGAATTGTTTTATTTTTTTGACATGTTACGATTTTGGAATGCCTTCCTGAGAACTACGCGGTTTGTCTGTCACGCAGTGCCTTAATGTGATCATGTGATTTTTTCAAACTTAATTTTTGATCCATGATCAGCTGGCGAACCTCGGCCGGCAATTCAGCATCGCTGGATAGAGCTTCGTCGTATGCTTTTTGCGCGGCATCCTCACCAAATTCACAGGAGGCAAGTATGGCCTTGCGGTCTTTGCCGCTGAAAGTTGCTTTTACATCCATCCAGGTGCGGTAGATCTTACCACTAAATGAAGTTTTGTCAGTAGGCTGTTCACCCGCAGAAGCCACGTATTTTGACAGATCATTGTTATAGCTTCGGCTTTCCGATGCCATTTGCCTGAACAGGGTTTTGAGGTCTACATCTTCATCTGATGTTTCGTTTTCAGCCCTGTTGTAGCCTTCAATCCTGTCATTGTTGATACTGATGAGATCATTTAGTATCTCGCTCGTTTTTTCATTTACGTACATAGTGTTTGATTTTATTTGGTTAATAATCTGCCGGGCTTCACTACCCGGCCGTCTCCGATAAAAAATTTATTTAGGTCTTTGTTGTTTGTTGTGATGAGGTTTCCGGTTATGGGTAATATCATCGCCCTTGCTATGTTGCTCTTCTTTTTTGCGGCTGTCAAGATTGTCCCTGACATCAGGAGCCGTCCTGTTTTTTGTAGACCGCAACTGCGGATTGCTTGTTGTTGTGTTTTTCGTTTTCATGGTAGTATTTTAGTTAAAGAGGTAAAAACCATACCAGTATTTCAGGCGTTCACGCCGACCTTTTAATCACATGCATCAGGATCTGTTCGTCGGGATCAAGGCCGCTGGTTTTCCCCGAAAGCTCCAGGCCGGAGTTCAGTTTATCTTCTTCGTAAAGCCTAATTAGCTCGGGGTGTACATAATACTTCCTGCATATGTTTCTTGTATTGCCCAATTTATTACTCACCTGGTCCATGACCGTGGTGATATTTTTCCTTAAATCCGCTTCGTTTTGGGGCGGATCCAAATTGCGAAGGATCTGCAAAGCCTGCAGGGAGCCCGCCCATGTTCGAAAATCTTTTGTGGTAAATTCTCCCCCAGTTGCTGATTTGATATAGTTGTTTACCATACCCGAGTCGATGCATTTTCGGTGACCACCATCTGTGTAATATTGGAATAACTCTTTGCCAGGTATGTCACGGCATTGTTTAATGATACGTGCCAGCTTTCGATCATAAATGGAGATCTCGTGCGCTACCCCTTTTTTCCCGGTAAATGCAAAGGATATCCTTCCATTCTTTAAGGTCACATGTTTGTCTTTCATTGTAGTAAGTCCATAGGAGCCATACATTTTTTCATAGCCGTTATTGCCCACCCGGATATATGTTTTTTCGGCGAGGTTGATCACGGTGGCCAGCACTTTTGATTCGGTCAAACCTGCAGCATTCATATCCCGGCGAATTTGCCGGCGTAGCCTCGGAAGTGCTTTCCCAAATTCGATCAGCCTGTGAAATTTTGTATCCTGCCTGCACTTATTCCAGTCGGCGTGATAACGGTATTGCTTCCTGCCATTCATATCAATACCTGTAGCCTGTATATGGCCGTTTGCTTTGGGACAGATCCAGACACTCGCCCACGAGGGAGGTATGGCAAGTTTCCTTATTCGTTCCAGGTCTTCTTTTTTTGTGACCGCTTTTCCTTTGTAACTAAACCCAAATCCCTTCCCTTTTTTTATCCGGATAATGCCCGGCTTTGAATCGGAGGTGTACAAAAGGCTGGCAACCCGGGCAGCGCGCCGGTAGTCGCGGTGGAGCTTAATATGTTCACGATATGACAGCGACTTAATTTTTTGCATACGTCACGATTCGTTTTCCATACTTTGAAAATCAAATGCCAGAATCTATTGCACCATGTTAAGACTGCTTAAATACTATTGATATTCCGCACATGTGTATCGCGACAGGCTTGCACTCTCTGTGAAACAATTTCAGCCGGATATGTGGAAATTCTTGCACAAAAAACTTGCTGGCAGTACTTCACCATAGCATAGAGTTGGGTTGGTATCACATTTGACTAATACTAGTAAACACCTTAGTTATGACAACTGACGCTAACCTCCTGGAGATAAGGGATAAGATTTACAGGCTGAAGACAGCCATTATGTACAGCATGAGCAATGATGTCTGTAAACTGCCGAATAGTATTGTCACAGCTGTTCGGGTTGATGATGAGGGGCAGCTTTGGTTTGCCTGTCCAAAGCCGCTGCATGAAGTGGCGGAATATGCAGAGAATTTTCCAGTTCGCCTTCACTTTTATCACAAGGGTGTGTTTTTCCACCTGGAGATCAGCGGTAAAGCCTGTATTGTGGATGATGATTACCATTATGATGGTGCTGCAGGTTTACCCATAGGGGGAAAACAGATGCTGGTCAGAATGACCATGAACACCATTGAATATACTGAGCCTTATGGCAGGAAAGAAAGATCACGTTTGGAGATGTTGATGGAAAAAGGATATAACTGGTTGCTGCGGAATGTGTCGGTATCACGTTCAACTGAACCGGTTTTATCAAAGAACGCGATGTAACTATAAACAAATACAAGCTGAATTATGCATAGAAATTTTTACACGATCAGCCAGAAAATTAATTCGATACAGGCTGGTTTATTACGACGTCATACAAAGAATGGAAGTATCACGCATCATGTACTCATGAAAACTTTTGAAGACAACATGCTGATCTGTGCGTTGACGGATTCGGGTAAGCCCGATACCCGGAAACTGGTTGGTAAGCGGGTAAACCTTATACAAAAGAGTGAGAACGACTATATCTATCTCTCTGGTATCGTGTTGGACAAAACCACAACCAACCGTCGCACCCTTTATATACGTTTGGCCAAAGCTTGCTGGTTTGTAAAGAAGTCAAAAGGAAATTTATCGTGGCTGCAGGAAAAGCACGTTTATGAATCCTTTACATTAAAGAACCTGGGCATGGCGTCCTAGACTACCGGTCAAAGCGAAACATCTCTGCCGCCGGATTTGTTTTTCCCCTGATCAGATCATGGATTATTTGCGTGGCAATAACACTGAATGTAATACCATTGCCACCAAAGCCAAGTGCAAAATATGTATGGGGTCTTTGTGGAATAGAACCGATATAGGGTAATCCATCCTTTGTTGTGGCGAAAGTCCCTGCCCATTTAAAATCTGTTTTAAATAAAATATCCGGAAAAAGCTTCCCAATTGCCTTTTCAATACTTCTCGCTTTTTCAGGAAGCATTCGATCCCGCTGTTTAGGATTTGAGAAAGGGATATCTTTTCCCCCTGCAATGATCCGGTTGTCGCTGGTAGTCCGCAGGTATAAATAAGGGTGCGCCGTTTCCCATATCATTGCGTTTTTATACCAGAAATTTTTTTGAACGAAAGGTTCGCTTGCAATAGCAAAGGTCGCATGGTTATCCTGGATTTTTTTTGGAATATATTTTTGCGATTCATAGCCACAGGCGATCACAAGTTTCCTTGCAACGATCTTCTTTTTTTCTGCACTTTGTAATTCCACTGCACGTTTTTGATACCTGATGCGGGTGATTTCTGTATTGTCAAATACCCGCAGGCCTTTTGAAATATTTTTTGATAACAGATGATGTGCGAGCAGGTAGGCATCAGCTATCGCGCCGTCTGAAGAAAACAATCCTGCAGGTTTGAGAAAGCCGAATTTGTTTTGCACCGCACCCTGGTCGAACCATTGTACATCAAATCCTTCCAAACGCCGCAGGTTATATTCTTTTTGGAGATCAGCGAAATCTTTTTTATAGGAAGCAAACTGGAAACTCGGTTTTTTTTCGAATAGGCCGAGCTCTTTTGAGCGTGCGCAAATTCTCTCCAGGTCGTAGATCGCTTTGCGGCAGAGCTTATAACTTGCTACGGCGGTTTTTTTACCCACAAGATCGATCAACTTGGAAAGTGGGGTGTCAATTTCATATTGAAGCAAAGAGGTGCTGGCGGCTGTGCTTCCCGTACCCGCGTGACGACGATCCACTACAACCACATCATAGCCAGCGCGAACAAGCCGATCTGCTAACAAGGCGCCGCTGATCCCCGCGCCAATGATCGCGATATCAGCCTTTATATTAGTATCCAGTGAGGGATAGCTGTCTATAATGCCATGTCGCAGCAGGGCATATGGATAAGGACTTCGAAGATCCATGGTAACTTGTTTTACTTATGCAGGTTAGTCAAATTCCCCGCCATATTTACATCGTTTAAGCCGAAAAAATACTAACTCAAAACACGTGAAAATGACCTGACGGCTGGCATCATTTTTTCTATATAGGGATAAAACGCATTTTATGAAACTGGCTTTATTTATTATAGCGGCTTTGTTAGCGGTGGCATGGATAGTCTCTTGCTTTGTACTGAAAGCCGGCATTTTTGTTCATATTTTCCTCATTACTGCAGCCCTGCTCTTCATCCAGGCTATTATTATTAATCCGGGATCGCTGACTAAGAAAATATAGCTTTAAATTACAAGTTCTTTTCAGAACTTTTGCCGATGCCCATTCCAGTCATCATAAAGAACAGGTGGGGTTATGCTATAGCATTCCTGCTGCTGCTTATTACCTATTTCCTGATCTTTTTTGTTATAAATAAACTGGAAGCGGATGCGAAATCGGTATCGCATTCAAATTCGATCATACATAACCTGGAAACTATTAAAGGTCAGATAACGGATGCCGAAACAGGCATCAGGGGATATTTTATTACGCGAGACCCTGCTGATCTGAAACCTTATAATTCCGGTTCTAAACAGGTCCCTTATTTATTAAATGAGCTGAACCGCCTTACAGCGGGTGAAAGAGAATACCAGCTGAAGGTAGATTCTCTGCGTGAACTCAGTGAGGTGAAACTTCAACAACTTGCCGCATTTCTCACCCGTTTTCAACAAGATGGTTTTATGATTAGCGACAGCCTTCTTAAAACCTATGATTCCACAAACCTGGTCATGCAGAAAATCAGGACTATCATCACTTCGCTAGGAGAAAAAGAGGAGACCCTGATGAATGTGCGGAATATGAAGTTGAAAGGTTTTTTCCAGACCATGGCTATTATGGCTATCATTTCACTCGTCATCACACTCGTCACGATATTTTATTCCCTGATCACATACAATAAGGAAAACAGGGCCAGGGAAGAGGCCGACAGTAAGTCCCGTATCTATCGGATGGAACTCGAGGGCCGCATCAACGAGTTGAATAGAGCAAATACAGAGTTGAGCGAACTCCGAAGTATTGAAAAGTTTGCAGCGACCGGGCGCATCGCCCGCACCATGGCGCACGAGGTGCGCAACCCGCTTACAAATATATCCCTGGCGTCGGAGCAGCTGAAGGAGATCAACAGTGATAACGAGGAGGCGGGTATGCTTCTGTCCATGATCGACCGGAATGTGAGCCGGATCAATCAATTGGTTTCTGACCTGCTAAGTGCAACGCGTATTGAACAACTCCGGTTCGAGCCTTCCAATATAAATCTTATACTGGATGAAGCTTTGGCTCAGGCACAGGACAGGCTTGATCTCCGGCATATCAAGGTGGAAAAGGAGTTTGATGGAAGCCTGCCTGAACTGGTGGT
>JAEZRB010000166.1 GCA_023412975.1 Bacteroidota bacterium | reverse complement strand
CTGGCGATGGAACACAGGATCGGCCACAATCTTATCGTAAAAATTAATCACCGGGAAAATTGAGGCATGAAATTAACCCGCTTATCCGCCAACCGGGATGACATCTGCGTAAAACAGAACCCCTCTTTAGCAGGTGACCGGGTTTCCTGAGCGGGAATGGAAGTCCCGGCTGCATCAACCCCGGCCGTAAATCTTTAAAACCGGCTCTCTCAACGCCTGCCCTTCCCCGCTGCAATAAAAATGAATGACTCCGGCAATCTCTTCCGGTGTGACCCATTTACTGAAATCAGCCTTGGGCATCGACTGCCGGTTATCGGATGTGTCGATGGTAGACGGAACGACAACACTAACCACCACATCGCTTTTTCCGGCTTCTTCATTCATCAATTCCGCCAACCGGAAAAGAAGCGATTTGGCAAGACTGTAAGCAACCATGGATTTGCCCGACTTTACTTCAAGCCCCGGACGGGAACCGATGAAGAATATTCGACCAGAACCCTGTTCCATCATTTTGAGAAATACCGGACGGGCGATATGGTAGGCGGTTTCAAAATTGAGTTTGTATTGTTTGGTCAAATCGGCCGAAGAAGTAGTTTCCAGGGTTCCCATGGCAAAACCACCAACCGTAAGTACAGCGGCATCGATAGAATCCAGTTTTTTTATTATCGAATTAATGAAGTCGTTTACTTTAACCTCATCGCTAAGATCGATGACAATCTGTTCATAGTGGGCATTTTTTTCAGTCACTGGTGTTTCGCGATGGACTGTACCGACCACCTTATATCCTTCATGCAAAAATTTTTTGACAACGGCCTGTCCAAGGTTCCCTGCCGCACCCGTTACAATGACATTCTTCATGACATGATTTTACATCAAGATACGCAAAATCAAAAGGCTTTGATGGTTAAAGGGATGATGTTAATTGACAGGAACGAACTCCGGCCGCCTGATAAAATTGCTGTTGTATTTAAAGCGGATATTTGTATTGACTTCAAACCGCCAACTCTCATTTCGGAAATTCTTGCGCGGAAAATACATGCCCCGGAATTCCGTTGTGCCAAATATCAGGCTTTCGTTCCTGATCCGGACGCCACCTCCAATGGATGCATATAATTTGGGCACCGATTCCTGGTTGACTTTTAAATTGATATAAGTCGCATTGGTAAATACAAAAGGTGCAAACCGGAAAAATAAAACGGTCCATGGACTAAAGAAAACCGATTCGGCTTTCGCCGTTGCCCTGAAATTACCCGAAGCAAAGTTATTTCTCAACTCCTCCAGCCCATATTGGCTTTCGATTCGGACCGGCTCACCAAGCAAGCTTTTCATCTGCCTGGTAATGCTGGCCCCGAGAAAATAACGCTGCTTCCATCTTTTATTCATGTTGTGAAGGTGACTGAAATAGTCTACCCGCGCCAAAAGATCAATGTCTTCCAGTTTTCCCTGATGCAAATAGGTTCCTGCCTTTATACTATAGTCAAAATATTGTTGCGATTTTGTAAAAAAATAATGCTGGAAACTCAAACCCACATAAGGTCGCTCTCTTTGCTGTTTTCGTGTCCATCCAAGCGTCGCAGATCCTTCCATGCCCTCTGGCACGTCCTCATTTCTACCAAAACCATAAATGTACTGGGTCTTGTAAAAGTTTTGCCTAAAAAAACTAAACGATCCCAAAACCGCCTGTAGATCCGCATAACGGTAGTCGTATTCCTGCTCAAATTTTAAAGGTCGGTAGTCAAATTTTTGCTGCACCCATCGCAAACCAAGCAGGCGTCTCAAACGTAGTCCGGCGCCATTACCATTTCCATCAGGTTTATCAGCATCCATATTCCATGAAGCCCAGGTATCGATGATGTCAAATTTATACTGGTAGTCCTGAAAATATAAGGAATCTGTGCTGTAGAAATTTTGCGTCTTCCTAAACTCCACTTCACCACCATAGGTCCATTTCATAAACCGGTTGACCAGGGGGCGGGCGAGCCGAAGATAACTAAGCCTTTCCTCACGTTTTCCCGGATGGATTGTTTTGGAAAAATTGGTGAATCCCGCCGAAACCGTCACAAAGCTGCCCATAATATTACGCTTGGTGAAATCAAAGCCATAACCAAACTGCTCGGCTCTAGAAGCGTCAAAAAGCCCCTGCACGCTTACTTCGTCGCCATAACCCATAATGTTATCTTCTTTGATACTGGCCGAAACAGTTTCCGTATTGTGCATCCTAAAACTGCCGCCAATCGACAATACATCATAGGTTACCACAACAATATCCACGGAGTCGGTACCTGCGACCGGCACCACACGTATCCTGGCATCACGAACAAAGGGCAGGTCGCGAAGGTGTCTTTCGTTGTCACCCATGATATAAGGGGATAATTGCTGGTCGCGGGAGAAAAACAGGTGGTTTCTAAAGACAAAATCCCGGGTTTTGCGATGCAGGTGATTGGAAAGGCGCTTTAGTTTGTTATTGATGCCCCTTGACGAATCAATAATATCAAATTCATGCGCTTCAATTTTAATATCCCGAATTATTCGACCTTTATATCTCTGGAAGGGGCGGTCATTTCGTAACAAACCCTGGTCCTCCCCGGCGGTATCCACCAATAGATTTTGGGCGAGCTTTCCGATTATCCCCCGCTGACGCAAAATAATGCTGTCGATAGATTTTTTGGTCGCGGTGTCCACCTGCCCAAAAGAGGAAAACCATGTGATTAAGAAAATGACAGGTAAAAAGGTACGCGTATTTCCTGCAGGGGGCATACATAGCTATTTGGTGACAGGTAAACAATGCAAGGTACATGCTAAATTAGGGATATAGGCTTATGAAAAAATCAATTAAGCCACCCCGCGAATTATATCCAGGAGCGTGTGGACTTAGTTACCCCTTTATTGTTAGCACGACATTTGATTTATCTGAAGAAAAACAAGACATGCGATTTTTCTTTTTTTGTATTTCATTTCTCTTATTTTTTTCAAATGATAGCCTTGCCCAGCCGGTCCGCGACTCCATCACAGCCCCGGCTTCAAAGGAGTTTCGGATCAGTAAATCAAGAACCTTCTGGATGGGCGCCAACTACCGGCGGGAATGGACAACACCGATACGGGTGCCAGTGATCAATATGAAAGCTGAAGGATTGCAGCCGGTAAAACGTGGCGGGGGCAAGCAAACACGCTCTTTAAGGTTGGAGGATGCAAGCGGTAAGGAATATAATTTCCGGTCGATACGAAAATTTATAACAAGCAAGACCTTACCCGGCGACATTGAAAGCGAGGCGGCTAAAGACCTGGTTTCTGATGGAATATCGGCTTCCTATCCTTATTCAGCCCTGTCAATGCCCATACTGGCCGAAGCGGTCGACGTTCCCTATCTCAAATCACATATAGTTTATATACCCGATGACCCCGCCCTCGGCGAACATCGTAAGGATTTTGGTAACCTGCTGGCTTATTTGGAGGAAAAAATTCCCGATTCAGTTAAAAAAGACTATGATACCGAGGACGTGGTAGAAAAATTAATAGAAGACAATTCCAACACCGTAGACCAGGAAGCCGTGCTGCGGGCACGCATACTGGACATGTTTGTGATGGACTTCGACCGGCATGAAGGACAATGGGAATGGGGTGCTATTGACCATAAGAAAGGGAAACAATTTTACCCAATCCCAAAAGACCGGGACCAGGCATTTTATACTAACGAAGGCGTGATCCCGCATATCGTGCAATGGCCCTGGCTGGTGCCCCAGCTGGAAGGATTAAAATCCAAAACCAAAAACATAAAACGTTTCAATTTTGCCGCCCGAAACTTTGACCGTTTTTTCCTGAACCAGCTTACCGAACAGGATTGGCAAAATATCACTTCAGTCTTCCTTTCCAGGATGGTCGACACCGTAATCGAAAATGCCTTAAAGGAACAACCAGCAGAGATCAGGGATATCTCGGGACCAGAAATAGTGAGCACGCTTAAGGAAAGACGCAAATATCTTGCGGCCGACGTGATGGAATATTACCGGTTTCTCGCCGAGATCGTTGACATCACTGCCAGTGATAAAGATGAGTTAATCAATGTGACACGGCATGATGACGGCTCGGTCAACCTGCTGATTTCTGATATGGGAACAAATGACACCGTATTTCATAGGAAGTTCAATGCCCAGGACACTAAAGAGATCAGGATATATGGCTTTGGTGGTAAGGACAGGTTTGTTGTCAATGGCAACAATGATAAGATCAAGATCCGCATGATTGGCGGAAAAGGTGAAGACCATTTTGAGAACAATGCCAGTTCGGAAGGTGCGATCGTGTATGACGATCGGGACGGTAATAATAGCTTTAGTGGAAAGTTCAAACAAAAGTTAAGGCATGACAGTATAGCCAATCATTTCGACCCACTGTACTACCAATATAACAAAGTCATTCCCTTTATCTCGGTTGGATATAATCCTGACGATGGTGTTTTCCTGGGTGGATGGATGAAAATCATTCATCACGGATTTCGAAAAACACCCTATAAAAACAGTCACTCAATTACGCTTAACCATGCATTGGCCACCCGTGCTTTCAACATTCGTTACAATGCAGAGTTTATAAGTGTAATCGGCAGTAAAACCGACCTGTTGATAGAAGCCGATGTCAAATCCCCGCATGTCCCCAATTTTTTTGGTTACGGTCCTTCTACCGTATATGATAAATCTAAACCAGGTAAATTCAGGTATTACCGGACAAGATATAACCTCGGAGATTTCGCGATTGAACTACGCAGAAATTTTTCCGATAAAGTATTCATGACCATCGGCCCCAGCTTCCAGTTCTTTAAAATGGACTCTACAGAGTCTTATAATCGTAAACGTTTTATCGGGCAGGAAATTCCTCCAGGCCTCGATCCTACCCGTGCTTTTTCAAAACAACTTTATGCCGGCGGTCGCTTTACCCTGACAGCCGATACACGTGACAATAAATCTCTAACGGGAAGTGGAATTTACTGGCAAACAGCAGTTAGACATTTCTCTGGTCTGAATGCCGCCAGCTATGACGTAACACAGGTAAATTCGGATTTCAGTTTTTATATCCCGTTGATTAAAAAAGTGCTGGTTTTCGCCAACCGTATCGGTGGCGGTCATAATTTCGGCGACTTTGAAATACACCAGGCGCAATACCTTGGCAATGATGACCACCTGCGCGGTTACCGCAAATACCGGTTTGCAGGGAAGACTAAACTTTATAATAATATGGAGTTACGCTGGCGCATTTCCAGCTTTAAGACTTACCTGTTTCCCGGATCATTTGGCATGCATGCGTTTTTTGACGTAGGCAGAGTTTGGGCTGATAATGACGATAACGACAAATGGGCAAAGGGCTACGGCGGCGGGATTTGGTTTGCACCATTTAACCGTGCTGTGCTCACTATCAGTTATGCCGCTTCGAAAGAAGACAGGATGCCGCTGATGAGCCTGGGATGGAATTTTTAAGAACACAAGTATATTCTAAACCTTTCGCGTCAACGTGCATCCTTCGTTCTCAAAAAGATTAGCTAACCACGGCGAACACTGCGAGCACAGCGAGATTTCGCCAGTTGCTCCGTGTCCTCCGTGTACGTCTTCGTGCCCTTCGTGTCCATAAATTTTGAACCAGCGTATTTTTACCTCAACGCTATCACTATGAACTTTTCTCTCGATACTAATCTATTTGTCCCATTGAAGCATCACATTCGCAAGTGTCGTATCAACAGTCCTGAGATAATTGCCGAGCGCTTTATCATCCATTACTTCAGGTTTTGCTTTAAGTGCAGCCCATAGTCTTTGCAGAACCTTTGGCCCTCCGGCATCATAAATTTCAGCAGCCGCCACATGCCAGCGGCTCTGGTACCAGCCATAGTTGCGGGGATGTTTTGAGCCTATTTCAAAATATTTTTCTTCGAGATCTTTAAGACTTGTATATAAAAAACCCTCGGTGCCACCTGCCACTACCATGCGGGGGAATATCACCAAAGCAGGTAGCAGGTCGGGAACCTTTTCCGCTATGAATGTATGCAACAGGATATTACTGAAAAGTTCGCCCATCCATTTCCGTTGCATCGTGAGTCCCGCCTGGAAATGAAACGCATGACCCAGTTCATGCAGGGCGAGCAGGTCGAAAAAAGGCTGCATACTAAATTCACCCTGCCCGGATGAATAAGCTCATTTAACCTGTTCACGCAAATCAGCCGGCAACTTATCCAAAGGTGGA
>JAEZRB010000144.1 GCA_023412975.1 Bacteroidota bacterium | reverse complement strand
CCATAATGATCTTCCACTCCGCATCGGTAACGGGTTGTACGGAGAGGCGACCGAGGCGTACGAGGGCCATATTGGCGAGTCGTTTGTCGGCTTTTACCTGGGCGAGGGTAACCGGTTTCTTTAATTTTTTATGCGCTTTTAGATCAACAGCAACCCATGCATCATTGTCGGTGCTGGGGTCCTGGTAAGCTTCTTTGGCCACTTTGGCGATACCAACAATGGCTGTGCCTTCATTGCTATGGTAAAACAAAACCTCATCACCTTTCTTCATGCCACGCAAATGAAGACGAGCCGCATAGTTGCGTACGCCGTCCCAAACAGTTTGTTTGTCCTTTACCAATTGATCATAGCTATAAACGGAAGGTTCTGATTTTGCCAGCCAATATGCCATATATCTAGAATTTGGGATCTCAAAAATAAGCGTTCTTCTGCTACTGCATTGACTTGAGGTATACACTATTACCAACCTGTCGCCAATACATCAGCGAGGTGCATCGCTTTTAAGTTGTATTCCTTGTGTGTGATATATCCCTGCAGGTGCATCAGGCAGGAAAGATCGGTGGAAATAAGATATTGAGCACCGGTGGCGAGGGCGTTTTCAACCTTTTGTTCGCCCATTCCGATTGATATAGCTTCAAACTTAACCGCGAAAGTGCCACCAAAACCACAACAGGTTTCTACATCATTCATTTCAACTATTTCAAGCCCCTTTACATGCGATAACAGGCGGCGCGGTTCTGTTTTGATTCTGCATTCGCGCAAACCGGCACAGCTATCATGGTAAGTGGCTTTGCCCTGAAGTTCTGCACCAAATTTTTCGATCTTTAATATTTTTACCAGGAACTCCGAGAATTCAAAGATGCGTTTTCCAATATCCGCCACCTCATGATGCAGTGAGGAATTTTCGAAAAGTTTGTTGTAATAGTTACGTACAAAACCAACACAGCTGGCGCTGGGGGCCACTACATAATCACTTCCGCTGAAATCTTTTAAAAACTTCGTACATACAGACTTCGACTCATCCCAGAACCCGGCATTGAAAGCAGGTTGTCCGCAGCAGGTTTGGTTATCATTATAGTCAACAGTACAACCGGCTTTTTCCAGCACCTTGATCATGTTGAAGGCTGTATCGGGGAATAGCTGGTCTACAAAGCAGGGAATAAAAATCTGAACATTCATGTTCGGGGTGCTTGTACTTGGGTTGCTTATTTTTTAAATGATCGTTGAAGGGATACCATCTTCAGCGCCGTGATTGCAGCTTCGTCGCCCTTATGGCCGTGTTTACCGCCGATCCGTTCGCGGGCCTGTTCCTCGTTGTCGACCGTAAGTACACCAAAGATAACGGGCACAGGCAGGCTAAGGTTAAGTTGCAACACTCCATCTGTGACGGACTTGCATACATAATCAAAATGCGGCGTATCTCCACGTACAACGCAGCCCAGCGCGATAAACGCATCCGGTTTTTGCTCAGGTTCGGCGTCCCAAAAACTTCGGATCGCAAACGGGATCTCTACTGCACCCGGAACCGTGATCGTGATGATCTTTTTTACGTCATGCTTTTGCAGGCTGGCAATGGCGCCTTTCTCCAGTTCGCCTACAATCGCCGCATTCCATTCAGTTTTCACCAAAACGATACAGGCATCCTGAATGTTCAGAATGCCTGTGTCGACCTGTAGTACTTTGCTGTTAGCAATATCAGCCATAAAATTAATTCACATTGTAAACACCCAATTGTGCCAGGTAGTTGTCGGCTTCAAAGCCCTGCTGTGTTCTTGGGAATTTTTCTTTTAGTTCTTTATACAAAGCGATTGCTTCTTTCTGATCTTTCATCACGCGGTCGGCAAGGTATGCTGCCAGGAATAGCGCTTCTGCAGAACTGGCCTGGTCTTCCTCGAAATGGCGACCGGCTTTTTTATAATAGTTCAGGGCATCCGCGTTTTTACCGAGATCAGCAGAAGCGTCACCCAGGAGTTTGTAGGCTCTTTGCTGGATCTGTTTGGCATCGCTGCTAAAATCTTTTAAATGTTTTATCGCGTTTGCATTGTCATCAAGTTTGATATAGCAGCTGCCGGCATAAAAATGAGCGAGGTTGGCCGCATCGGTACCGCCATAGCGGCTGATGATCCGCAGGAAGCCGGGGTTCTGTCCATCACCGTTCAGTGCAAGGTTTACGGAGTCTTTACGGTAATATTCTTCTGCCTTGAACATCGCATCGGCAGCTTTTTCTTCCTTAGGTTTTTGAATCAGGTTTTTATAAACAAAAAAACCGCCTACCAGCAGGATAAGCGCCGTGCCTACACCGAGGATGATCTTGCTGTAACGGCTCCAAAAATCTTTTGCTTTCACGACCACGTCCTCAGCTGGCTGAGTTTCCGTCACATTTTTCTTTTCTGCCATAATTATTGATGTGCTTGTTTTAGATTTTTATTTGTGCTGCAATCTTTAGTGAGTGCTTAGCAGCTTTAGTCAATTATAAAGGGATAGTTCTGGTCAACATAAATGTCCTTCAACACCTCGTCGTCGTCGGGCCATGGACTTTCTTCTGCAAATTTTACAGAGTTGGCCACGGTGTCGTCTATTCTTTTGTCAATGACGGCCAGTTCTTCTTCAGTGGCCATTTTATTATCGAGGATATTTTTACGCACCACCTGGATGGGGTCTTTCGACTTATACTCATCTACTTCTTCCTTGGTGCGGTATTTCTGAGGATCACTGATCGAGTGACCTTTATAGCGGTATGTTTTTATTTCCAGTAATGTTGGGCCGCCTTTTTCCCGGGCTCTTTTCACTGCGCGGGCCACGCCTTCGTGAACCGTTTCAGGTTTCATGCCATCGATCACATCGGCGGGCATTTCATAACCATCGGCCAGTTTATAGATATCCACCACGTTTGAAGTACGTTCTACCGAAGTACCCATGGCGTAGTTGTTGTTTTCACAAATAAAAATTACCGGCAGCTTCCACAGCATAGCCAGGTTGAAGGTTTCATGCAGGATACCCTGTCTTGCAGCGCCATCGCCGAAAAAGCAAAGCACCACATTATCAGTACCGCGGTAGTTTTCTGCAAATGCGAGGCCTGCACCGGTGCCGATCTGTGCGCCCACGATGCCATGGCCGCCGTAAAAGTTTTCCTTTTTCCCGAAGAAGTGCATACTACCACCTTTGCCTTTGGCACAACCGGTAGCCTTGCCGTACAACTCTGCCATGCAGCTGTCCACAGTAACGCCTTTGGCAATAGCCAGCCCGTGATCTCGGTATGCCGTGATGAACAGGTCCTCGGGTTTGGTGGCGGTCATACAACCTGCGGCAATCGCTTCCTGGCCGATATAGGCATGGAAAAAGCCGCGGATCTTGCCTTCCATTTTATACTTCTCCTCCGCCATCAATTCAAACTGCCGGATCAGCTGCATCAACTCGTACCAATACAAGTAAGTTTCTTTGGAAAATTTGGTAGCCAATGGGTAAAAAATTTGAGGTGCAAAAATAAGGGAAAGTTGCAAGGATTTGAAATCCCGCATTTTAAACTTTTTAACCCTATTTTCCCGCAACTTATCTTGCAGAACTGAATGCTTTACCTAGAGTCGATATCGATATTCCAGTTTAAGAATTATACCAACCGGGTTTTCCCTTTTTCGGAGCGGATCGTGGGTATTTGCGGCAATAACGGGGTGGGCAAAACCAACCTGCTTGACGCCATTCATTATCTGTGTTTTACAAAAAGCTATTTTTCCCGCGTCGATGCCAATAGTGTTCAGCAGGGTCGCACTGGTTTTCGAATCGAAGGCCATTTTAACCTGAATGGTAAACCGGAAAAAACGGTTTGTATCCTGCGGGAATCCGGGAAAAAGGAATTTTCGGTGGATGAGCAGCCGTATGATAAGTTTTCACAACATATAGGCCGCTACCCCTGTGTAGTGATCGCCCCCGACGATGCGCAGCTTATCACGGGAGGCAGCGAGGAAAGGCGGAAATTCCTGGATGCCATGCTCTCGCAACTCGATGAAGACTATCTCCGGCAGTTGATCAGTTATACCAAAGTCCTGCAGCAGCGAAATGCGTTGCTGAAAGCATTTGCCGAGTCCGGCAATCGGAATATGAGCCTGCTGGATGTGCTGGACGATCAACTTACCGTGCCTGGGGAATATATCTTCAATAAGCGAAAAGAGTTTTTGATCTCTTTTCTTCCCATGGTTAAACATCTTTACTTTGATATCGCCAGGCAACAGGAAGATATAAGCCTGTTGTATGAAAGTGAATTGCTGCAAACACAATTCACCGAACTGTTAGCCTCATCGCGTCAGCGGGATTGCCTTGCGCAGCGTACTACGGCGGGTGTGCACCGCGACAATATAGAGATCAACCTTGCTGGTCAGCCCTTTCGAAGTATTGCGTCGCAGGGTCAGCGTAAGAGTTTATTATTCGCACTAAAGCTGGCGGAAATGGAAGTGTTGAAAAAAGAAAAAGGATTCGCTCCGCTTCTTTTACTGGATGATGTCTTTGAGAAACTGGATGAGGACCGCATCGGCAACCTGTTGCAACGGGTTTGTGTAGACTGCGAAGGCCAGGTTTTTATTACCGATACCAATGAACAGCGTCTGAAGACCCACCTCGATGCAATCGGCGTGCAGTACCAGTCAATAATGTTATAATAATTTTGTTTTTGCCGTCTTTGGAAATGCTGGCATGTCTATATTTTCTCAACTCCAATGAATACCTTTGAGCCATGGGTGAATATTCAATCGGCTCGGCTATCCAGCATTTCTTAAACCAGAGTCGTATTAAGGGAGATATCCAGGCGATGCAGATCGAGGATGTGTGGGAACAGATCATGGGAAAAACCATTGCGCGTTATACTGATAAACTGCAGATATTCGGGGACAAGTTATTTATTACAACAAGTGTAGCCCCCTTAAAACAGGAACTCATTTACCAGAAAGAAAAAATCATTCAACGGGTAAATGAGGCCCTGGGACAAAAAGTCATTCGTGAAGTGGTGATTCAATAAGAATACACCAGGTTCTTATCTTCTACATCAAATATTTTTAACCGGTGATTGACGGCTTCCTGGATGATATCATCGGATGAAACCACTCCCAGGAAATTGTGATCCTGGAATACCGGTACATAGCGCACATTAAATCTTTTCATTAGTCGCATGCAATCTTCCACTGTATCTGTCGCGTCAGCAGCAGGAAAACGTGTATTCATCAGTTGGTTTACCTTGGTGAGCGTGATCGAGCGATTGTTGAAAATTGTCTTAGTGGCGATATCATGCTCGGTAAGCAGCCCCAGGTATCTTTCATCGTCGTCCATCACGATCAGGTAGTCGGTATTCTGGCAACTCATCCTGCACAGTGCGTCACTGATCGTACAGTTGGGAGAAATCTTGTTGAAATGAGATTGCTTTTTGGCGAGTAAGACTGTGACGTTTTCCATAAATAAAGGTTTATTGGTTTACAACAAATGGTTTTATTCATGGGTACGTGGAGGAGACACCTTGCCTGCCATTTAAAGTTACGATCCAGACAAGCACCAATGTTGAGGGAAAATACGCTATTTGAGCGTGTTGAAAATACTCCACTAACCCGCTTTTTGTATGCAAAAAGTGTACCCCATTTTTAGTTTTTCAGGGAGTTAAGAGGCTAAATCGGTTTATCCGTTTGGAGTAATTTTTTTTTGACTTAAAACCTAATGCAGCGGCCTTCCCGGCGTATCAGTTCGAAATTTCTCCATTCCTTTTCTGTCCTGTAAGGTCACAAAACAGGTTTTCAGGTCCTTACCACCAAAAACCAGGTTGCTTACATTTTTCCCCTTCAGTTCTACTTCGGTGATTAATTTCCCCTGCGGAGAAAAAATGGCAACCGTGCCTTTACCATAACGGGTGATGTACAGGTTGCCACCGGCGTCAGTTTTCATACCGTCGAGCCCGTGATCTTCAAACGACGTGAATAGTCGCTGGTTTGAAATATTACCGTCGGGGTCTACATCAAAAGCCCAGACCTTTTTATCGGTGCTTTCGTTGAGGTATAAAGTTTTTTCGTCAGGGCTTAAACAGATACCGTTGGTGGTGCCCATTTCCGCTTTTAACAATACCGCCTGCTTGTCAGTTCCGATCTTCCATAGTTGTCCTTTGTCATTTTTCCAGTCCGGGTCACTGGCGAAAACAACACCATTTTTGTTGATGCAGATATCATTGGGCTGGTTGAAACGGTCATCGTGACAATAAACACTGACTTCCTTTGTGCTGGTGTTTACTTCCAGTACATTATGGCCGGTAAAGTCTGCCACCAGCATATTTCCCGCGGCATTGAACTGGATACTGTTGCCCGTACTGCCCTCAGGCAGGGTGGCAAATAATTCAACCTCGCCGTCTGGCTTAACAAGCCCTATGGTTCCGTCTTTTTGAAAATTAACCACGAAGAGGTTGCCGTTTTTATCAACCGCCGGCCCCTCGATATTATTTGAAAAAAGATTCTCACCCGTGTGATCCTCGGCCTTGAATAATGTTTCCTCAAATGTTTTGGATGTATTCATATTGCCTGTACAGGATACAAGTGCTATGCCTGAAATAACTAAAGCTTTTTTCATGCTGAAATTATTGAATGCGGACACGAGGGTCTACTACCCCGTACAGGATATCCGCTAGTATATTGATTAGAATAAAAAAGGTAGCCGATATCAGCACGGAGCCCATTACAACAGGGTAATCCAGTTTTTCCAACGCATCGACCGTTACCTTGCCAATGCCCTGCCAGCCAAAAATGTATTCCACAAAAAAAGCGCCCGCCAACAATTCGGCAAACCAGCCGGTGATGGCGGTGATAACAGGATTCAATGCGTTGCGTAAACCATGTTTCCAGATCACTCTTCGTTTGCTGAGACCTTTTGCATACGCAGTCCGGATATAATCCTGGTCAAGTGTATCCAGCATGGCGCTCCGCGTGAGTTGCGTGATAATAGCCAGCGGACGTATCCCCAGCGTCACGGCAGGAAGGATCAGGTTTTGCAGGGATAGTTTTTTTTGTCCCGTTACCTCGTCAATATCAAACCAGCTTCCGGAGATATGCAGGCCCGTCCAGTCGCTGAGCACAAATCCAAACACATACGCTATGATGATGCCCATGAAGAATGAAGGTGCAGAGATGCCGACAATGCTTGAAAAAATGGCAGAGGTATCCACCCAGGTATTTTGTTTCACTGCGGCAATCACACCGAGTGGTATTCCCAGTACCACCGCTATAACCATTGCGGCAATGGCCAGGATCAGCGTGCCTGGCAGCGCCTGCATGAGGATGGTACCCACATCGCGCCGGCTTTGATAGGATTTGCGTAAGTATGGAACTTTGATTCCAATCTTTGTGTCGCCGCCAATAAAAATGCCTTTGAGCGGTCGCGATTCAATTTCCGTTCTGCTATGTACACATATCGGCGAAACATCGTTGAGATAATAAACAAATTGTTTCCATTTGGACTGATCGAGATAAAGTTCCTTCCTGATATTTGCCTGGGTAGCGGAGTCGCCTGTTTGACCCATGATCAGCCGGGTAGGATCACCAAAGCCCTGGAACAACATAAACACCAGCACGATCACACCGGCAAGTACAAGAATACCGTAAAATACTTTTTTGGCAATGTATCTAAGCATGCCGGATTATGGGTTTAGAGTGTCAGGTTGAATAGTATCCTGCTGCGGTGGAGGTATTGTTTTTGCCTGCGCTGGCAGTGCGTTGATGCGATCTTCAATTATACCTGCCCGTTTGTGGCCCTCCTTCTCGATAATGGTGCCTTCTTTCAATAAATAAAAGCAGGGATTGGTGCGCGCTGCAGTGCGTATAGCAGTGTAGTCACAAACGAATACTGGTATGCCGGCAAAAGCTGTGGATGCGAAATGGCTTATCGCCTCCTCTCTCCTGCTGGTGACTGCATACACAGGAATATTCTTTGCGGTTGCAGCTTTATAAATTTCTCCAAGCTCATCCTGCCATTCGGAAAAAGGCTTGTCGAAGTTTTCACAAAACACGATCACCGCATAAGGGTCTGATAATACTATGGAAGTCGAATCTTCATCTGTGATGCCGGTCAGCGCAAATCCTTTGATCGCTGGTTCTGCGTTGCCTTTGCGGATCAGTTTATCGGTGCGACTTACATAATTATAATTGTCCAGATCTGCGGGTAACTCTGCAGGAGCGAATTCAAATTGTTGTCCCCCTTTCTCATAAACGAAGCGGATCGCGAAGCTGTCGGGTAATGCCCCTGGGGGGATCTTCATTTTTTCTGAAATGTTATTTCCTTTTTTGTAAGGCAAACAGTCAACAACAGGAAGGTATGTAAGCGCATACCATTGAATACCGAAACTGAACACCGTTACGATCCCCATCAGTAGGGCGCTTATTTTTCCAGTAAAAACAGGTTTGATCCGATGGCGCTGCCAGAAGATAAAACCGATCAATATGGTGAGCGCAACATCTTTGAGGAAAGAAGTTTTGGAACTGATCGGCAGGCAGTCGCCAAAACAGCCGCAGTTAGTAGGCTTACCCGTAACATAAGTATAACCGGTAAGAAAAGTAAAAAACAGGATCAGAAGCAGGAGTAGCCAGCTGAAGAGCCTGATCCGCCAGCCGATCAGCAGGGCAAATCCGGCGATGATCTCAAAGGCGTTCATCAGTATCGACGAGGCCAGCGATATGGGGTTTAACTGTGTCAGATGCCAGATCTCGAAGAACTCCTGCATTTTATAGCTCAATCCATGCGGGTCATTAGCCTTTACCAGCCCGGAAAAGATAAAAAGCAGGCCCACCACAACGCGGGAAATAGTCAGTAAGACATTCATAAAATTAGTTTATCCAGTATCCAGCATCCAGTATCTAGTATCCAGCATCCAGTATCCAGTACCGGCCTCACCCCCAACCCCTCTCCCAGGGAGAGGGGAGCCAGAAACATCCAGTATCCAGTATCTAGTATCTAGTATCCAGTATCTAGTATCCAGTATCTAGTATCTAGTATCCAGTATCAACGCAAACACACTGTAGTTTATGATATCATGATAATTCGCATCAATCCCCTCACTGGCAAGGGTCTTCCCTTCATTGAGCAGGATCTGGCGAATGCGCTGCAGTTTCATGAGGATCAGGTCTACAAAACTTTCCTGGCTCATGCTACGCCAGGCTTCGCCATAGTCATGATTTTTGTTTTCCATCAGTTCCTTACTCACTTTTATATGATGGTCGTACAGGGATGAAACCCTGTCGAGTTCAAGTTCCTCCGGGGTGTCTTTGGGCAGGCTTAGCTGGATGAGTCCAATGATCGCGTAGTTGATGATGCCGCGGAATTCGGCGGAGATATCTTCAGCTACCCTTTGTTGTTTTTTTTCCTGGATGGTGCGGATCCGCTGTGCTTTGATGAATATCTGGTCGACGATGGAGATGGTTCGCAGGACTCTCCAGGCGGTTCCATAGTCCTTTGCTTTTTTCAGGAATATCTCCTTACAGGAAGCGATCACACTATCGTATTCTAAATTGGTGTTCGTCATGTTAGCCGGTTCAGTCATACTGATCATAAATGCGCTTGTTCTTACCTTAGCTTCAAAAATAAAGAAACAAAGCCTAATGTTTACGCTCAATTGTAAAGGCCGCCTGCTGGTTGTTGATAAGCCGTTGGTAATGGGGATCATCAATGTTACACCCGACTCGTTTTATGAGCCCAGCAGGAAACAGAGCATCGATGGAATAGTGAATATGGCGGAAGGAATGATTAGTGATGGTGCCGCTATCCTTGATATCGGTGGACAGAGCACAAGACCTGGCAGCGAACCGGTGAATGAAAAGGAAGAGTTGGAAAGAGTGATCCCTGCCATTGAGGCAATAACCGGAAGATTCAAGGATGTTGTTATTTCGATTGATACCTACTACGCAGGTGTGGCGAGGAAGGCTGTTGAGGCAGGAGCTTCCATCATCAATGATATCAGTGCTGGCAGCATAGATGCAGGCATGATTGCCACGGCCGCCAGCCTGAAAGTGCCATACGTGCTCATGCATATGCAGGGTGTGCCGGGAAATATGCAACAGGCGCCACACTATGAAAATGTAACACGCGAGGTGCTGGACTTTTTTATTTCCAAAACCGATGAGCTCAGGATGGCGGGTGTCAATGATATCATCATCGATCCCGGGTTTGGTTTTGGGAAAACCACTATGCACAATTTTGAACTCCTGCGAAACCTCAACCTTTTTAAAATGTTGAATTGTCCACTACTGGTAGGTATTTCCCGAAAATCGACAATTTGCAAAACGCTGAACGTCACTTCCGATCAGGCGCTCAACGGAACTACTGTTTTAAATACAGTTGGCCTTATGAACGGCGCATCGATCTTAAGAGTTCATGATGTAAAGGAAGCCGTGCAGGCGGTTAAGCTGGTAGTTGCGATGAACGAGGTTAAGTAGTCACACAAAAAACAAAAGCACCTACAGGATGTAGATGCTTTCTCTCTCTTTCACCAAGACGTTTTAATCATGCCTTAATGGGGGTTCTTCAGTAATTCAAAGGATTGGACAGGTATTGTAGTACGGTAAATGTCAAATTTTGACGGTTTTCATAGTGCTTACTCTTATGGATCTTGGACTAAAAACGGGGCCTCATACACTGTCCACAAAAAAGCCGCCTTTTTTCAAAGGCGGCACAAAGTTGCAACTTTATTTTCATATCACAATCAATCCAGGATTGAGTTGTATCAATTTCTTAAAGCGTGTTTATCTTGAATCTGTCGTTGGCGTATCTGAAACTTTCAGCAATTCGATATCGAATTTCAAAGCTTCAAATGGTTTGAATGGAGAACCCTGCGGTGGATTCTTGCCATAAGCCCTGAATCCGGGGATATACAATGTGCCTTTGCCACCCTCTTTAAACAACCTCATACCTTCGTCCCAGCCATTGATAACCCTGCCCTGGCCCAGCTGGAAAGTAAAAGAACTTTCCTGGAAAAGACTGTCGGTTTCAAGAAACCTGCCTGCGTATTTAACGGTTACATATTTTCCGGAATCCGCTTGCGGACCTGTGCCCTGCTGAAGGATCTGGACAAAAGTGCCTTTCCCGGTTTTTTGCGCGTCTATATTATTTTTCTTCAGGTAATCTTCCATTTGCTGAATGCCTTTAGCCGCTTCACCTGACTTTTCCATCTCTATGTCTTCTTTGTCTCTCATCTCCTGCATCTCCTTACGCATCTTAGCCGCCTGCTCTTCCTGTTCTTTCAACATACGAGGGCGATCCCTCTCCGATTCCGCAGTCATATCAACCTGGTAGAGACTATCGTTTTCTATAATATCTATTACCTTGAATGAAGTTGTCAACCTGTCGCTTCTCTTCATGAAAGGTGGCACTTCAGGCATGATACCTTTTTTAATCAGCGAATCGATCAGTACCACGGTAACCACGCTGTCACCTTTTCTTAACAGGTGAAAGATCTCACCGGGGTTGTAAGCCTCGTTGGGTCCTGCGGACACTTTTACGTAAGCAGGCATTTTGCCAAAACTCGTTTGGAGTACCGAGTCATTCAGTTTTTGGGTGAAATGAAGTTTCAGGTATTCCCCTTCTTTGACAGTAGAGTCCTTGGCGTTTGACGAGATGATCTTGTACAGCATCCCGCTTTTTGTTTTCTGGTAATTTATATTGTTACATGAACTTACCAGGGCCATGCTTGCGATCAGTACAATGGAAACAAAGATTGGTTTCATTTTATGTGTTTATTGTAATAAAGTCTTATTTGCTTTGACAGCTTCTTTAAATTTCTGCACGGTAACTTCCAGTGAATCCATACTACGGCCACCCGAGGCATTGAAATGTCCCCCACCCTCAAAATATTTTCGTGCAAAGGCATTACAGTCAAAATCACCCTTGCTCCGGAAACTCCATTTTCTTTCCTCGTCGCGGTCTATTACCAGTCCCACCAATTTTATGCCCTGAATGGATTGTGGGAAATTGACCAGGCCTTCAGTATCCCCCGTTTTTATATAATATTTAAGCAGGTCATTTTTAGGTATTGCTACCAGCGCGGTATTGTATTCATACAGCACTTCCATGCGATGCAGGAGTACATGCCCTGTAAACCTGAGCTTGTTTTCCAGGAAATTATCAAACAGGTTCTCATGTACCTTAGAATGTTCCAGCCCTTTGGATTTAAGATCCGCGACCAGCAGGTGTACACCCGCATGTGCAGAAGGAAAGCGAAAGGAACCGGTATCAGACACAACACCCGCGTAGATACACTCCCCTATGCCTTCATCGATCCTGTCGCCATGACCCGATGCAACGATCAGGTCATAAACCATTTCGCAGGTTGAACTTTTCGAAGTATCGCTGATACCATAATCGAAAGAAAGTGAATCGGGTTCGCGGTGATGGTCAATCAGAATTTTTACACATTTTGCTTCCTGGAGCTTTCCTGCAAGATGTCTTGTGCGATGAAAAATGTTGAAGTCGAGACAAAATAACCAGTCGGCTTCGTCCAACGCTAACTCCGCTTTAGCTTTACTGGCTTCATAGTCGATCACTTCCTCGCAACCCGGCATCCAATTGAGCCATTTGGCCCAGTTGGTTGGCGAAATCACGGTCACCTGGTGACCAAGCTGTTTTAAAAAACGCGCCAGGCCCAGCGAAGCACCCATGGCATCGGCGTCGGGTTTCTGATGCATCGTAATAATCGTCTTGCGCGGTTGTGGCAAAAGTGGAAATATATCCTGGATGGGTTTCATAAAAGCGGTTGCGAAGATAAGGGAATAGGCGGGATAATAGTCGGGAGGCGGGTGTCGATAGCCGGCAGTCGCTAACGTAGAATATTCATTATAATTCTAACCATAAATTGGCAATCAGGAATTAGCAACTCACTCACTCTTTCCCTATTTTTGCGGCCCAAAAGCAATAACAATGAGCAACAGGACATTTACAATGATCAAACCGGATGCGATGAAGAACGGCCATGCAGGCCTTATCCTGGACAGGATCATTAAGGAAGGTTATAGGATCGTAGCCCTGAAACTGACAAAACTCAGTGCAGAGAAGGCCGGAGAATTTTATGCCGTACACAAGGAAAGACCTTTTTACGGAGAATTGGTGGAGTTTATGAGTAGCGGTCCCATCATTGCAGCGATACTCGAGAAAGACAATGCTGTT
>JAEZRB010000255.1 GCA_023412975.1 Bacteroidota bacterium | reverse complement strand
AAGTTGTTTATTGTCATTATTGCTTACCGTCTTCCCTTCTTCCCGGCAAGAAAAGTTTAACCAGGAAAAATTTAGCCGGGGAGGCGGTGAGGCGGGAAGTTGTTTATTGTCATTATTGCTTACCGTCTTTGCTTCTTCCCGGCAAAAAAATGCTTGCTTACTTCCCGGCATCCCGGCCAAAAATGTTTAGCCATGAGATTGGGTTTTATTGCCAGTTATCTTTATTTTTGCCACCCCTCTGAAAGGGGCAGCCGGTGAGGTGGATGAGTGGCTGAAATCAGTAGTTTGCTAAACTGCCGTACGGGTTAAACTGTACCGCGGGTTCGAATCCCGCCCTCACCGCATCAAAGCGCACAAGTAATTAGATACTAATTTCTTGTGCGCTTTTGCTTTTCCAGTATTGATAGCTGTTTTAGTATATCGATTTCTACCCTGATTATTATCCGGAAGTTGATCATATAGATTAGAACGGTATCTGTTTTACGATGAATTTCCGTTCTTATGAGTGGCAGGGCAACGTAATGCTGCAACCTGACGATTTGGTATCAGGACCATAGCGTCCTGTTCCGAATTGATCATGTTAATTGCTGCTAAGAACGTTGAAACGATGGAGCACCCCGGCGTTAGGACCGGGGTGCAAACCAATATCCTTAAGGTGCTGGCCTATTTTGATATCTTCCAGTATCCTCTTACGGTTGCGGAGATCAGGCAATACCTGGGTAGCCGGGTGGACGAAAATGATTTCGAGCATGGGCTGCAAAAATTAGTTTCGAACCAGGTTATTTTTTATCACCAGGGATTTTATTCTTTGCAGGATAATACCCTTCTGACTTATCGTCGGCGTGAGGGTAACTGGCGTGCCGGGAAGTTATTGCCAAAGGCGTTTAAGATCGGTCGCTTTCTTTTTCGTTTTCCGTTTGTAAGAGGAGTTTGTATATCCGGATCCCTTTCAAAAAATTTTGCTGATGAGAACGCCGATATCGATTTTTTTATCATCACAAGAGCCAACCGTTTATGGATTACCCGAACCCTCATGCACCTTTTCAAAAAACTCACCTTCCTGACGGGACACCAGCATTATTTCTGCATGAACTACTATATAGACGAGGAGGCATTGCTGATCAGCGAACAAAATATCTATACGGCACTGGAGATCGCCACATTAATACCAGTCGCCGGCAAACATACAAATGAAAATTTCTTTCGTAGCAATAGTTGGGTAACCCGTTTTTTTCCGGCCTGTCGCAATGCGTATCCAAGTCCCGGACCTGATTTCTCAACCGGGTTGAAAAGTTTTGTGGAAAGGCTTCTGTCAGGCCGCTTTTCCGACCGCCTGGATCGATGGCTGATGAATATTACAACGCAGCGTTGGGCGAAAAAAAGCAGGCAGAACAGGCTCAATAAAAATGGGCAGGCTATGAAGCTGCTTACGGGCCGGCATTTCTCAAAATCCAATCCCGGGTCTTTCCAGGAAAGCGTATTGAGTTTGTATGAACAGAAACTGGCTGAACTACGAATTAAGCTTTAGGTTACTCAACCACAGCGAGCGCGGCGAACACTGCGAGGGTTCTTCAAATCTCACCTGCCCTTCGTGTTTACTTTGAGGCCTCCGTGTCCAGAAAAAGGTCACGAGGTACACGGAGTATTGCACAGAGAACACAAAGTATATTTTAATTTTTTCTCAGCGTGATGATATAATAGTCACCGATATTTCTCCAGGGCCAGGAATATTTATATCTATATTCTTTTTTCTCCAGGAAACTATAAAGCTTCGGATGCTTTTCCGCGAAACCCGTTAAATAAGAAGGCGGCAACCATGTATTTAATCCCTCCTGGCTGATCACAGTGAATGCTGGCGATAAATTTTTCCTGATATACGAAGGATTATAATACCAGCACCGAAAATAATAGCCGTCGATATGGGCCTTCGCTCCTTTGCTTCCAGAAAACCTTCGCAGGGCCGTTCTGAATTTGCCCCTGAACAACATTAGGAATTCCCACAAACAAAACTTTGGCAACAGCACGAGTGTAACAAGACCACCCGGTTTAACGAGTTCGTCCAATGACCGAAGAACTTTATCGAGCGCAGGTGTACAGTTGAGACCCGCAAAATTTGAAAACAGCAGGTCATAGGGTCCGCGTGCAGATAAATTTTCCAGGTGATTAAAAGAACAGGTTTCATGACTGATACTTTCCTGCAGACCATGTAGCCTGGTTTTTTGAATCGAGATTTCCTGCATTTTAGTTGAAATATCCGTTGCGAGAATCTTGTGACCCTGCCTGGCAAAGAAAATGGCATCATCTCCTGTGCCAGCATTAAGCTCGAGTATATCGGACCCCGGATAAAGGTGTTGTAATATATGAGTTCGTACCCGCGCTCTCTTATACCGGATCATTGCATCAACACCATATTGTTGATCAAAGACCCCTGCCTGTTTATTAAAGGCAAGTGCAGCTGCATTTTCATGAGTGCTTAAAATATCATTCATATCGCTGCGTTTTCGAGTAAACTCAATCTTCTTTTGTCGAACCAGGCTGCCGGCGCGTAGTAGAAAAATGAAAAAGCTTTTTTAAGCGACGCTGTACTTAGAGAGCCAGGCCGGACTAATATTTTCCTCATTTGTTGCATGCCCAGTTGACGGCGATAAACTTTGTGTACATAACTGTGCAGTTGTTTGTAAAAAGCCGGTGGGTATGTATTGCGGAACATCAGTGCGAGGTCATCAGAGTCTGTCCAGTTTGATTTTTCCGTCAACTGGCTTTTTACCTTATCGTAGAATGGCGTGCCCGGCAACGGGTATGATACCGAAATGCCTATCTCCGAAGGCAGCAGGTCCCGTATCATACGAATGGTTTTCATAATATCCTCTTTGGTTTCACCGGGGTAACCAAACTGGATAAAGAAACCGGGTCTTATTTTATATTTTTTCAAAAGTCTTGTCGCTTTGTAGATCTGCTCAACGGTTGTGCCCTTGTCCATGGCGTCGAGTATTTTTTGTGAGCCACTCTCTGCGCCCATCCAGGCATTTTCACATCCGGCTCTTGCCAGGTCTCGGACATAATTTTCCTGTAACAATAGGTCTGCGCGGGCCTGGATCTTGAAACGAAACCGGAGTCCTTCAGTTTCCAGCAGGTCTGCAAATTCATGTACCCAGCCGGGCTTTAGTCCAAAAATATCATCGCAGAACCAGATATGATCGAAATCGAAGTTTTCTTTCAGCATCTTTAATTCGTCCACAACATTCCGTGGCGATCGGGAATTGTACCGGTTCCCATAGATGGGTTTAGCGCACCAGTTACACTTAAATGGGCAACCCCTCGTGGTAGCTATATTAAGTGAGAAAAAGCCCCGGTGCTTCAACCACATTTTCCGGTAGTCGGTAATATCAACCAGGTCCCAGGCTGGGAGTGGCAACAAGTCCAGGTCCCTTAGCACTGCCCTTTTTCCCGTTTTGATCACCGCATACTGTTGTTTATATGCGATACCCGGAATGGACAGCCAGTCATTTGACCCGGAATCAATACTTGTTATAAGTTCGGCCAGCGTTTGTTCACCTTCACCGAGGATTATAAAATCGGATCCTTTGCTTAAGTACAATTCATAATGGTCGGTGGCATCGGAACTGGATACAATAACAGTACAACCTTGTTGCTTCGCTAACGCAATCATCCTGAATGCGGCCTCCCGCATATTGGTCAGGCACATCTTGGTGAGATAGTTGAACCCGTCGTCGTAAACAACAAAGATCTTTGGCCTGTCTTTTTGGAAAACAGCAAGGATCGCTTCGGGACTTTGGGCAAACATGGTATCAAAAAAGGAAACGCGAAAGCCCAGTTCTCGTATCACCGCCGCGGCATGTAGAGTGGCGATGGGGGCATAGGGCTGCCCGGTAGCCCATTGTTTGGGATCATAGCGTAGAAAATAAGAATGCGTAAAAAGTACCGGCGCGTCATTCATGGTATAACTTATCAGGGCCTACACGGCATCTTTAAATCGTAAAAATGAATAATGCAGTTGCTTGATGTCTTCTGGTGGACTTGTAACCCAATGCCTAAAGTTTCCTGAGATTTGTACCAGGTGTCAGATTTAGGTAACACACACATTTTTTGCATATATCATTAGTTTGCAGATCAAGCGTTTTCCGGAATTGGATGGCTTCAGCGCAATTGACGATCCTGTGCAGGCTTTGCTGGTGGATATTGCCAAGCACATTATGAAAAAAGCAGGGGCGTACATTTCCGTCGGCTTCCACAACGGCCGACACCCAGGGAGCATTGCATTTCTTGAAAGGGAATGGGTTGCGTCCATAGAATGCGGCATAGTAAGCGTAGATCTTTCGCAACTTCCCGGGTGATTCCGCGAAATAAGTGTTCTCTTCTTTTGGAATATATTTTTGAATGATATGTTCAGTCATATCATTCAGTTCATCCAACTCATCTTCTGCTGGTAGAATTTCATGTTGCCTTTCCTCATTCCATTTTGAATGTCTGTTAAAAGCCTGGCTGCTCACATCGGCGGGCAGGAAGCTTACCTGGTCTATCC
>JAEZRB010000243.1 GCA_023412975.1 Bacteroidota bacterium | reverse complement strand
ATGTGGTTTGAAAATTCTTCGTGCTCTTTGTGTTTCCTCTGTGCTCTTCGTGACCTAACTGGACACGGAGTACACGAAGTGCACGCGAAGGACACGATGTTGAATGAAAATTCTTTGTGCTCTTTGTGTTTCCTCCGTGCTCTTCGTGACCTAACTGGACACGGAGTACACGAAGTGCACACGAAGGACACGATGTGGTTTGAAAATTCTTCGTGCTCTTTGTGTTTCCTCTGTGCTCATCGTGACCTAACTGGCCTCGGAGTACACGAAGTGCACACGAGGGACACGATGTGGCTTGAAAATTCTTCGTGCTCTTTGTGTTTCCTCTGTGCTCATCGTGACCTAACTGGACACGGAGTACACGACGTGCACATGAAGGTATAGCTGGTACATGAAATCACACCAGCTTATGCTCGTAAGCGTATTTCACCAGCCCGATCACACTGCTGGTATTTGTTTTCCGGAAAATATTTTTTCGATGCGTTTCGACAGTTCTTTCACTTATAAAAAGCGTTTCCGCGATCTGTTTATTATTGAATTCTTTTTCAATCAGCCTGATGATCTCGAGCTCTCTCGTGGTGAGCCGGGCTTCATCCGTTTCTTTTTTTATCGACTCTGCATGTATCAGTTCCTTTACCACATCATCACTGAAATAAATTCCACCCCTCGCGATTTTTTCCAGCGCAGCACTAAGCTCCTGCCGCCCAATATTTTTCAAAACATATCCCGAAACATTCGCCTCCACGATCATTTCATTTACCAGTTCACTGCTTCCGCTCATCGATAAAGCGAGAATCCGGGTGCGGGGAAATTTTTCTTTTACTTTTTTTGCTAACTCGTTTCCTGGCAGGCCCGGCATCATGATATCCGTAAGCAGGATATCGACGGGTTGCTTCTCCAACTGCTCCATCACTTCCAAAGGATCGGTAGTGGCGAATGCCAGTTCGAAGCGCTCATCACCTTTTAATAATGATATCAAGCCGTCAATCACGATCTGGTGATCGTCTACTAGTGCCAGTATGATCTTATTTTCATTCATGCGATGCTTATTCCTCCTTTGCCAATGGCACAAATAATGCCACGACCGTGCCACGACCAGGCGCCGAGTCAATATCGACCGTGCCTTTCAGGTATTCCATACGGGTGCGAATATTTTTAAGACCCATGCCTTCAAATGCCGCCGCCTTTGATGTATCAAAACCCCTTCCATTATCTTCAATCGTAGCGCTGATCCCATCTTTTTCCTTTACGACGGAAATATCCAGTTTGGTAGCCTCCGCATGTCTGATCACATTGTTGACACATTCCTGGATCACGCGGTAGAGTACCGCTTCAGTATTAGGATCTGATTTTTCATCCAGCCCTTCGGTGTACAGGTCCACTTCCAGCGATTTCTTATCCAGCTTCTCGATAAAATCGCGGAGTGCAGCGCCAAGACTGTTTTTGATCAGAGAAATAGGCATCATATTGTGCGACACACTGCGTATCTCCCGGCAACTATCATCAACCAGGCTGATGATCTTTTCAAAAGATCTTTTCTGTTCTGTATTCTGAAACCCCAGGTCCGTTTCAAAGGATGAGAGATTCATTTTTGTCGCACTCATCAGCTGGCCTACGCCATCATGCAGGTCGCGGGCGATTCGCTGCCGTTCGTCTTCTTCAGCCTTCAACACTGCCATTGCCGCCAACTGCTGTTGCTTTAATATCTCATTTTGCAAACGGGCTTTTTGTTTGAGCCGAAAACGCAGCCAGCCCGAAATACCCAGTAAACCTAGTAGCAATGCCACTACTACAGTGGCAGCAATGATATAATTCTTTTTACTCAACTCCGCTTCCTGCAGGATGATCTGTTGTTGCTTTTTTTCCGTTTCATAAACCGTTTGCATTTCCGCGATCCTGTGTTCACTGCTCATGTTGACCAGGCTGTCTTTCACACGCATGGCATTTTTCAGTGTGGTGTATGCCTCGCCTTCACGGCCCGACTGGCGATACGCGGTCGACAACATTTGCAGTGCTTTTAATTTTCCCTGAACATATCCGGATTCGCTCGCCAGCGTGATGCTGCGCTGCAGGTAGGGGATTGCCTGCGCATACTTTTGTTGCTGAAAGAAAACATTACCCAGGTTCACATAGCTGTCACTCATTTGTTTTTTGTTATCAAATGCAGAATCGATCCCGAGTGTGCGTGTGAAATACTCAATGGCTTTACCGTAATCGGGTGGGCTGCCGTAGAGATAGCAATTGCCCATGTTGTCATAAAAAAGAGACTTAGCCAGCTCGTTGTTTGTTTCCGTGGCGATCTGCAACCCTTCCTGGTCGAGGGCAAAGGCTTCGCTGATCTTACCCTGCATGCCGTAAATATTCGCAAGTGTATGCAGGGTGGTGATCTTCAGACCAGGATCTTTGTAAGTGTTCAGCAGCGCGAGCGCTTCCCCTACATATTTTTCAGCAATGGGCAGTTTCTCCTGCGACTGGTAAACCATGCCAATACTGTTTTTGGCAACGATAATGCCACGGGTATCATTCAACTGTTCACGAAGTCGTAAAGATTTATAGTGATGTTCCAGCGCCTCGGCATGTTTACCTATCTGCCAAAGAGTAGCGCCAAATCCATTGTAAGCAGTAGCCAGCAGGCTGTCATTTTTTACCTGCTGCGCCAGCTCGATGGTCTGACGGTAATATTTTCCGGCCAGGTCATAACTACCGCGTACATGCAATACGCTGCCCATCGTATTGTAAGCAATGATTTTCGGGTATTCCTCATCCAACTGCTCAGCGGCTTCATATGCTTTACTGGCAAAAAACAAGGCGGTGTCGGGATTTGAGTTCCGGTTGAGGCTGGCTATTTTAACATACAACTCCACTTGTTCTCGTCCATCGGCTTTAGCAGCAAGCGCAGACAATGAATCAAGGGAACCGGTTTGTGAACTGGCGGTGGGCAGCCAGAGAAGGAAACATAAAATGTATATGATCGTCGGTTTGCTCAATGCCTTCATCCGTCTCAAAATAAGTAGGGAGCTTATATTGTGGAAATATTCCGGTGGAAAATTGATTTTAAATTCCCAGAACTTGTTTCATGTCAAAAATTCCTTTTTTATTGAAGATGTATTCTGCCGCCAGCACCGCACCCAGCGCAAAGCCTTTACGGTTGTGGGCAGTATGAATGATCTCGATATCATCAATGGGTGAACTGTATTTGACTACATGTGTACCCGGAGCAGGGTCTTCTCTTTTGCTGATGATGGCAAGTTGTGATGTGTCGCCAGTCTGTTCATTTACCCATCCTGTCTTGCGACTTATTTTCTCCAGCACCTGCTCTGCCAGGGTTATTGCGGTTCCACTGGGCGCATCTTTTTTTTGGGTATGATGGATCTCTTCGAGACTCACTTCGTATTCCGGATAGGCGGCCATAAGACCGGCCAGTTTTTTATTCAATTCAAAAAACAAATTGACACCCACGCTGAAATTGCTGGCATATAAAAAACTACCGTCTTTTTCGCGGCAAAGTGCGATTATCTCAGGAAGATTATCAGTCCAGCCGGTGGACCCGCAAACAACCGGCTTGCCGAAACTGATCAGTTTTTGGAGATTATCGAATGCACTGTGTGGACCGGTAAACTCGATGGCTACATCGGCGGCAGCCAGGTTGATTTCTGTAAAGGCATCGAGATTTTCATCATTGATCTTCAGCACTACCTGGTGATTTCGTTCGAGGGCGATTTCTTCAATGGCTTTCCCCATTTTGCCATAGCCGATCAGGGCGATTTTCATACAAAGATTTATTCTGATTAATGTCGTGAAGATAGGAATAAATGACCGGTGTTGTGGGAGGTGACAACTCAACTTTCCTAATGAAAATGCAGCGTGAAGAGCGAGTATCAGAACCTGGAAGGAAGCAGCGCGGTATTTTTTTGCTTACCGATATGCACCACAAAACTAAGGCCTGTTGTACCCGCCATCTGGCTATGCCCGGGTTTGATGCGGAAACTAAGATCTGGGCTTACATCAAAACTCTTGAGATGCGAATCAACGGCCGCATCCACCACATTCAGTCCCCAGAGCAGGATAAAAAAGATCACCGAGTAATCGATATCGCGTCGGTAGCTGTCGCGGTAGGAGCGTAGGGAACCTTCCGAGATGGGTTTTAAATAATCAGGTATCCTGTCGTAGTTAGTAGAATCCGTTCCATGCACCCGCATATTGTATTTTACGCGGTAGGCAAACCTGGTGTCTTTATAAGTATTCAGGTTAAAAAAGAATACATAGGCCGAAGTACCCAGCGCGCCATACACGATCGGCACCTTCCAGTATTTCCGGTTGTACACCTGTCCCCAGCCCGGTAGAATGGCCGACCGGATAGCCGCTTTACGCGGATCATACACGTTGACCTTTTTTACTTTCTTTCCCTCCGGCGCGGAGGAATCGATGTCTACGGTAACGGTTTTGAGCGAGTCGGCTGAGCGCAGCACTTCTTCTTCCTGGGCAGTGGTATGCAGGGCTGCAGCAGAGAAGCAGATAAAAAGGAATAATGTTTTTATAGAAAAAAGGAATCTCATGATGCTGGCTGCAGGCCGGTGTGTATATGAACCGGCCCGGTCTGTACAACCGGCCTCATAATCCATACCATACTGGCGATTCCCGGGCGTTTGCATCATGTGATTAGGTCCTTGCTTCATAATAGTTCAGTTCCGGCACCCGGTTAGCTGACCCTTACATCCATCTGTTCCAGTATCTTGTTCAGCTCTTCCTGCGAATAATACTCGATGATGATCTGTCCATTGCCACTGCGGCTATGTTTCAATTTTACCCTTGTGCTGAAATAAGAAGCTAAGTTATCCTCAATTTTCTGATAGGCAGGAGCCAGCCCGCTTTTTGAAGCTTTTTTAACAGCGCCATTTTGTTTGTAGAGATTGCGCACCAGCTCTTCGGTCTGCCTGACCGACAAACCTTTTTCTTTGATCTCTTTGTAGATATAAAGTTGTTTATCGACGGTGTCCACGTTGATGAGTGCCCGGGCATGTCCCATGCTGAGTTGTCCGTTGCGAACCGCCAGCTGGATATCCGGGGGCAGTTTCAGGAGGCGGATAAAGTTGGCTACGGTACTACGGTCCTTGCCCATGCGCTCGGCCACCTGTTCCTGGGTGTAATCGAGCTCTTCCATCATGCGTTTATAGCTAAGCGCCACTTCCATAGCGTTCAGGTCTTCACGTTGCAGGTTTTCGAGCAGGGCGAGTTCCAGCAGTTCGGTATCATTGGCCTGGCGCAGGTAAGCGGGAATATCTTTTAAGCCCGCCATTTTCGTGGCACGCCAGCGGCGTTCACCCGAGATCAGGCGGTATTTTCCTGATGGCAGTTTTGAAACCGTGATCGGCTGAATGATATCGTGCAGTTTGATGGAATCAGCCAGTTCTTTCAGCGCCTGTTCATCAAAATCGCGCCTTGGCTGTTTGGGATTGGGCTCCACCTGGTCCACCGGGATGCGGCTGATCCCCGTTACATTTTCCACCACGGCGGGCTTTAGCGCCCCCGCACCGGTCTTCAGGTCACTATCTATTCCCTGCAACAGGGAACGTATTCCTTTACCTAAGGCTTCTTTATTTTGTTTTGGGTTCGTCATTTTATTTCCAAATTTCCAGTATCCAGCATCCAGTATCCAGCATCCAGTATCCAGTATCCAGAATCAAGTATTCTTTACATTTGAAATATGGATACAAGACGGGATTTTATCAGGAAAGCGGCTCTACTTTCGGGCGGCGCTGGTTTATTTAATTCATTGCCTGGTTCGGTGCAGCGTGCGCTGGCGATTGATCCCGCGCCTGGCAGTACTTTTCTGGATGCAGAGCATATCGTTGTGCTTATGCAGGAAAACAGGTCGTTTGATCATAGTTATGGCTGCCTGCAGGGCGTGAGAGGTTTTAATGATACGCGTGCTATAACATTACCCAATAAGAATAAAGTCTGGCTGCAATCCAATGATGTCGGCGATACCTATCTTCCGTTTCGCCTCAATATGCGTGAGACCCGTTCAACCTGGCTTGGTTCACTGCCCCATTCATGGGCCGACCAGGTAGATGCCCGCAACAATGGTAAGTATGATAAATGGTTGCTTGCAAAGGCCTCAGGGCATAAAGGATTTGAACGGGTACCGCTGACGCTGGGTTATTACAATCGTGAGGATATTCCATTTTATTATTCGCTTGCTGATGCTTTCACGGTATGCGACCAGAATTTTTGTTCTTCGCTTACGGGTACTACACCCAACAGGCTTTACCTGTGGACAGGCACCCTTCGTGCCCGCCCTTCAGCTGATGCACAGGCCAATGTTTCTAATAGTGATGTTGGGTATGAAAAGGAAATAAACTGGAAGACATTTCCCGAGCGTCTGGAGGAAAACGATATATCCTGGAAGATCTACCAGAATGAATTGAGCATTGAATCAGGATTAACAGATGAAGAGGAAGACTGGCTGGCCAATTTTACAGATAATCCCATTGAATGGTTTTCACAATACCAGGTTAGGTTTTCGCCGACACACCATGCCTACCTGGAGAAAATGGCTGCGATCGTACCTGGAGAAATAAAACAACTGGAAGAAAAATTGGCAAAAGCTGTCGCGGGCAGTGAAGAAGCTGAAAAGTTGACAAAGCAATTAAAAAGCAAGCAGGCATTATTAAAACGGGTCGAGGGCCGGCACAAATGGTCCAAAGAAAATTTTGAAAAGCTTACGCAAAAACAAAAGAACCTGCACAACAAAGCATTCTCAACCAATAGCGGCGATCCCAACTACCGCCGGCTCGATACTTTACACTATAAAGATGGCGATACAGAACGTGAGATGCAGGTGCCCGCAGGTGATGTACTGCACCAGTTCCGCGAAGATGTAAATACCGGACAGCTGCCAGCCATATCCTGGGTGATCGGTTCTTCCAATTTTTCCGACCATCCTGGTTCGCCCTGGTACGGCGCCTGGTATGTTTCAGAGGTGCTGGATATCCTGACCAAAAACCCGGATGTATGGAAGAAGACCATATTTATATTGTGTTATGATGAGAATGATGGCTACTTCGATCATGTCCCGCCCTTTGTACCGCCACATCCATCGAAGGCTGGTACGGGTTTGGTTTCTGCCGGCATCGATACATCGGCTGATTACGTGGAACTCGCACAGGATCTAAAAAGAACAAAACCTGTGTCGGCCAGGGAAAGCCCGATTGGACTGAGTTACAGGGTTCCTCTGGTGATCGCTTCGCCCTGGAGCAGGGGAGGCGCTGTTTGTTCGCAGGTTTTTGATCATACTTCTATCCTGCAACTGATGGAAAAATTCCTGCAGCATAAGACCCGGAAGAAAATTGAAGAGTCCAATATTTCTTCCTGGCGACGCACGGTCTGCGGGGATCTGTCATCTGTATTCAAACCTTACAATGGTGAAAAAATAAATCTGCCGGAACCAGTGGCCAGGGAACCATTTTATGAATCGATACACAAGTTGCAGTTTAAGCGCGATCCCTTTGGTTATAAAAAACTCAGTGCTGATGAGATCAGCCAGGTCAACAATGGAGAAAAACTGGATGTATCTCCACGCCAGGAAAAAGGCACACGTGTGGCATGTCCGCTGCCTTATGAGTTATACGCTGTTGGCAGACTACGTGATGACAGGTCCTTATTTCAGATAGATTTGGTTGCGGGTAACGGATTGTTTGGAGAAAAGTCAGCTGGTTGTCCATACATGGTCTACGCACGGCAAAAAGATGATGTTGTGGTTCGTAATTATGCGGTGAAGGCGGGTGATAAACTGAGTGATACCTGGAAACTGGATGAATTTGTAGCCGGTGTTTATCACCTGGAAGTGTATGGCCCCAATGGGTTTTCGAGAAGCTATCGCGGAGATAAAAACGATCCGCGTATTTCCATAGCACTCGACTACGAACGCGCATCACGCGGAGTAAAAAAGCCGACGGGAAATATTATACTGCAAATAAAAACCGAAGCATCTTACCAGATCGAAATCAGGGATAACGCCTACGGTAAAGGAGTTTTGCAAAAGCAGGCTGCAAAAAAATCCGGAAGCAATATATTAAAGATCCTCCTCGACTGCAGCAAACGTTTTGGCTGGTATGATTTTTCAGTGCTGGTAAAAGGTCATGAGCAGTATGAACAGCGTTTTACCGGTCATGTGGAAACTGGTGACTGGAGCCGCACGGATCCTGCGATGGCAGGGGAGTGATTGGGATTAGGAATGGGGACCCGATAGGTCTTAGACTCCGAATTTGCTAGAAACAAATCCTAATACCCAATTACAAATCCCCAATTCCTCCATTTTAGTCCTCTTCTGGCCTTACACCCTCGATAGGGTTGGTCCTGGTAACGATGCTTTCATCATTCGATGAATTAGCATCTGTATTGTTCTGATCCTGGTTTTGCTCCTGAATAGCGGCCTGCTTTTCGCGCATCAATTTGTTATGTTTCTCTGCGAAAGCAAGCATTGTTTTACGCTGCATTTCCACTTCATACTTGGTGAGCGTGGTCACGCTGCCTTTTCCTTCATAATAGTAATGCGTGCTGATATACTTTTTAACATGGCCTCGTGTTTCAGCAGGCAGGTGGTTTTGTATTTTCCAAAAATTACGGCTGCCTGTTTTTTTGATCGCCTTTAGGACTGGTCCGGGGCCACAGTTGTAAGCAGCGATCACCAGCAGCCAGTCGTCGAAGATCCTGTGCAGGTCGCGCAGGTATTTGGCTGCAGCAACGGTGCTTTTATAGAAATGCGTACGCTCATCCTGGTGTGCATTCACTTTCAACTTCAGTATCCTGGCGGTAGCCGGCATCAATTGCCAGGGACCTACAGCCCCTACGCGGGATTTGGCCCTTGGGTTTAATTCCGACTCCACAATAGCGAGGTGTTTTAATTCCAGCGGCAGCTTGTACTTCGTAAATACGGAGTCCATGATCTGGAAATAACGCGGATTTTTTTCTTTGATCTTTTGCAGCATTTCACCATTCCTGGCGAGATAGCCATCTGCAAATTTCAAAGCTTCTTTACGCAGCCCAATCGTCGGTGCTTGATCAGCAATGTCCTCGGGAACAGCGTTAAATTTGAGCTGGACCTCATCCAGGCTCAGCCAGTGAATAGCTGTGTCGTTTTCTGAGGTTTGAAAAGCGTCCATCGCAGGCTGTGGGCCCATTGCGTGTACGGCAACCAGGATGATTAATAATCCACTAACAAAAAGAACAGTACGAATTAATTTCCTTTTCAACATCGTTTTCTTTTTTAGGGTAAAACAATGCCGACCCGGAGGTTTGGATTAAAAGTTCAGCATAGGAGATCTGGAAGGAATTTAACTATAGAATATTGGAAGATGACGTACGTTTTGCATCGGGGGTACGGTGATTCGGGTTTCTCAGTTTTCCGATGCAGTGTACTGAAAGGTTGTAAACTCAACCGGGGCAAACCTACTCAGCAAAACCCGGTTCTCATAATGTTTTGCTCTTAGGAAATATACGCGCCATGTATACCCTTGTGTAAATCAGGATAGTGGGAGGAAAATTAGTTTACTGAAAATAAGTCATGCTCAAATGGCAGGGTATTGATAATCAATAGTTTTCGGTTTTATGTAATATAAATCCTTTGTTGCCGTTTTTGATGAGGTTCAAACAAAAAGTCCGTTTCGTGGTTGCGAAACGGACTCCCGGTTATGTACTCCTGACTATTGACTAGTACCTATATAGTTCCGGTTTAAACGGCCCTTCCTTCTTAATACCTAAGTATTCGGCCTGTGCAGTGGTCAGCTCATCGAGTTCCACACCAATCTTGGCCAAATGCAGGCGGGCCACTTTTTCATCCAGGACCTTCGGCAACACATATACCTTGTTTTCGTAGTTCTTATGGTTGGTCCACAGCTCTATTTGAGCCAGGGTCTGGTTTGAAAATGAATTACTCATCACAAAGCTGGGGTGACCAGTAGCACAACCCAGGTTTACCAGGCGCCCTTCGGCAAGAATGATCACGTCTTTGCCATCAATATTATAAATGTCTACCTGTGGCTTAATAGTGTCCTTGGTATGACCATAATTTGTATTCAGCCAGGCAATATCAATTTCGATATCAAAGTGGCCGATATTGCAAACAATGGCTTTGTCTTTCATCAGCTTGAAATGCGCGCCGGTGATCAGGTCGCGGCAGCCGGAAGCAGTCACAATGATATCGGCCTCTTTCACTGCATCGATCATACGTTTTACTTCAAAACCATCCATGGCGGCCTGCAGGGCGCAGATGGGGTCTATTTCGGTAACGATCACACGGCAACCGGCACCTGCCAGGGATGCGGCAGAACCTTTACCTACATCACCATATCCGCCTACCACAGCGATCTTTCCGGCAAGCATTACATCGGTAGCGCGGCGAATGGAGTCAACCAGTGATTCCTTGCAGCCGTATTTATTATCAAACTTTGATTTTGTAACAGAATCATTCACATTGATGGCAGGTACCGGCAGGGTGCCTTTGGCCATTCTTTCGTAAAGACGATGAACACCTGTTGTGGTTTCCTCAGAGATACCTTTCACATGCTGTACCAGTTCAGGATAAGTGTCCAGCACCATATTGGTCAGGTCACCACCATCATCAAGTATCATATTCAATGGTTTGTCTTTGCCACCAAAGAACAAGGTTTGTTCAATACACCAGTCAGCTTCTTCCTGCGACTGACCCTTCCAGGCAAATACACCAATACCGGCAGCGGCGATAGCTGCGGCGGCATGGTCCTGGGTAGAAAAGATATTGCAGGAACTCCATTTTACCTCAGCGCCAAGAGCTACCAGGGTTTCGATCAACACCGCAGTCTGGATAGTCATATGCAGGCAGCCTGCGATACGGGCACCTTTCAGGGGTTGCGATGGACCATATTCTGCACGGATCGACATCAGGCCAGGCATTTCGGCTTCAGCCAGGCGAATTTCCTTACGACCCCATTCAGCCAGGGAAATATCCGCCACTTTATAAGGCAGAGAAAAATCAATTGATTTAGTTGCTGTAGACATTGTATTGTTTTTAATTCGGCGGCAAAGTTACGGGATTAGTTTTGAGTTAGCAGTTAGTAGTTCGTAGCCCCGAACTGCCGCTATAACGAGTGTAAGTCTGCCTCTGCCAGCTTAGATCAGTTTTTTCCCACTTCAGGTTCCGTAACTTTGGAAACACCCAAACAATAAGTTATGCACGTATATGACACAGTTACTGCTGCGGTGAATGGTCTTAAGAAAAGAGGGTTTACCACTGATTTTAACCTGGACGAGAACTGCATCGTCTGTCACCAGGATAAGTTCAACCCTGCAGATTTCGAAATCGTTGAAGTGTACCGCTTTGAAGGTAATACAGATCCTGCTGATGAGGCCGTTGTATATGGTATCGAAAGTAAAACAGGAATAAAGGGCGTGCTGGTGAATGCCTATGGTCCTTATTCGGATAGCATGAGCGCGAAGATGGCGCAGAAGTTGAGCATAGTTAACAGTTAGAAGTTTGTAGTTCGTAGCCGCTTAAGTTCTTCTTAATCCAGATTTAACTGCATCACATAATCATTCATGAAAAATCCATTGCCGATATCGATATCTTCTTCACGGATGACCACAAAGCCCAGTTTCTCATAAAAGTATTTGGCATTGTTGTATCGGTTGACGTTCAATTGCAGGAATTTCCCACCGGCTGAAACGGCCTGCTGTTTTACATAGTCGATCATCATTCTGCCGGTACCTTTTCCCTGTTGTGAGGGAAGCACGTAAATTTTATGCAGTTTATAAACGTCCGGGTGTGTTGATGAAAAAGAGGCAAAACCTACAGGATTATCATTATCGCTTACAATGATAAAATCCACCTGTTGTTCCATCTGTTCGCGCAGGGTTTTTTCACTGTACAGTAAGTCCAGCATGTAGTCGACCTGCTCAGGTCCTAAAATGGCCTGGTAAGTACCAGGCCATATTTTGTATGCCAGTTCCCGAATGACGGAAATGTCTGCGGAGCCCGCTTTGCTAATGTTCATTTGAGTTCGTTGCTAGGAGTTAGAAGTTCGTAGTTACTAGTCGGTTCGAACTACTTACTACAAACTACGCACTATCTTTTCACTTTCGCCTTCAGGTTCTCATCGATGGCTTCCAGGAACTCTTCAGTGTACAGGAAATGCTCTCCATGTTTCACTTTATTGCCGTGGATACACACGGCCAGGTCCTTGGTCATTTTGCCCTGCTCTACGGTTTCGATACAAACCGCTTCAAGTGCATGGCAGAAATCGATTAGGGGCTGGTTGTTATCGAGCTTTCCGCGGAATGCAAGTCCCCTTGTCCACGCGAAGATTGACGCGATCGGGTTGGTGCTGGTCGGCTTACCCGACTGGTGGTCGCGATAGTGACGGGTCACGGTACCATGGGCAGCTTCCGCCTCCATAGTTTTGCCATCAGGCGTGATCAATACGGAAGTCATCAGGCCCAGCGAACCAAAACCCTGTGCTACCGTGTCGCTTTGTACATCGCCATCATAGTTTTTGCAGGCCCAAACAAAATTGCCATTCCATTTCAGCGCACTGGCTACCATATCATCAATGAGGCGATGTTCGTAAACTATACCTGCCGCATCAAACTGTGCCTTAAATTCATTTTGATAGATCTCTTCAAAAATGTCTTTAAAGCGGCCATCGTATTTTTTTAGGATCGTGTTTTTTGTTGACAGATACAGCGGCCATTTTTTACTCAGCGCCATATTGAAACAGCTTCTTGCAAAGCCCTTAATACTTTCATCCGTATTGTACATGGTCAGGGCCACACCGTCACCTTTGTAATTGTATACCTCGAAGGTCTGGGGTTCGCCACCGCCTTCGGGTGTGAAGGTCATGGTAAGTTTTCCCTTACCCTTGATCACGGTATCTGTAGCGCGGTACTGGTCACCAAAAGCATGACGGCCTACAATGATCGGGGCGGTCCAGTTGGTCACCAGTCTTGGGATATTGCTGATCACGATCGGCTCACGGAAAACGGTTCCGTCCAGGATATTGCGGATGGTCCCGTTAGGACTCTTCCACATTTGTTTCAGGTTAAACTCTTTTACACGGGCTTCATCGGGTGTAATCGTGGCGCATTTGATGCCCACCCCGTGTTCTTTGATCGCGTTGGCGGCATCAATGGTTACCTGGTCGTTTGTCTGGTCGCGATGCTCCACACCCAGGTCAAAATATTTTATATCCAGCTCCAGGTAGGGCAGGATCAGTTTGTCTTTGATAAACTTCCAGATGATGCGGGTCATTTCATCGCCATCCAATTCCACCACCGGGTTTGCAACTTTGATCTTTTGGGCCATAATCTCTTTTTTAGGTTAATATTCAATGGTCTGCGGCAGGCGCAGGGTCGCAAATCTAACAATTTATTACATGTGCCTGACAAGGGGTTGGTCAGATAATTGAATTAATAGCAAAAAGATTTTTCGTGTAAGCCCTTGATTTTGGTCAATTAATTACGTAACTTTTCTAGGCACTAATACCATGGATGCACCCAAGCTTTTTTTTAACTACCTCAACAAATTTGTCAGCATCTCGGAGGACGAATTTGAGCAGCACCTGATGCCAATTCTGAAAGTGCGGCGTTTCGGGAAAAAAGATTTTATTTTAAAAGCGGGCGAGGTAGAGAACTATTTCAATTTTATCATCCGCGGCCTGGTTCGAAAATATTACAAGAAAGGTCACCATGAAATTAATACTCAGATCTCCACCGAAGGCCAAATCATCATGAGCCAGCAGTCATTCCTGGGACGTCAGCCTTCAGAATACTATATCGAAGCGATCGAGCCTTCGGTAATTGTATCCATCAAATACGAAAACCTCGAAGAGCTTTATAACAAATCAAAAAAAATGGAAAGGCTGGGCCGACTGGTCGTAACATATATGATGGCCATTAGCGATAGCTGGCAGATGCAAATGATCAAGATGACACCCAGGGAAAGATTTCTCAATTTCGTCATGAAGAATCCCCAGCTCATGCAGCGGGTGCCACAAAAATACCTGGCCAGCTACCTCAACATCAAACCCGAAACATTTAGCAGGTTTAAGCACCTGTTGAGGAATCATTCGAAGAATAACGCAGCTTGAAGCAGTCGATAGTCGGTAGTCGGCCTGCCCGCCGAAGCTTTAGCGAAGGAGGGGATACTGGATACTTGATACTTGATACTGGATGCTTGATACTTCGACGTAATATTTTTATTTTTAGATTTTACTAATTAAGAATTTTGGATATTGGATGAAGCCAGTAGCCGTTAGCCCCCACTCACTACTCACGCCTCACGATTCCCCGCTCACCACTCACTATCACACTTGCACTATCAGCACGGGAACCTTCAGCTCATGCCTTACCGCATTAATCGTTTCACCATAGATAAAATCCTTCAAGCCCGAATGTCCGTGCGCGCCGAGTACTAGCATATCTGCACCCGTCTCTTTGACGATCCGCGTGATCTCGCGGGACCGGTCACGAAAACCTAAAATGCCTTTTGCATCATATCCTTTTTCTTTTAATTGCGTTACGAGGTTATCCAGCCTTTGCTGGTCATGGAAAGTCTCGTAGTCGTCGGTCTCTTTTCCTGATATGATCGCGGATGGACTTTCAACCACATGTATCAGTACAAAACTTGTTTGTCTGCGAGCCTGCCCAATCGCCGATGAAAGTAATTTGATGTCGTTATCGCTGAAATCAAGCGCCACCGCGATCTTGTTATAAACCGGAACTTCCATATTCTGCAGTTGTGGCACATCCTTATGCATCTGGATTGATGATGTTTTCCTGGCTGTCTTAAGCAATGGATATATGATAGAATATGCCAGTAAAAATACAAACAGCACACCGGCGATGACAATGATCACCTTTGCAATGGTATTGTCTGAAACTGAGAAATAGCCCATCGCTTCTTCAGTCAGCATCTTCAGGTTGAGGTACACAAGCACCGACGCGATCAACCAGGCGAAGAATTTGACGATAGGTTTTATCACAAACGCGCCCATTGTTTTTTTATCGCTCACAAAATGTATCAATGGGATCACGGCAAAGCCAAGTTGCAGACTGAGTACCACCTGGCTAAAAACGAGCAGACTGTCAACCTGGTCTTCGCCAAAAACAGCAATAACGATGATGGCGGGTATGATCGCAACCAGTCTTGTAATAAGCCGGCGCATGACCGGGTTGATACGCAGCCGGAGATAACCTTCCATCACGATCTGGCCGGCGAGGGTGCCGGTCACGGTTGAACTTTGCCCTGAAGCGCTCAGTGCGATGGCAAATAAAGTGGAAGCTACCGATGAACCCAGCATGGGTGATAACAACTGGTGAGCCTGTCCGATTTCACCCACATCCGTTCTTCCGGTTTTAAAAAACACGGTGGCAGCAAGTATAAGTATAGCTGCGTTTATGAGAAATGCGATATTCAATGCTACGGCACTATCAATAAAACTCCATTTCAACGCCTGTTTGATACCTTCCTTGCTTTTTTTGATCTTTCTCGTTTGTACCAGCGCCGAATGCAGGTAAAGGTTATGCGGCATCACGGTTGCACCAATGATCCCAATAGCGAGATAAAGTGCCGTTTCTTTCGGCAGGGCATTGCTCATGCCTCTTGCTTCGTATAATTCAGCTGCTTCGGGCAGGGATGGTATGAAACCTTTTAGTACATCGTGCAATTCAGGTTGCGCTATTACGATATTAAACAGGAAACATATACCGATCACGCCGATCAGCCCGATGATAAAGGCTTCCATTTTTCGGATGCCCAGTCTTTGCAGGTAAAGCAATAAGAATGTATCAAGCACGGTGATAGATACACCCCATATCAGCGGAAGCCCCGTCAGTAATTGTATGCCGATAGCCATCCCCAGGATCTCAGCAAGGTCAGTTGCCGCTATGGCGATCTCTGCCAAAACCCACAGCACGAAATTCATTTAGCGCGGATAGGTTTCGCGGTTGGCCTGTGCCAGGTCACGACCTCTGACGATACCCAACCGGGCACTCAGGCTTTGCAACAGCAGGGCCATGATATTACTCATCAGCAAAACCCAGATCAGCGCATAACCATATTTACTACCGCCTGCGAGGTCAGTGGCCCAGTTGCCGGGATCCATGTAACCTACGCTTACCAGGTAAGCCGGTCCGAAGAAAGAAAGTATACGTCGCCAGCGTGGTCGGTGTGATGAGGTGGTATCTACGCTTTCGTGCACCTCGCTGAGCGATGTATCGGGGTGGTTCCTATTCTTCATACTTTACAAAAATATTTTTGGCCAGTTCCCCGCTCACCTGAGTGGTATTGGACGAGCGCGACTGGCGGATCTTTAGTTCGAGTGAGTTGTCAAAATTGAATTTTCGTTTGGTTTCGAGTTTTGTGCCGATGCCAATTTTTTTATGACCCAGCAGTTCCAGCATTTCGGTCGACTGGTCGCTGACATAACAGACGACGGCGGGTTTATTCAAGGGTAGATCGGAGAGACATACCTGTTTGCTGGTTTCGATGCGGCCGTTCGCATCGGGAATGGGATCACCATGTGGATCAAAACGCGGGAAGCCCAGGAATTCATCCAGTTTATCTATTAGTTTTTTACTGCTTACATGTTCCAGATCCTCTGCTACCACGTGCACCTCATCCCAGCTGAATTTTAATTTTTCCGCAAGAAAAAATTCCCAGAGCCGGTGACGACGAATGATCAGCAGGGCCAGCTTTTTTCCTTCAGCAGTGAGCGTGAAACCGTGGTAAGCTTTATAATGTATCAGCTTCTTCGCGCTGAGTTTTTTCATCATATCCGTCACCGACGCGGGCCGGGTCTGCAATTCCGTAGCCAGCGCGTTGGTGGTTACCGTGCCGTCTTTTTGCAAATGATAAATGGCTTTGATATAATTCTCTTCGCTGGTCGAGTAGTTTAACACGTCTAAATATATTTTTAGACAAACCTAAAAAATAATTTGAATTCTGCAAAATCTGTGGGCCGGGAAGACGGAGAGTCGGGAAGTCTAAATCGTCTGACGTCCTCGTCTGACGATAGTAGTGTCTCAGATTTGATGCCGGGAAGACGGTAAGGCGGTAAGCTACAAATCGTCTGACGTCCTCGTCTGACGATAGTGGTAATGAAATCTGTTGCCGGGAAGACGGAGAGTCGGGAAGTCTAAATTATCTGATGCCCTCGTCTGACG
>JAEZRB010000104.1 GCA_023412975.1 Bacteroidota bacterium | reverse complement strand
CATCCCTGGTTTCAGTTCGGAAAATGCCGACCCTTCGCGATCGTAAATGACACCGGCGTCTTTGAGTTCTTTACCCTGTGGCAGATAATAAGTACCGATGCGCCGGCCACTAAATTGAATTGCTGATATATCGATCTGCTTTGACTGCAGGTCATCTACAATTTCTTTTGACAGGTAGTGGTCGGGCAGGGCTGTCATATATTTTACCGGTACACCCCATTGCGCAAGTGCCCTCGCCACATTCAACTCCGCGCCACCAATGTACACGGGCATTGATGCTGACCTGATCCACGCTTTATCCAGTACCGGTGAAAGCCTGAGCAAAAGTTCTCCAAAACAAAAAACTTTACTCATTTATTCAATTGTGCGTTTTGATGAAGAATAGTGTTAGCTGGCGAATCATCCAGGTCCTGCCAGTTGAAATAATGCCTGGCATTATTGAAGCAGATATCCTGTACCATTTTACCGATCCATGCGATATCGCCGGGCAACTCACCACTTTCTACTTCAGTACCGAATAGATTGCATAATATCCTGCGGAAATATTCGTGGCGGGGAAATGAAAGAAAACTTCTTGAATCAGTAAGCATGCCCACAAAACGACTCAACAGTCCCATACTCGACAATGCGTTTATTTGCATTGTTATGCCGTCTTTCTGGTCGAGAAACCACCAGGCCGATCCAAACTGCACTTTACCCGCAACCGATCCGTCATTGAAATTACCTGCCATCGCCGCAAACAACTCATTGTCGGCCGGGTTGAGGTTATAAAGAATCGTCTTTGCGAGTTTGTTGTTATTGTCGAGCCTGTCGAGAAAGCGTGATAAAGACCGGCCCTGTGAAAAATCCCCGATTGAATCCCATCCTGTATCCGGTCCCAGTTCTCTTAATCGGCGTGAATTATTATTGCGCAATGCACCAAGATGGTATTGCTGTACCCATCCTTTTTCCCAATCCCATTCGGCAAAGATGACCAGCATAGCCGACTTGAACTTTTTGACCTCTTGTTCACTTAATACCGAACCTAACCTGGCTTTTGAAAAAATACTTTTTATCTCTGCATCGGTATAATCTTCCGCATAGATCTGTTCGAGCCCATGATCCGAAACCGAACAGCCCGCTGCCGCAAAAAAATCGTGTCGCCGGGCGAGTGCCTGCAGGTAGTGTTCAAATGTATGTATCGATACATCCGCGGCAGCTTCCAGCCTGGCGAGATATTCATTAAAGCTTTTTGTATCGTCTACCTGCATGGCTTTATCCGGACGAAACGCGGGTAAGACTTTCACCCCAAACGCGTCATCATTGATGCGCCGGTGAAATTCGAGCGAATCGATGGGATCATCGGTTGTACACAACAACCTCACCCTCATTTTTTGTAAAAGGTTACGCACCGAATAACCAGGATCCGACAATTTCTCCGCCGTTTCGTGATAAATATCTTTAGATGTTGAGGGAGAGAGCAATTCACTGATCCCGAAATAGCGTTGCAACTCGAGATGTGTCCAGTGATAAAGCGGGTTGCGCATTGTATAGGGTACGGTTGCAGCCCATCTTTCAAACTTCTCATAATCGCCCGCGTCTCCGGTACAGTATTTTTCATCGATACCATTGGTGCGCATGGCACGCCATTTATAATGATCACCGTTTAACCAGGCCTGGGTCAGGTTGGCGAAGTTGATATCGTTGGCAATCTCCGCCGGTGGCAGATGATTGTGATAATCTATTACCGGCATACCTGCAGCATAGTCGTGATACAAGCGCTGCGCTGTTTTGGTATGCAGTAAAAAATCATCATCCATGAATTTCTTCATAAGCTCGCTTTATAATTTTAGATCAGGCATTAGCCTTCGCCGCAGGTTCCGCGGCGTTTACTATCCTGCTCATCGTTTCCATTGCCCCTAGTTCGCTCAGGGCTTCCAGGCATTTTTTCACCGCAGCAGCCAGGCGCGGTAAGCCTGGCATATCGATCTGCCAGATATTTTTATCTGAAAATACCGCATCTACCAGCTCATCTGTCGGGTATTTCTTCCAAAGTTCATAGAGTTGGGGGGCCTGCGCATCGTTCACACGATACTCCTTACCGCCTGCCTTTCCGATATAAGACCCGTCTGCCGTCTTCTCCGTTTTCATGAATAAGATCCATGCTGCAAGACCCAGGGTCATATATGACGGGATATCTGAATGCAGATCCAAATAATTTTTTACCAGGCTGGCATTGCGGGTATTCATTTTGGATGAGTAATGCAATGTTATACTGATCCAGTGGTGTTGCAAGGAAGGATTACGGTATCTGTCAAGCACCTTTGAGGCAAAACTCCTTGCCTGTTCCAGTGTCAAACCACGACAATCGATCGATGGCGCGATTTCATTCATCACCAATGTGCTGATAAATTTTTCAAAAACCGGGTTGTCCATGGCCTGTTTTACAGTGTCAAAACCACAAAGCACGGCAAGCCCGCAGGTGAAAGTATGTGACCCATTCAGCAGCCTTAGCTTTAGTTCCCTGTGTATGCTGATATCAGGTGTGATCACTACCCCGCCATCGCATTGATAGAATGATAAAATATTTTTTACTCTTTCATCGCTGGTTTCTATCGCCCAAAGTCCATAGGTTTCCGACATGATCATCAGCTCATCCTGGTAACCCAGTTTTTTTTCCATTGCTTCCGCCTCTGGTGCTGGCAATTTTCCCGGTACAATCCTGTCGACGAGTGAATTGCAAAAAATATTTGACTGCTCAATCCATCGCCTGAATCCTTCTTCCAAATTATTTTGATCTGAAAGTTGCAGCAATATCGATTTGAGCCTATCGGCATTTTGAGGTATCAGCTCGGTAGGAACGATCACAAGTCCTGCCGCTGGATCACCGTTAAAATGCTGGTATCGCTCGCGTAGGATTGCAAGCAGTTTGCCTGGAAAAGAGACAGGTGGTGAATTATGGATATTATCTTCCACGAGTTCAATTCCCACTTCTGTTGTATTGGAAATGACGACCTGAAGATCAGCAGATCTTGCAAGTTGCAGTAATTTATCCCAATCATACTTAGCTGCCAGGACCCTGCTGATGGATGCATTCAGGACGGTCTCCGTTGTTTCGAGGCCATCGGTGATACCCTGCAACTGGTGGGTGTACAAACCATCCTGCCGGATAAAGGACTCCAGGTCACCTCCGTCCGTTGATTTCAGGACTACGATCCTGCCATTAAAGATTCCCTGCTTATTTGCCTTGTCAATAAAATAATCAGGTAAGCCGCGCAACAATACACCCGTTCCAAACTGGAGGACTTTCTCAGGCAGCGATAAATAATCCGCCGCTGGCAGTTCCACAAGGCTGCTACTGATCTGGGATAAGTTTTGGCGGTTTAAACGCATTAGTTTGACTATATAAATTGCTTTCGGGTTATTTTGTCTTTGCCCTGATCGCTTTTACTTCAGTAGGAGTTACACCCGAAGCTTTATTGCCAAAACTTTTACGGATATAGGTCAGCACATCTGCTATTTGCTGATCGGTGAGATAATCCAGGGGTGCCATATTATTGGTATAGACCTTTCCATTGATCTCCTCGTCGGTATCCATTCCTTTCAGGATGACCTGTACCAGTTTTGTTTTGTCCCCCGTAACCCCCTTGGTTTTTATCAGGGGCGGATTGAGATCGGCCATTCCATTTCCATCTGCGGCATGACAACTCAGGCAATAAAGATTGTACAC
>JAEZRB010000096.1 GCA_023412975.1 Bacteroidota bacterium | reverse complement strand
AAATTACTAAAAGCGAAAGTGGTAAAAATGCCATTTTCCTGATCCCTGGTAGCTGGCATACTTTTAACCGTGTGTTCTGCGTTGATGGTTAAAATGCTATTTGATTATTAAGGAAAGGCTTGATTTTTGTGCGTTGTGGCCGTTCCGAAAATAAAAATTTTCACGTTGCTTATGCCCACCATCCATCTGACTACTTTTATCGCAGCTCCAGTCGAGCGGGTCTTCGATCTTGCCCGCAGCGTAGAAATGCATAAACACACGATGACCAAACATAAGGAAGAAGCGGTGGCGGGAACAAGGTTTGGACTGATGGAGAAAAACGATACCGTGACCTGGAAAGCCCGGCATTTATTCAAGACCAGGTTTCTTCGTTCCGAGATTACCGATATGAAAAAGCCGGCCATGTTTGTCGACGAGCAATTGAAAGGCGATTTCAAAAAAATGCGTCACGAACACCATTTTAAACCCTGTGATAATGGTACGATCATGATCGACCTGCTGGAGTTCGAACCGCCCTATGGTTCTTTTGGAAAATTTGTTTCGAGAGTTTACCTGAATCGCTATATGAAAAACCTGATCGAGCAGAGAAATAAAATAATCAAAGAGTTTGCGGAGGGGGAAAAATGGCGCAAATTTTTAAACAGGTGAATCCCTGTCAAGCCTGTTTCTACAGCCGGTCTCTCCCGGCACAACTAAAATGAAGCATATCCTTTTAATATTCCTTCCCGTATTTTTGCACCTGCATGATTAATAAGCCAACCCTGCATACGTCGCTGTCTCCGGCCCTCCTGAATTTGTATGATGTAAGCAATAGCATCGTTGTTATCATCGATGTACTCAGGGCCACTTCTACCATTGCCACCGCGCTTTACAATGGTGCCCGCTGCGTGATCCCCGTGGATAGTGTGACCCGGTGTATGGAGATCGGTCGGCAGATCGAGGGTATTACCGCCGGGGAAAGAGATGGCCAGATCGCCGAAGGCCTGGAATATGGCAATTCACCTTTCGAATACCCCCGTGAGTTTATTGATGGAAAAACCCTGGTACTAACTACCACCAATGGTACCCGGCTATTGCATATGGCATTGGAAAAAGGAGCCCAGGAAATTATTACCGGATCGTTTCCTAATCTTTCTGCGGTTTGCGAGCATCTTGTATCGAGGGAGCAGAATGTGATCCTGGGTTGTGCCGCCTGGAAAGACCGGGTGAATATAGAAGACATGCTTTTTGCTGGCGCGGTAATCTCCGAGATCGGTAAAAATTTTTCAATCAATTGCGACTCCTCTCATATCGCAGCACGGATGTATGAAAGCGGTAAAAAAGATCTTTTTGCATTCATGAAAAAGAATGATGCGTCACATTATCATCGCCTGATGAAATTCGGACTGGAAAAAGATATCCGCTATTGCCTGACCCGGGATGGCGCCAATGTAATACCTGAATATGCGGATGGAAAACTGATTGTAAAAAAAGTGGGGAGCAACTAATCCTGCGGCAAAAAAACCTTCAAAGATAGCTCATTTTTCCCTCTTAATGGCTGTATAAAATTTATTTATTTATTCCCTTTTTTATCAGGAAATCAGCGGCAGTTTGCTTTAGATTTGCCGATTGTCCTTTTCACAATTGAACAGGCAAACCCATCGGGAGTCTGCCGGCACGATTGATAAAAAATTGAAAAACTGAATGGCTTTACCTCATCTCTTAAAGTATGTGTATACCCATGGAACTGACGAAGTGATCCGTCGTGGAAAAAAGATCCATTCTTTAGGTTTCGTGGAGCTGGTGGAATACGACGATCTGTTTGGCTCAGCCGTCTTTCGTGTAAAAGATGACAGCTACTCCACTTATTATAAAGTCCATGTACAGCGGTTCAAAGACCCCAAGGATGTATCGTTGCGTTGCAGCTGCCCCTAAAATATCGGGGATATCTGCCGCCATGAGACGGCCGCGCTTTTCCAATTGCAGGAAATGATGGATCGTGGGCAGTTGCAGGCCGATGGTGTAAAGTATGACCAACGTCATACCGTGGCTAAGATGAAAACTATCGACCCCAAAACGCTTCGACTACTATCGTCTTCTGATATATTCTTGGAAGCAGAAAAATATCTCGAAACCCAGAAAGCCATTATTGAGCAGGCGGAAAATGAGATGGTAAAGGCATCGGTAACCGTGCACGGGAAAACTTATCCCGTGATCATCCGTAAAAATGAAGAGCGGAATTTTGACACGAGTTCTGATTACGAAGATGAGGAGCATTTACTCTGCCTTCCCAAAGTGATCGTCTTTCTCCAATTGTATAAAAAGCACGGTGCAAATTATTTTGACAGTATCCGCAACTGGGATAAGGATAAGAATAAATTGCTCGAAGCATACGGTTATTCGCTGAATGATGACCTGAAAGGAAAATTTGAATTTGCCTATAAGGACGGTAAGCCATTTTTACGGGTACTCGATTCGAGTATTAAAAGAGTGGTACCTGTTGCCGCCCCTACCAGGCCCGTTATTATACCACAAAAAGAAAAAGAAGTTGAAGCACCACAGGTATTGCAGGAAAGCGAGCCAGCAGTACCGGTACAAAGACTCGGTGTGGTCTTTAATTTTAATAAGAAAACATATCCCTGGTTTACCATCGACATTGTAATCGGGGAACCAAATGACAGCAATGACGGTTTTGCCGGCAAAGTGGAAAAGCCGGATATCTCGCGTTTTGTCGATACCGATAAGTTGCCGGGGGAGGATCGCCATTTGTTATCGGTAGTAAGAAAATTGCAGGATGCTGACATTAATAAATACATCAGCAAGAACTCACCATTTTCCGGTATCTGGGAAAATATCATTCACCAGGAAGAGGATGATCTGCCTGCGGAAACAAAGGAGTTGATGACGGAGTACTTGTTCCCAAGACTTCGAAAACTTTGTACCGAGCAGGCTGAAACTGCTTTGTTCTTTATTTTACCCGAGAACAAACCATTTAAAACATCCAATTTACAACCCCTGCAGGTAATTAAAGAGGTTGCCCAGCCGCGGTTCCATATTAAAAAGAACTCACACTATACCATTTCATGCCGTATCAGCACATCGGGTATGGAGTATGACCTGGGTGAAAATGAAAGTAATAGCCCGCTTGTTTTCCTATACAATCACCAGCTTTATACCTGGAGCAGCAACGAGATTGTTCATCTTGTTGAACAATTTTTACCCGAGGGTAAAATGACAATACCTGCGGACGAATGGAATAAAAAGTTACATGAGTTCGTGTTGCCGCTGGCACGGGAATACCGCATCGATTTTGATAAATCCCTGGTACAGGAAATTAAGGACGGAGATCCGGAAGTAAAATTATTCCTGATTGAGAAAGGAGATTACCTGGTGTTCCAACCCTCCTATTCTTACAAAGGGTATGAAACAAAAGCCAAAGACAGGGATGAGATTGTAATACCACAGGGCGAAAAGGTGACCATCGTTCACCGCAACCGCGAAGTGGAGAATGCGTTTATCGCAAGATTGCAGAGCCTGCATTCAAACTTTATCGTCAACGAAGAAAGCGGGTCCCTGGCGCTCAAAGGCACCGATGTACTGAAGAATAACTGGTTTTTCCTTTTTGTGGATGCTATGAAGGAAATGAAAACGCCGGTATTCGGTTTCGAAGCGTTGAAAAATTTCCGCTTCAATACATCCAAGCCGCAAACAAGGATATTTATCAGCAGCAATACCGACTGGTTTGATGCGAAAGTTGATATCCTGTTTGGTGATCAGAAAGTGACAGTGGCGGAGGTAAAAAGGGCACTCGCGAACAAGCAGCAGTTTGTACAATTAAATGATGGCACACTTGGAATTTTACCTGATGAATGGCTGAAAAAATATTCCCTGCTGTTCAGGGTAGGTGAAGGTAATACCAACAATCTGAAGCTATCCCGTTTTCACTTAAGTGTTGTTGATGAATTATACGCTGAACGTGATGAAGAAGAACTGGTTGTAAATCTTGAAGAGAAATATGAGAACCTGCGCCAGTTTAATGCCATTAAGGAAATAGAACCACCGTCTTCGTTGCAGGCTGTATTGCGCCCATACCAGGTAGCAGGCTTCCAATGGCTGAATTATCTCACCGAAATCAAGTGGGGTGGCATACTAGCCGATGATATGGGTCTTGGTAAGACCGTACAGGCCCTTTCATTTATGGAGCATTACCGCAAGGAAAACGGTGGCCTGAAAGCGCTTGTGGTATGTCCCACCACGCTAATCTATAACTGGGAGAATGAGATCAGGAAATTCACACCCGAGCTTAGCTACCGGATACATCATGGTCCAACCCGTACGAGGTCAAAAGAGGAAATGGTTGATCACAATGTGACCATTACCACTTATGGCACCCTGCGCAGTGATATAAAACTATTACTTAGTGTGAATTTTGACTACGTCGTACTGGATGAAAGCCAGGCGATCAAAAATCCATCGAGCAAAGTGACTAAGGCCGCCAGCCTGCTGAACGCGAAACACCGCTTATGTATGAGCGGTACACCTTTGCAGAATAATACTTTTGATGTATTTGCGCAGATGAATTTTCTGAACCCGGGTATGCTGGGTACCATGGAATTTTTCCGCCAGGAGTTTGCCATTCCCATTGATAAATTAGGTGAACAGGACCGTAAAGAACACCTAAGGAAAATACTATATCCTTTTATACTGCGCCGCACCAAGGAGCAGGTGGCCAAAGATCTGCCTGAGAAGCAGGAAATGATACTTTGGTGCGAAATGGAAGACGAGCAAAGAAGAATATATGATGCGTATCGTAATGAATACCGCGATAAGATCCTCGGCACGATCCAGGAACAGGGTATTCAGCGATCACAGCTCACGATATTGCAGGGGCTGATGAAACTGCGCCAGATCTGCGATTCGCCCGCAATACTAAATGAGGAAGAAAAATTTGAAAATCATTCCATCAAACTTGAAGAACTGGCGCGTGAGATCACTGAGAATATCAGCAACCACAAGGCGTTGGTATTTTCCCAATTCCTTGGCATGCTTGCATTGATCAGGGCTAAACTGGAAGAACTGGGCGTGAAATATGAATACTTTGATGGCAGCACCTCAGCACCCGACCGGGAAAAAGCCATTCAAAGTTTCCAGAATGATGATACCGTAAGGGTGTTCCTGATATCGCTTAAAGCAGGGGGTGTAGGTTTAAATCTTACCGCCGCTGATTATGTTTACATCGTGGATCCCTGGTGGAACCCAGCCGTTGAGCAACAGGCGATCGACCGTACACACCGTATTGGACAAACAAAGAATATTTTTGCCTACCGCATGATCTGCCACGACACGATCGAGGATAAGATATTGCAGTTGCAGGAAAAGAAAAGATCACTTGCCAAAGAACTGATCGCCGACGATTCATCCTTTGTGAAGAGCCTGAGCAGGGAGGATGTTGAATACCTGTTTAGCTAGGTATTTCCAATAAGCAAACATTATCCAAGGGGACCTTATTACCTTAGTAACAAGTCTGGCAAAAAGAACTCAACCTTGTTACCTTATGTCCCACTTTAGTGTTTTTGGTAATGCTTCATGAGTTTTTCATACTCTTCAGCGAATGTTTCCTTCCTGTGATATTGGGGCCGTTCGACCTTATTACCTTAGTAACAAGTCTGGCAAAAACGAACTCCACCTTATTACCTTATGTCCCACTTTAGTGTTTTTTGGTAATGCTTCATGAGTTTTTCATACTCTTCAGCGAAAGTTTCCTTCCTGTGATATTGGGGCTGTTCGACCTTATTACCTTATGTCCCACTTTAGTGTTTTTTGGTAATGCTTCATGAGTTTTTCATACTCTTCAGCGAAAGTTTCCTTCCTGTGATGTTCTGGCTGTCCCAGTATATATTTGCAAACTTTATCTACGTCAGTCTTGGAAACAGAAAAAGCTGAAGCTGATTGTTGCCAGGCAAATACACCAGGGCTAAGCTTATTATCGGTGATAAATTTTGCGGAGCTGTCTGCGATAATAGTTGCCAGTGCTTCTTCTGAAAGCTTAGGAGAACGGGATACAAGCAAGTGAGCATGTTCGGGATTTGCATAAATGCTGTACAGTTTCGAATCGTTGTTTTTTACTATTCCAGTAATATACTTTTCTACCTTTTCCCGGCTCTTTTCGGGGATCGAGGGAATACGGCCCTGCGTTATCAAAATTAAATGGGTGTAAAGATTATGGTACTCAATTTTCATGGTGGCCTTTTTATAAGGTAATAATGTAATTTACCAGAGGTGCCTGTTGTTACTAAGGTAATAAGGTAGTGCCGTGGCTGGCAAGGTAAAGTCCTCATCATTTTTTAGTTTTTTACCGCATTCCGCGGCCAAGCTCATGAGAACTTTTATAAGGTAATACCAGAGGTGGGTTTT
>JAEZRB010000081.1 GCA_023412975.1 Bacteroidota bacterium | reverse complement strand
ATCGTGGGCAACCTCTCAGAAAAAGAAGCGACAACATTAAGTGAGTTGCTGGATAAACTCAGGGGTTCCTAGTTGATGTGCAGGGCAATGATTTTTCACCTTGTGAACGCCCGTTAAATATTATAATACACGCAAGCAACTTCTTCCTTTCGTTTCTACGTTTACAACGTCCCAGCAACCTGTATTTTAAGCTTTACTTAACCCAATAATCAAGTATTTTTACCGTTCTATTAGAACCTGCTCTGTGGATGCGGCGCTGGGTTTTCAGTGTTGAAAATCTAGGCTCGCGGAATAGGGCAAAAAGCAACGAATATCAATGAAAGTCTTTTTCCTGGCCACTCTTACCGTATTTAGCTGCTATGCCGCCATTTCACAGCCCCAGCACGAGTTTCGCGGTGTATGGATCGCCACGGTCGATAATATCGACTGGCCTCAGAAAGGTGTGTACACCACTTATGGACAGAAGGCTGAGTTTATCCGTCAGCTGGATCTGCATAAGCAAAATGGCATGAACGCCGTGATCGTTCAGGTGAGACCTTCGGCCGATGCTTTTTATCCTTCCAAACTAGAACCCTGGAGTCAGTGGCTTACCGGTGTGCAGGGAAAATCACCTTCCCCATACTACGATCCCCTTCAATTTATGATCGAGGAAGCGCACAAGCGGGGGATGGAATTTCATGCCTGGTTAAATCCTTACCGCGCCAATTTCAATATCAATTCCGCATCTATTGCTAAAAACCATATCACACGCATTCATCCCGAATGGTTCGTGAACTATGGCGGAAAAAAATATTTCGATCCCTCCAATATTGACGGCCAAAACCATGTGGTAGCCGTGGTAAGAGATATCGTGAAGCGTTATGAGATAGACGGGATTCACATGGATGATTATTTCTACCCCTACAAAGTACCCGGCAAAGAATTTCCGGATGCTGCTTCTTTTATACGTTCAGGAACCAAGCTCAGCAAAGATGCCTGGCGAAGAAGTAATGTAGACAGCATCATTCGTAAGCTCCATGCAGCCATCAAGGAGGAAAAGCCCTGGTGTAAGTTTGGGATCAGCCCATTTGGTGTATGGCGCAATAGCAGCACCGATCCCGAAGGAAGTAATACAAAAGCAGGTGTTACAAACTACGACGACCTCTATGCCGATATTTTATTATGGATGAAAAAAGGCTGGGTCGATTATGTAGCACCGCAACTGTACTGGGAAATTGGTCATCGCCTGGCTGATTACAAGGAACTGGTTGACTGGTGGAGCAGGCATAGTTATGGCCGTCATATCTATATTGGTCATGGTGTATACCGCGCCTATGAAAAAAATCCCGCCTGGAAGAATCCAAAGGAATTGCCCAACCAGATCAAAATGCTGAGGCAATATTCCGAAGTGCAGGGCAGCATTTATTTCAGCAGTAAAAGCTTTGACCGCAACCCCAATGGCTGGAATGACAGCCTGCAAAATAATTATTACAAAAGACCAGCTCTCATACCCGAGATGGAATGGCTACCGTCCAGGAATACAATTTCAGCGGGCACGCGTAAATAAAGATTTTAATAACGACAAAGTTTTTAATCAACACGTTGTTTGAAAACGTCGTGCCTACGGTGATTAGATCCATACTTGACGCATGGTTTCTAAAAATAACCACGGCGGGCACAGCGAGCACTGCGTGCGATTGTTTGTTTAAAAAACCAGCTACCTGTGTGAGAAAAATTACCCAAACTCCGCTGTGTCCGCAGTGTGCGCTGTGGTTTGGAATCACGTTGAATTGGTGAAACCGTCAATCTATGATCTTACTTTCCCGCCTGCTTCGCAATCTCTATCATACACCTTTGCAACGAAAGCTTTAATGTTTTAAAATCGCTGCTGTTGCACTGCAGCGCGATCGTCATTTTTTGTTGTGGGAAATAGGCCAGCTCGGTCAGGTACCCCGGGAAAAAGCCACTATGACCATACGAGGGTCCAAGAGGCGTAGATCTGATGATCACACCCAGGCCATACTTAGTGTTGGGACCGAGTTTGGCCGGCACGGCCGATGAAAGCAATATCGTTGTATCAATGATTTTGCCTCCGTACAAAAGCATACCCCACCTGGCAAGATCTGCTGTGGTGGAATAGAGTCCGCCGCCGGCCCATTCAAATTGCGGGTTAATGATAAAAAGTCCATCCGCGTCAATCACTTTATCTCTTCCACCAAATGCATTCGCATCGCCTGCATAGCCCTGCGCAAGCCCTGGCAACAGGCGCCGGTCGGAGGGACGCGTATTCAACAATTGATGAGGATTTAATAGCTCCGCCTGTAGCAATTCATAATATGGTTTACCAGTAAGTTTTTCCAGTATCTTACCCAACAGGATATAATTGGTATCCGAGTAATCCCAACCCTCGCCTGCATCGAATGCGGCTTTTTCATCCAGTACATAACTGATCAGCTCTTCGGGTTTCCAAACTTTATCCGGGTCGGCGCTTAGGTCTTGTTGAAATGCCGGCTTGAATTCATATCTCATGATCCCGCTGCTATGGTTCATCAGCATTCTTACCGTCACATCGGCGGCATTGGGCAGACGGCCGAACCAGTCATAATGACCCAGGTAAGCCGATACTTTTTGATCCAGCCCGAGTTTTCCCTGCATGATCAATTTGATCGCAAGTGCCGACTCATAGGTTTTACCGACACTGCCCTGTAGCATCATGTCGTCTACAGAGAGGGGTATTTTTTTCTCTTTATCGTTGTATCCGGCAACAAATACAAGCGCGGGTTTATTTTCTTTTATCACGGCAAGACTCAATCCGGGGAACTGACCCGCCGTCTGCAGTGAATCGAGCAGCGCCTGCATGCTGTTCGTTTGCCCAATAGCAGTATTCAGTAACAGAAGCAGGCAGGACAACAAATAAACTTTACGGAACATGCTTAAATTTTTGGAAAGATGCATCAAAAATCAACGGCTTGACGATCGCCTGAAATTGGAATTAGCCTCTTATAAAAATCCGGCACAAAACTGGTCTATTATAGAAACGTGTGGAAAAGCCCTGGTGTGGAAAGAATATTTTTAAAACTTAACATTCCATATTTTTCAAGCCAGGTCCTTTTCGTAACCTATTTTAACACAGCTACTTACAATTTCATCCCCGGTAGCTGAACAATCCTTTGCGAACCCCCTGGCATCCCATAACTGGTACAACAACTAAGCAAAAAAACCGTTAGGCCGTTCCTATTCAATAGTTTCGTAAATTTACGGCCTGATTTTTGATGTAGCGCGGAATTTTTTTTTAACAAGCCCTATCCCTTAAACTGATTCTATAATATAATATGGCCCTTAGTCAGTCATTACAACAGAAATTATTACAGAAGCTATCGCCCCAGCAGATTCAATTGATGAAGCTGTTGCAGGTGCCGACAGCCAACCTGGAAATAAGAATAAAAGAGGAACTGGAGGAAAATCCTGCACTCGAGCTGGACGAAGAGAAACACGAGGACGACAAAGATGAATTACAGGATGAGTTTAGCGAAACCGAAGATGCGGAATATGACGAGAAGAGCGGCAGCGAGGAAGAATACGGCAACCTTGACGTGAGTGAGTATGTGCAGGACGGAGACGATGATGTGGCGGATTATAAATTAAGGGATGACAACTACCCGGAAGAAGAGCAGAAACAAATTCCTTTCAAGACTGAGACCAGTTTTTATGATACCCTGCTATTACAACTGGGTTTGCTGAAACTTGATGAAAAAGAACAAAAGATCGCCGAGCAGATCGTGGGTAGTATTGATGAAGACGGCTACCTGCGCAGGGAAACATCGGCCATCGTGGATGACCTGGCCTTCCGCCAGAATGTAAATGCAACCGAGGAAGAAGTGGAATCCATGATCCAACGCATCCAGCAATTTGATCCACCCGGTGTGGCGGCCCGTGACCTGCAGGAATGTTTGCTGTTGCAGCTACAACGACAGAAGAACGAAGGAAAAGATGTAGAGACCGCGATATTAGCGATCCGCAAATACTTTGATGAGTTTACCAAAAAGCATTACGAAAAGATCCAGCGTGGTTTGAATATCGATGAATACCAGCTTAAAAAAGTAATGCAGCAGATCGTCAAGCTCAATCCAAAACCAGGCGGAAATCTCGGCGGCATGAGTAAAGCCGAAAGTTATGTGGTACCCGATTTTTTCATCTTCAACAATAATAATAAGCTTGAGCTGACACTTAATTCACGCAATGCACCCGAGCTTCGGATAAGCGAGGGCTACCGCGATATGATGAAAGAATATGACCGGGGTGCAAAAAAAGACAAGCGCCAGAAGGAAGCCGTTATTTTCATCAAACAAAAAATTGATGCAGCCAAATGGTTTATTGATGCTATCAAGCAACGCCAGCATACCCTGCTCAGTACCATGACGGCCATCATGAACCACCAGCACGATTTTTTTCTTACCGGTGACGAAACCAACCTGCGCCCGATGATCCTAAAGGATATTGCTGAAAAGACAGGTTTGGATATCTCAACGGTAAGCCGTGTGGCCAACAGCAAGTTTGTACAGACTGAATTTGGGACATACCGCTTGAAATTTTTCTTCAGTGAATCACTGAGCACCGACAGTGGCGAGGAAGTATCGACCCGTGAAGTGAAAAAGATACTTAGCAACCTCATCGAAGGTGAAAGTAAGAAACACCCGCTCAGTGATGAACGCCTCACAGAATTGCTGCAGGAAAAAGGATATAATATCGCCCGCCGCACCGTTGCCAAATACCGCGAGCAACTCAATATACCTGTGGCCAGGTTAAGAAAGGAATTGTAAATAGTTTTACCGGTTCGATTATTGCCAGGTCCTTCATTCAGACCCCTGTATATTCTTCATCTTTGTAATCGGGTGCACATATTCTAAGTGTAAACACTTAGTTATTTCTCCATATCTAAACTTATCGCACGTTTGTTTGCAAAACATGGATAAATGTGGTATATTAAATACAAAAACTGTCTTTCAAAACAACTGCTTTTGATGATAAAAAATTTACTACACTCTTTTACCGCATTTCTTCTCCTAAGCCTGATGGTGACCGGTTGTCAGAAAAAAGGAGCGACGCATGAAGAAGAGGAAATAATAGATGCTGTCATAATTGAACTACCCGATGGAGTACCGCCATTTGAATGCACAGGAGGCGCCACTGAATTAATTGCTACATTTTATACCGATGAAATTGCAAATGGCGTTTGTCGTGCGCAGATTCAAAACCTTGGACTTACTTCAAACTCTGGCAGAGCGACGGGTATAATTATAAACAATCAGGCAGCTTATGATAAATATTTGACTTGTGCCGCTACAAAACCGGTTATTGATTTTGATAATTATTTCATTCTGGCTGGATTATATCGTCATAGCAGTTGTGCCTCATTTAAACAAAATGAGCTAAAACTATGTGATGACAAACTGATTTTTAGAATCGACATGCTAAAAGGGCTTTGTGCTGGTCCTGATAATGTTATATTTTCAATGGTTGTAGTTGAAAAAGTATACCTTGACAAGACAATTGTATTTGACATGCAGTTTTCAAATTAAAATGGCTCAGTAGGGAATTATACTTCGTAACGCCTATTTGCAAAACTTAGAGAAATGTGGGATATTAAATATAAATACTGTCCTTCAAAACAACTGCTTTTAATGATAAAAAATTTACTACTATCTTTTACAGCATTTCTTCTCTTCAGCCTGTTGATGACCGGCTGTCAGAAAAAGGGAGCACCGCATGAAGAAGAGGAGGAACAAACAATTGATGCGGTTTTTATGGCGCTGGATGGAAATGCACCGCCACTTAATTGTGGGGAGGGCGGTATACCCGTTCCTATTTTTT
>JAEZRB010000069.1 GCA_023412975.1 Bacteroidota bacterium | reverse complement strand
TTTTTAAAGTCTTACGATCACCCCTTTGCATCTGGTTCATTTTACCATCAACCATCCGACCCGTAAAGCGCCATACTCCTGCGAGGTTTTTGTCGCCTTCGTCGAGCCTGGTCCATGGCTGCTGCATCCCGGTAATATCAGTATTTAGAGCTTTTTCTTTTACACTATAGGCCACGGTTTTTGTGGTGCCTACATTATCAGCGCTACGGGTATCAAATTCTGTTTTTAATTCAAGGGTGATCGCGCCAGGTTTGTATACACCACCATAACTGCTGACAAATTTTTTATTCTCTACATCAAAAACCGAGTGCGTAAAGTAACCATCCTGGAAGATCAACACCTGTTCCATAGAACCTGTTTGCAGGTGCCAGGCTCCTTTTAATGTGTCTTGTTGGGTGAAATGCATAAAGCTGTTCAATACGACAAATAAGCCAATGATAACGGCCGTTACATTGAATCTGTTTTTCATAAAAAGCAATTTTTTACTTAAAGACTTTCAATTACCATGGCGCTGGCTCCACCTCCACCGTTACAGATCCCTGCGGCGCCATACCGGGCATTGTTTTGCTTCAATACATTAAGCAGGGTAACGATGATCCTTGCGCCACTGGCACCCAGGGGGTGACCTAACGAAACGGCTCCACCGTGTACGTTTACGCGGGCAGGATCGAGTTTCATACGTTTTGTATTTTCAATCCCTACAACTGCGAATGCTTCGTTCAATTCCCAGTAGCTGATATCTTCCATTTTCAGGCCAGCTTTTGCAACGGCTTTGGGAACGGCCAGCGACGGCGTAGTTGTAAACCATTCAGGAGCCTGTTCCGCGTCCGCATAGGAAACTATCCTGCCAATAGGTTTTAGTCCCAGTTCATCAAGTTTTTCTTTGCTTACTAAGACCAGTGCAGCAGCGCCATCGTTCATCGTGCTGGCATTGGCTGCTGTAACCGTGCCATTTTTTATAAAAGCGGGATTGAGTGTAGGGATTTTTTCAAACTTTACGTTAAAGGGTTCCTCGTCTTTGGCAAACAATACAGGGTCACCTTTTCGTTGGGGGATTTCAACAGGTATGACTTCATCTTTGAAATACCCTTTTTCCCATGCTGCCTGTGAACGCTCATAACTGGCAATGGCGAATTTATCCTGGTCCTCGCGACTGATCCCGCATTCCGCAGCGCAAAGCTCCGCGGCATTACCCATGGCTTTACCATCGTACACATCGGTAAGTCCGTCTTTCGCAAGACCGTCAATGATGGAAGAGTGACCATATTTATTACCCCAACGCATTGATTCAACATAAAACGGAACACCGCTCATGCTTTCCATGCCCCCGGCAACAACGATATCAGCGTCGCCGAGCGCGATGCTTTGTGCTGCCATTGAGATGGCTTTCATTCCACTGGCGCATACCTTATTTACCGTCGTGCAATTCACTTCATTGGGCAGACCGGCAAATTTCGCGGCCTGTCGTGCGGGTGCCTGGCCTAAGTTGGCTTGTATCACGCATCCCATGATGACATCCTGCACACCTGCTCCGGGAGATGCATCCGGGCTGATTCCTGCTTTTTCAAGTGCGCCTTTTATCGCGGAGGCACCGAGTTTTGGGGCTGGAATATCTTTTAAAGCACCACCAAAACTTCCTATAGGAGTACGGACTGCGGAAACAATAAACACTTCCTTCATAATATTTGTCAGGGTTTGAAAATGAGCAACAAAGATAACAATTGTTAGTATTGTAAAACTTTCGATAATTTAGTCCTGATTCGGATTACACCTGGAAATAAAAATGATTGTTATGAAAAGAAAAACTTCATCAAATCCATCTGGCAAACCTCCAAAAGCCCGTGTTGAAAAAGATATCGATGACCTGGTACATTCAACACAGGAAGAGATACCGAAAGAACTCGGTGAAGCTGATCCTGATGATTTGGTACATCAGCCGGTAAAGAAAGTGACGGGTAATGTAGATGAATCCCTTGCTGATCCGGATGACCTGGTACACGATACAGATGAGATCGATCCAGACCAACGATAAAAAGTATAAAACTATTAAAAGCGGATGGCTGTCATAAAAGTACCCACATCCTTTAACCTGGATGTAGAATTTGAGGTGCCTGAGTTTTACAGGCGACTGATCGCGTTGCTGATCGATATTCTTATTCTATATTTTTATTTGCGGATCGCGATCGCATTTTACTCTTCGATTGTACGTGGGTCAAATTTTTTTGATAACGATACGCTTTACAATTTGCAGGCCTTACTCGTTGTACTGCTTTTACCGCTGTTGCTCTATCATGTGGTGCTGGAGATTACGATGAATGGGCAAAGTATCGGGAAAAAGATCATGTCCCTCCGCGTGGTCAATGAAAATGGCGGACGCGCCAGTGTTAGCCAGTTCCTGATACGCTGGTTGTTGCGGGACATATGGTTCCTGTTGTTGTTTACCATCGGCCTGCAGGGTAATTTCCAGGGCCCGGAATCGGTGTTTATCGTACTATCGGTGATTCTTTTTTTTATAACTGAGATTGTCCTTGTGGTGTCTTCAAAAAAAGGGCAGCGCATTGGCGATATTCATGCGCATACGATACAGATCAGGACTAATAAGCAGTCCAGCATTGAAGAAACTGTGTTCCAGGAGGTGGATGACAGTTATACGCCCGCCTTTCCGCAGATCATGAAGCTGAGCGACCGCGATATCAATGCTATCAAAAGCATACTTGAGACGGCAAGGAAAAAAGGCGATATGGAAATGGCCGTAGCTGCCTGTGACAAGATCAGGACGCATCTTGGGATCGAGTCCGATATGAATCCATTTGAATTCCTCGACACCCTGCTTAAAGACTATAATTACCTGTCGGTAAAATAGCGTACAGGATTTTCCTGTCGCCAGCCAAGCGATAAAATAGTCGTAACTTTTGTCTCTAAATTTTAGGCTATGAAAAAAACAATTGTAGCCCTTGTATTGGCCAGCAGCATTGGCGCCATCGCTTACGCCAGCCTGCAGGACCGCGACAACCGCAAACAGGCGATTGAGAAGAAACAGGAAAAGAAGGAAATGAAGAAAGAATGTAAGAAAAGATGCCTGTTTGGTTGACGCCCCGCCCTGCTGTATCGCGATATGGCAGGGCGGTTTTTTTATTTTGAGGGGGGATATATTAGAACTTTCTACTCTTCGTTTCACCGATTATTCATGCCTAAAGTCAAGACTTACGGCGCAAGGCATTGTAAACTAATCTTTTAAATTTTACGTAATTAAATTTTAATAAGTAATGGTATTTAGTTGACAATCAGCGATTAATCAATTTTATAAAATTATTTTAATTCGCCCGTCATATTTTCAATCTCCCCCGCCGCCAAATCCTTAATTTTGTTTCAACCTGCTGACCCACTCTAAATTCCCCCATATCCAACTGCAAGAGCAAGATTACATGTTGAACCGGTACTAACCCCTGGCGAGACGATTTGTAAGAACATTATTATTGAAAAAATAAAAGGGAGGCGGTATGTACACTTACGACTTATTAGAAAATGGATGTTATTACCTGGTGAAGGAAAAAGCGGATTCGCCTATCGTGCTTATCAAAGTAGCAGTCGAAACTGATCATTGCATTTTTGTCCAAAGGTTTGAAGATCCCACACTCACGGAATGGAAGCTGAAAAAGGATGAATTGTTTGATATTATTGAATGCCTGAGTGATGAGGCGGTAAAGCAATGGGAAGAACATTACAGCAGCGAGGATGCCTATTATGAAGAAGACGACGACTAGGTAACCATTCATGTATTTTATTATGCCCGGTGATTGGTATGGTTTATATTTAGTCCATACCAATCACCGTTTTTATGTCCACACCATGCTTCGCAAAGACAAATCTTGTAGTCATTGCCCTGTTGTTAACTTCTCTTTGCCAGGCTCAGCCCTCTCCTGTGCGGGGTGATGATCTGCCTAAGGATTATCTTGGTAAAGATTTTCATGCAGGACGCCGTGACGCACTGCGGGCAGGCATGCCAGCCAATTCTGTGGCTGTGATATTTTCCTATCCTGTTCGTAATTTTTCCAACGACGTGGATTATTTCTTCCACCAGAACCCTGATATGTATTATTTCAGCGGCTACAAAGAGCCGCATTCAATGCTGCTCATCTTTAAGGAAGACCAGTCAGATGCTGATGGAAATAAATTTAATGAGGTGCTGTTTGTTCAAAAACGCAATCCCCTGGCGGAACAATGGAATGGCCGCAGGCTGGGAACAGAAGGTGCCAGGGAAAAACTGGGTTTCCAGATGGTGTACAATGGTGAAGCATTTGCTGATTTCCCGATAGATTTTTCAAAATTTGATAAAATACTTTTGGAAGGATTACCCGACGATGTGGCGGATAACCGTTATGATAAAGCCGATCTTTTCGACCTGCTTCAGCATTTCAGACGCAAAGCCGGTCTCGATGTTGAAAAAGCTAAAGACAAAAAATTCGATAGCAGAGCCTATCTGCAGCTTACTGCTTCTCTCCGGGAAATAAAAACACCGGAGGAAATGGATCTGATCCGTAAGGCCGTTGAGATATCCTGCCTGGGACAAAACGAAGTCATGAAAGTGGTTCGTCCCGATATGAGCGAACTTGAAATTCAGGGATTGCACGAATATGTACACAAGAAATATGGTGCAGAGGGCGTGGGTTATGGTTCGATCATCGGCTCCGGGGAAAACGGCTGTGTACTTCATTACATGGAGAACACAAAGACCCGCGTTGGCAATACCCTGCTCCTGATGGACGTGGGCGCCGAGTATCACGGGTATACGGCTGATGTTACCAGGACCATCCCCGCCAATGGCAAATTCTCACCCGAGGAAAGGATCATCTACCAATTGGTATATGATGCGCAGGAAGCCGCGTTCAAAACACTTAAACAAGGTTCGCAATGGAGAGATGCCGAGGATGCGGCGCGAAGTGTAATCACAGACGGGTTGCTGAAATTGGGTATTATCAAAGAAAGGTCACAGGCACGCAAATACTATCCCCACGGTCTCGGTCACCATATTGGACTTGACGTTCACGACCGGGGCAGTTACGGAACTTTGAAAAAAGATATGGTCATGACGATCGAACCGGGGATCTATATTCCTGAAGGTAGCGATTGCGATAAAAAGTGGTGGAGCATCGCCGTTCGAATAGAAGACGATGCCCTGATAACGGAAGATGGGTATGAACTCCTCTCCCATTTTGCACCCCGTTCGATTGAGGAGATCGAAAAAATGATCGCCCAGAAAAGCGCCCTCGACGATTTTAAATTACCGCCCTTGAAATCCGGGCAGAAAAAAGGTTTCTAAACTGATCACTCCTATAAAATCACATACCGACGCAAATCCTGGGTTAATATCACATCGCCCGGATTTGCGTTTCCGTCTTCATAATAATATTCCTGTTTGATCAGTCCCACATCACGTGCATAATATGATCTGTAATAGCCGATCAACGGTGTGGCGTCGACCCAGTTGCCAGCGTCCTGGACCTCGTATTTTTCATTCACGACAATAGTATTAGGATAATCAACACCATTGACCGTAACATTTACATCTTTCTGTGCGATGGTATATGAAAAGCGGACCGTAATAGTAAACGTGCCCGAAGAATCTGTTATGTCACCAGTAAACCCGGGCGACTGCCAGGTTCCACCGGATGCGAGATTGTCTTTCAAAAAGATCAACTCTGCAGGCTGGTCATCATCAAAACCAAAAAACTGGCCGACATCGAGGTAAGTAAAATAATCTCCTCCTGATTTACGGTGAGCCGAAATATCCTGGAATCCACTATTGGCTTCATCGATGGTGCCTTCAAATACCGTATAGGCATTCCCTCCCAGGTCAACCGTTCCAGGCTTCGCCCTGATGAGCAATGAATCATCTGCGACATTATCAAACTGGTAACTCCAATTGCTGCCGGCGGTGAGCGGGAAATAATCAAAACTGGCAACATCCGTTACATCGATGGAAAAGAAACAGGAATTACCCGCCCCTGTTAATGAGAAATTTGTTGCTGACGCGACAACAGGGGTGCCTGTCGCGGTAAGTGTTACGGTCTGTACGCCGGTATTGGCAAAACTGCCACTGGCGGCGAACGTGATCCCATTGCTTGGGGTTGTCGCGATGGTGTAATTACCCGCAACAGTTACATTCACAGACAGGACAACTGTATTCCCTGGCGCCATAGCCTGCCCAACAACATAATCTCCCGATATCACCGGGCTTTGGCATGCGTCGGGAGCACCTGCCAGTGTAAATTCGGCGTTGCCGGTGCCCCCTGGCGACTGAACTATAATAGCCACTACACAGGCAGTTCCGGAATAGTTAATGGTAAACTGGCTGACGCCTGCGTTTAAAGGTGTGCCGTTCCCTGCAAGCCTAATGGTATTCAAACCTGCTGTTGCGATGGAACCTTTTCCCTCAAAGAAGACACCATTAACTGTATCGGAATATATTCTGTATGTACCAACGGTTGTCGCATTAACCTGTATATCTATAAAATCTGATGCGGCATCCAGGACCTTACCGGTTTCATATACTCCCTGTATTGTTTTTGGTAAACATTCCCCATTGCCATCGGCCTGCAGGGTGCCGGAAGAAGTGGAACCACTGAGTTCAATACTAAGTTCCTTTTGACAGGCAGACAGGAAGATCAGGATTCCGGAAAAGAGCAGGAATAACGGGCGTATTTTCATAAAAGCAGGTTTGATTGTTCCTTAAATTTAAGGCATTTTCTCCATGCTGCTTTTATCAGGTGGACATAAAAAAGGCTGTTTGTGGCTACGTCCAGGTGGTTAACCCCGGTGTGTAGTGTCTAAACAGCCCGCTAATATATTTATTAAGGGAGCTTCACTTTGAAGGTGCCACCCGCAATGGTTGCAGCCACTCCGCTAATCGCATCTTTTGTGGATCCGCTAAATGTTCCTTCTATGACCTTTTCAGTGGTATTGTAAGTTGTAACGACTACACTCAGTGAGGTACCCGTCCCGGGAAACGACATCCAGTTAGTTAACCCGTCACTAAAAGTGAAGGCGGCAAAGCGGCCACTTGTAGCCGTTCCTGAATAGGTTCCGGTACCAATTGCCCCGCCTGTATTTGTCAGCACTACATTCCAGGTGCCAAAACCAGACGCAGCAGATCCAGACAAGATCAGCGTATTTACACCGTTTGCTGAATTCAATACGGCCTCATCCGTAGGTCCGTTATAGTTTGTACTACCAGAGGTGAACTTCCATTGAAGATCGGCTGCAACGGCTCCTGGTTCTACATTGATCTCGACCGGGCATGGTGAACTTCCAGGCAGGTTCAGTTCAAAACTTCCATCAGCCGTAGGTGTGCCGCTTCCGGTCAGGGTAATTGTCGAATTGCCTGTACTTGAAAAATTACCACTGGCGTTAAAGTCCATACCATTAACAGAACCTGATATGGAATACGGCCCCACTGCCGTCACATCCACATCTACTTCGATATTGTTGTTTGCGTCAAGTGCCACCCCTTCTTCATAGTCGCCAATCACAACCGCCGACTGACAATTTATAGTGAATTCAGCACCGGCCACGAT
>JAEZRB010000048.1 GCA_023412975.1 Bacteroidota bacterium | reverse complement strand
ATGTACACGGCAATGAGTCTTCTTCATCGGAAGCGGCACTACTCACAACTTTCGCTCTCACCGATCCTAAGAATACACAGACAAAGGAGTGGTTGAAAAATACGGTGGTAATTATAGATCCCTGCGTAAACCCCGATGGGAGGGATCGTTATGTAAACTGGTACAATTCGGTGGTGGGCACTGCCTACAATCCACGTCTCGATGCAAGGGAACATCGTGAACCCTGGCCGGGCGGCAGAACCAATCACTATAATTTTGATCTCAACCGCGACTGGGCCTGGCAAACGCAGGTGGAAAGCCGGCAGCGCATGGCAGTTTATAACCAATGGCTCCCGCAGGTGCATGTAGACTATCATGAGCAGGGCATCAACCAACCTTATTATTTTGCACCAGCTGCTCAACCCTATCATGAAGCTATCACCAAATGGCAAAGGGATTTCCAGGTTACTATTGGGAAAAATCACGCTAAGTATTTTGACAAAAACAACTGGCTTTATTTCACCAGGGAAGTGTTTGATCTTTTTTATCCTTCTTATGGTGATACTTACCCGGTCTATAATGGCGCTATTGGGATGACATATGAACAGGGTGGTGGCGGCGCCGGAGGCTTGGGAGTTGACACTGACGAAGGTGATACACTTACACTTTACGACCGTGCGATTCACCACTACACAACTTCGCTTAGTACTATCGAGATATCATCGATACATGCTGCTTCGCTAGTAAAAGAGTTTCGCAAATTTTTCAATGATGCAGTTAGCGGGCAGATCGGCGATTACAAGACTTATGTGATAAAAAATAATCCCGGCGATGGTGAAAAAGTCGCCGCCCTGCTGGAGTTGCTTGACAAGAACGGCATTCAGTATGGGAGCGGTACAGGAACCGGCAAAGGGTTTAATTATTTTACCTCAAAAGAAGAATCATTTAGCATTTCCGGCGAAGATATCGTTATAAGTGCGGCGCAGCCAAAAGCAACCATGCTAAAAGTGTTGTTTGAACCACATTCAAAACTGGTCGATTCTGTTACATATGATATTACCGCATGGTCACTGCCCTATGCCTATGGGCTGACTTCTTACGCCAGCAAAGAGAAGATCGCGGTGAAAGCAGTTCCAGCTGCAGTTGCAACAAAAAATGCCACCGACGATTCATATGGTTATGTTATCCGCTGGCAGGGGCTTTCATCAGCAAGGGCAACGGCCCAGCTATTAAAACATGGCCTGCGTCTGAGATTTGCGGAAATGCCCTTTGAACTGAACGGTCAGCAGTTCGGCCGCGGATCTATAATCATTCTAAAGAATGGCAACGAGAAGTTTGGTGACAGTTTATGGCGGATGGTTGCCCGGCACTGTGATGAAAATGGAGTGAAATTAAGTGCTGTAAACAGCGGCATGGTAGATAAGGGCTTTGACTTCGGCAGTTCAAAAGTGCATCCTATAAAGACGCCAAAGATCGCGATGTTTACAGGTGAGGGCGTAGGTTCCAACGATGCAGGGGAAGTGTGGCATTTCATGGAGCAACAATTGAAGTATCCTGTTACCCTGATCAATGTAAACGATTTTGCCCGGGCAGACTGGAGTAAGATCGATGTACTGATCATGCCCAATGGCAACTATCGTTTCCTGGGAGATAAAGGACAGTCAGAGCAGTTTGCCCAATGGATTCGCAGTGGTGGCAGTGTGATCGCATTAGAAAGCGCGGTGACGCAAATCGCCAAGCTTGACTGGAGCGCCATCAAACTGAAGAAGGATGATGATAAAGATTCTGCAGCAGGAAAAGATCCATACAAGCGTCTGCTCACTTTTGAAAACAGGGAGCGCCACGAATTGCAGGCAGTAACTCCGGGATCAATCTATCGTGTTGATGTTGACAATAGCCACCCGCTAATGTTTGGTTACCCTAACTATTATTATACTTTAAAAATGGATAACAACATCTTTGAGTTTATAAAAGAAGGTGGCTGGAATGCAGGTGTGATCAAAAAGACCAGCCAGGTAGCGGGATTTGTGGGTCATAAGTTGAAAGACAAACTGCAAGACGGACTTGTGTTCGGCGTACAGGATATGGGACGTGGCAGCATCACCTATCTGACCGATAATGTTCTGTTCCGCAATTTCTGGGAGAACGGAAAGCTGATGTTCTGTAACGCGTTATTTTTTGTAGGACAATAGGGGAGTCGGGAGTCGTGAGTCAGGAATAGTTCGTAGTTCGGAGTTCGGAGTTCGTAGTCGATGTCCGGATTCACGACAAATATGGTTTACAATCATACCTTCTTAGATCCCCCTAAGACACTTTATGTTTCGGGGTTCTAAAGCCTCATCTCCTTAGGACAGGAGGGTGGGGGTGAGGCTTCCCTAGAGCTTGATCTCTTCGTCGTGCTGGTCGAAGAATTTGTATTCTGTGAGATGGTAGTTGGTATCGGCTTCGATCCTGGTCTTTTGGCCAAATTTCTTTTTCCAGGCTGCCATTTTTGTGTTCCAGGGCCAACCTTTGGTGAGATAAGCATACATGATCGGGTTGACGATCAACTTTAAATTCTTATGCTGGTGTATGATCAGGTAACTAAGATTCTTTTCGATCTCATCTTCCAGTAGGAGTGAAGATGAGATCTTACCTGTACCATTACAACTTGGACAAACTTCCTGTGTGTTGATATTCATCTCAGGTTTCATCCGTTGCCGGGTGATCTGCATGATACCAAACTTCGAAATGGGCAATACCGCGTGTTTGGCCCGGTCTGGTCCCATGAATTCTTCCATTTTTTCTACAAGCCTGCGCTTGTTTTCCGGAAGCTTCATGTCAATGAAGTCAACAACGATAATACCACCCAGGTCGCGAAGACGAAGCTGTCGGGCTATCTCTTCCGCCGCTTCGAGATTTGTCTCCAGTGCGTTTTGTTCCTGGTTATTGCTGACACTTTTATAACCGCTGTTCACATCAATTACGTGCAGCGCTTCGGTATGCTCGATGATCAGGTAAGCACCGCTGTTCATGTTTACGGTCTTACCGAAGGATGATTTTACCTGCTTGGTAATTCCGAATGAATCGAAAATGGGCGAACCGTTTTGATAGAAAGAAACGATATCCGCTTTTTCTGGGGCGATGCGCTGGATATAGTTTTTTGTATCGGTGAAAATTGTGCGATCATTTACTACGATCCTGTTGAAGTCGGCATTGAGCAGATCGCGAAGGATACTGTTAGTCTTGGTTTGTTCGCTTAATATTTTGGCAGGGGCTGTGGCACCTTTCAGGTTTTTCTGGATCGTTTTCCACATATCAACCAGTGCCGAAAGGTCTTCATGCAGTTCTGCCGTATTCTTTCCTTCTGCAGCCGTACGTACAATAACACCAAAATTTTTGGGCTTGATCGCTTCCACGATCTTTTGCAGCCGTTTTCTTTCTTCGGAAGAATGTATTTTCCTTGATACGGCAACGATATTATTGAAAGGTGTGATAACGACGAAACGACCCGGAAGTGAAATCTCACAGCTTAGGCGCGGGCCTTTGGCAGCAATGGGTTCTTTAAGGATCTGTACCAGTATATTTGGTTTGCCACCCAGTACTTCATTGATCTTGCCGGTCTTGATGATCTCGGGTTCGATCTCAAACTTTCCAAAATCAAGGCCCGATTCACTTTTGTCATTGATGGTTTGGGCAGTGAATTTGAGCAGCGACCTTGCATATGGGCTAAGGTCGGTATAGTGAAGAAAAGCGTCTTTTTCAAAACCAACTTCTACGAATGCGGCATTCAGCCCGGGAATCAGCTTTTTCACTTTTCCCAGGTATAGGTCACCCACGGCGAAACGAGCATCGCTTTTTTCGCTATGTAATTCTACCAGTTTCCTGTTTTCCAGCAAAGCGATTTCAACGCCCTGCGGAACAGCATTAATAATGAGTTCTTTGTTCATTACAGCTTACATAAATGAATGTCCTTAGTGCTGCTGTAAACACCGGTTGCCAGAAATCCGTACATGGTATGCGGGTGGGATAAAGGTTGCAGCAAATTGAATTGGTGGGGTGCAAACTTATACGGGCGGCAAAACAACCAGTCGAGCTGAAACCCCTATCCCGCCAAAGGCGGGACAGGTTGGTTTCATAGCAGGAAAAATTTATTTCCTTTTCTTATGACGGTTCTTTCTTAGTCTTTTCTTACGCTTGTGCGTCGCAATTTTATGACGCTTTCTTTTCTTACCACAAGGCATACTCAAATAATTTTTAAAACTTGTTATTTAATATTTTAAAACGGGTTTTAACCGATCACCCGTATTTAAATTCTGTCTTACTTACTCAATTCGGCAATTCTTTTTTCTATCTCAGCTCTCACATCGGCGCGGTTTATAAAAGCCAGGCTTTTTTTATACCAGTCCGCTGCTATCAGTTTATCACCTTTTCTTTCATGTAACTCTGCCAGCATCAGGATTGCTTCTATATTCGAAGGCTGCACCCGGTTTACCGTCTGCAATCGCTCGATCGCCTTGCTGGTCTGACCTGAGATCATTAATCCTTTCACCATCGTAAGCTGTGCATATACATTGGTGCTATCTTTGTCAACCACTTCCCTTATTTTAGAAATACCTTCCATTGGATTGGGAGAAATATTTCCAAAAAGATAGCATGCGCCCAGCCCTACTTTGGCGGAATCATTAGCAGGATTAATCTTCAAAGACCTTTCAAACAAGTCTTTAGCCTGCAGCGCTTCCCATTTCACGATCCGTTGATTCGGCTCCTGCTGCAAGTTCTCTAAAAACAAGTGGGCTGCAAAGGTGAGGGATTTTTCCGAATTTTCCAATCTTGCTGCTTCGGCTTCATACCAGGCATAAGGCGGAAAAAAGCGCATGGAATCGCCCCAGAAATGAGACAATTGGTGATAAACTTTTATCTGCTGTTCCTTCACATCACCCCGGGAAATTGAATTCTCCAACTGGGTAATGCGAGTAATCTGCTCATTATTAAGTTGTTTTTTGGCAATCAGCAGGATGGAGTCGATGGTCAGCTCATTAGAAGGTCCGTGGTCGTGGCCATCATCTTCACTGTGAGTTTCAGTAGCAATTGCTTTTTTTTCAGGAACAGTACGCCCCAGGAAATAGATGGCAACCACCAGTATAAGCGCTATTCCTATAGTAATCCACTGCGGTTTTTTCACTTCGAATTATTTGAACTGCGAAATTACCGCTGTGATCGTTAATAATTCCAATAAATTGATTTGGAGCAGGTAAATAAATCTTAAAAACAAAGATTATGCATCCTCGCCCGGTCCTTCGTCGGGTTTCGGCTCTTTAAGTTTCTTCACTTCCGCCACGAATTCTTTAGCAGGCTTGAATGCGGGTATATAATGCTCGGGGATATGCACTGCAATATTCTTTTTTATATTGCGCCCGATCTTTGCAGCTCTTTTTTTGGTTATAAAACTTCCGAAGCCACGGATATAAATGTTTTCACCCGCAGCTAATGTGTCTTTTACTTCTTTAAACATTGTTTCAAGTGTAACTAACACGTCTACTTTCGGGATTCCTGTCTTTTCTGATATCTGGTTTACGAGATCGGCTTTTCTCATTTTTATGAGGTTTAAGTAGTTTGTAATGCCAATTTAAGATAAAAAATGATGATTGTCAAAGGGATAGCCGAATTTTTTTACAACAAATTCGGAGCCATGTTTCCAAAAATGGTAGATTTTTAAAGTTTACATTCGCTCAAACCGACCATGACAGAGGAAAATAAGCAAGTCCGGAAAGAGTTTTCCAGGCTTTTAATGCGCTGGAATCAGCGTAAAAATAACCGCCAGATGCCCTGGAAAGGGGAGAAGGACCCTTATAAGATCTGGCTAAGCGAAATTATCCTGCAGCAGACAAGAGTGGAGCAGGGGCTGGCTTATTATCACCGGTTTATCGCGAGTTTTCCAACAGTTAATCACCTTGCAGAAGCTCATGATAGCTTGGTTTTCAAGCATTGGGAAGGCTTAGGTTACTATAGTCGTTGCCGTAACCTACTGGCCAGTGCCAGGTATATTTCACGTCAACTGGGTGGTCGATTTCCCTCCGGTTATGAGGACATCAGGGCCTTGAAAGGTGTGGGACCATACACGGCCGCGGCTATCGCATCCTTTG
>JAEZRB010000041.1 GCA_023412975.1 Bacteroidota bacterium | reverse complement strand
GCCGGACAGAACTGTAAACAGTAAGCAGATTGCTTATCTTCGCCGCATGACAGATTCAAAAACCGTAGCGGAAAAATTACTCCAGGTCAATGCAGTAAAACTGAATTTAAAACAGCCCTTTACCTGGGCCAGCGGCTGGAAAAGCCCGATCTATTGCGACAACCGCCGGGTCTTATCTTTTCCCTACGTCCGCGACTTTGTTAAATCAGAACTTTGCAATCTTGTATTTTCAAAGTTTCCTGATGCGGAATTGCTGGCAGGAGTAGCTACCGCGGGCATCGCCTGGGGGGCCATGACGGCTGACCAGCTTAAGCTGCCATTTATTTATGTGCGTCCCAAACCAAAAGAACATGGCCTGGGCAACCAGATTGAGGGCTATTTTGAAAAATCCCAGAAAACAGTAGTGATCGAGGATCTTGTATCAACAGGAAAAAGCAGCCTGCAGGTGGTAGACGTTCTGAAACAGGCCGGGCTTGATGTGGTAGGAATGGTTTCCATATTTACTTATGATTTCCCGGTTGCGAAAGCAGCATTTGCTTCCAGTGGCATCGAATACTATTCGCTGACGGATTACCCATCCCTTATCAGTCTTGCCAGTGAAAAAGGCACTGTTGCTGACTCAGAACAGGAAATTTTGTTAAAATGGAGAGATGATCCTGCTAATTGGACGGGAGTTTTGTAATTTGTTTTGACAAATCATACCAATGAAAAGAATAATCGTATTTGTTTTTTCCCTGATCGGTATTTCAGCTGTTTCGTTCGGTCAGCAAAAAGCGCTGGAAACCGCGAAGATCCAAACAGCCAACGCGCTCTGTGAGGCATGTAAGCCAAGGATAGAAACCTATGTAAAGCGTATCGACGGAGTGACCTTTATAAACGTAAATTACCGGAAAGGGGAGACCACCGTGAAGTATCTTACCGATCGCACCAATATTGAAGAAATAAAAACGGCTATCGCGAATATGGGATACGATGCTGATGATGTACCTGCCAACCCGGAATCTTATCAGCGGTTACCAAAGACCTGCAAAAAGGCCGAGGACGGTGGTAGTCATCCAAAACCGCGACAGGCACCACCTAGTCAGCCCGGATCTATCAATTAATTCATTCTTATTAGAAGCGCGGGAGAACTCGCGGACTAAAAAGTTCCTTTAGGTTTTGTTTTCCTATATAGTTTAAAGCGACATTTTTAAAGAACCCGGATTTGCCTGCCCTCGCCATGCCTGTTATTTTCAGCGTGACTTCTTCTTTTGTCGCACCAGTAAGGCCATGTTTCAGCACTTGCTTCATGTCGAGATTGAGTTTCACCGGTACCAGGAATTCGCTATTGGCCGGGATCTGGATCGTGGTGTCAACTACAAAATGACCCAGGTAAACACTGTCAACCCAGGCATCACCTTCAGCCCGACTCAACTGTCCTCTGAAATTGTTTGGATTCAGGTAGCGAATATCAAGAGTCACGGATGCTGAGCGCATGCTAACTGCATTCATGCTTACATTCTCAATACCCTTAAATACGGGGTCTTTCATTTTTTTACAGGAAGCAAACAATCCCGCGATCAGGAATACAAGGGTTAATTTTTTCATTACCAGTGCAAAATAATCAATGTATGCTGGTAATATGGCATTTCGCTTTGTTAAAAACTTTAAGTTTATCTCTAGCATAAAAGCCCCCGTTTTGTCGTTATTTTATAGTGTAAAACTGGTGATTATGCGTTTATTAGTTATTGTGGCACTGTTTATTTCAGTCGACTCGTTTGGTCAGTGGAAGGATTTTATTATTGGGGTTAGAGGTGACACCCTCAACCGGGTCGATATGGATGGCAAAAAGCAGGGACCCTGGGTTATACACCAGGACGCTTTGCGTGGTGAACCTGGTTTCGATGAGCAGGGTTATTTTGTAGATGATAAAAAAGATGGGAAGTGGGTACGCTTTTCACTGATGGGTGATAAGATCGCTGAAGAGTTTTATCGCTGGGGTAGTCTCGATGGTAAATCCAGGTATTTTACCCGAACCGGTGGCTTATTACGCGAAGAAAGCTGGCGGGCTATCGAGCCGGGTCGCAAATTCGATACTGTTGATGTGGTGGATGTAAATGACCCATCGAAAGTTGTTGATCGCATCATTGTAAAAGTGGAAGGTCAGACGATGAAGCATGGAACCTGGACCTATTATGATCCGCAATGGGGAACAATTGTAAAAACAGAAGAATATTGGATTGATCAGTTAAAGACTGGTAATAAATTGCCTGGTGCCGGCGATGACGACCTGAAACCGATCGATTTTACTGGTACAGGGTCTGCTTCAGATACAACCGGCAAAAAGGTTGTAACAAAGCCACAGGCCGTACTTGACTTTGAAAAGAAAAACTCCAAAAAGAAAAAGATAAAGGTGAGAGATGGAAGTACCGGCTTATGATCACATCATCCCGCCTGAAATAAAGCTTTCAATTCTGCAGCGTCATCGGGTTTCATTTTGCCACCCAGGATAAGACGTAGCTGCCTTCTTCTTAGAGCGCCATCAAATAATTTTTGTTCTTCCTCTGTTTCAGGAACAATTTGTGGGACAGGTGTAGGCTTATCGTTGCTATCGAGCGCAACAAATGTGTAGTAGGCCTCATTACTTTTGTACTTGTGTTGTTTCTTCAGATCCTCACCCCACACTTTCAGGTAAATTTCCATCGATGTATTAAAAGCCCTTGAGATTTTTGCCTGGATATGTACCACGTTACCAAGCCTGATCGGATTTTCAAATGAAATATTATCCACTGAAGCTGTTACGACGGCCGAATTGCTATGTTTTTGTGCCGACAACGCCGCGGCGATATCCATCCAATACATCAGCCGGCCACCCATCAGGTTTCCAAATACGTTTGTGTCATTAGGCAACACAAGCTCGGTCATGATGGTCATACTATCGGAGGGTTTGCGGGTTGTCATGATTCTTAAAAATTTGCCGCAAAGATAAGTCCTCAGCCGCATCAAGTATCCAGCATCTGGTATCCAGTATCCAGTAAACCGTTACATTTGCGCATTATTTTATACCGTATGGACCCGCAGCCTGCCATTTCATTCGACAACACCGAATTTGCTTTTGAATACAAGTCTGATAAAGAGTTAAAAAAAGCCCGTTTCCTGTTTTCTTCGATGGGAATTTCCTGGTTGGTAAAGCTGGGACTAAAAGTCACTCCCTGGGCTATAAAGGCCAAACAGCCGGTAAAAGGATTGATCAGGAATACCATTTTCACGCAGTTCGTTGGAGGTGAAACGCTGGAAGAGACTTCTGCCGTTGCAAAAAAACTGGGGGAATATAAAGTGCAGGTTATCCTTGATTATGGCGTGGAAGGTGGCGATGATGGAGAGAGTGGGTTTGATCACGCAACCGAAGAATTCATTCGCGTGATCAACTATGCGGCGACGCAGCCAAATATTCCTTTTATGAGCGTGAAGGTGACAGGCATTGCGCGATTTGGCTTGCTGGAAAAGATCGATACCGCCATGCATAATGCCGAAGGTACCCTGATGAAAAGGTACCTGAAATCGGTGGATGAACTGCCTGCAGCGGAAAAAGAAGAATGGCACCAGGTGCGACGCCGCATGATGACGATTTGTGAAACCGCCGCTGAGCGCAATGTCGGCGTTTTGATTGATGCCGAAGAAACCTGGATCCAGGATCCTGTGGATGCGCTGACCATACTGATGATGGATACATTCAACAAGAAAAGGGTTGTGGTTTATAATACCCTGCAACTGTATCGCCACGACCGGCTGGCATTTTTAAAAGACAGTTTTACCGCAGCTGAAGAACGAAATTTTATCCTGGGAGCCAAGCTCGTTCGTGGAGCCTATATGGAAAAGGAAAGACAACGTGCTGCCGATAATAATTATCCATCACCCATTCAGCCCGATAAGGAAAGCTGCGACCGTGACTATAACGATGCCGTTAAGTTTTGTGTTGATCATCTCGATCGTGTCGCCCTGATCGTAGCTTCACACAATGAATATAGCAACCTGCTGACCACGCAATTACTACAACAAAAAGGATTGCCGCTCAATCATCCTCGCGTACATTTCAGCCAACTCTATGGGATGAGCGACAATATCACATTTAACCTCGCGCACGCCGGCTGCAGCGTCAGTAAATACCTGCCCTTTGGACCTATCGGCGATGTAATACCTTATCTCATGCGCCGGGCGCAGGAAAATAGCTCCGTAGAAGGACAGACGGGCCGTGAGCTGGTACTGATCAGGAAGGAACTCCAAAGAAGGGCTGCGCAGAATCAGTAAAATGTCAGGTTTCATCGTCTCTTCTATTATAACATCCTCCAATGTGAATAATAATCCTTGCAACGCTCTACGTTTTAACGTCTTTTGGTATTATTCTTGAAATGACAGGGCATCAGGATGAAGGTTATCCTGTAGCTGAACGGTTCATTGTTATATTGATGAATATCGGTTAGTGGTCGGCGTCCCACCTTTACATCGCTGATTTTATGTCCAACCCTGTTAAATCTGGTTATGTAAAATTTTTACTCAAAATTTTTTGAGAAATGTTCCTGGCCACTGGTGTATCATTCGATTTTATGCAGTTCCTGCAGATCATTAGCTGGATTTTAATTCCCGTTTTATTCCTGGCAGTCGTGCTGACGATTTTTTTTCATTACCGTCGAAAAAAACTCGAAGATCCCGTTATCGACCCCATTCAAAAACTCATGGTAGGATCACCTGAACTGGTTGGCTATACCAAAGGTGACGGAGAGTTTGTTTGTTTCGATCACTCGCCCCTGATCAGTGAGTATAAAAATCGGCTAACACTCACTCATGCACGGTTTACCGCTTTGCATCACGACTTCGAAAAGCTTGAAAGCCGATACCAGTCAATGGCAGGTTATGCCATTGCGCATTTCAAAAATAAAAATGAAAGCCTGATGAAAAGCGCGGAGAAACTGCCGCGACAGTTGCAGGAAGAGATCGACAGGCTGGCGGCGAAATACACTTCTGAAAAAGAAGAAATGACGGCCAAACTCGATCAGTTAAATCAAGCCTTCAAAAGCCTGGAGGAAGAAAACAAACTGTTGCAGGACCAGCTTGCCATCCAAAATGCTTCCGGCCAGGAAAAAGATGTGATCGTTGAACGCTGGAAAGAAGAAAACCGGGCGCTAAAGGATAAAGTGGCGGAACACCAGTATTTGCAGGATATTCTGGATGAGAAAAAAACACAGATCGATTACCTGCAATATCAATTGGAGCAACGCATCATCAGGCAGCACGAACTGGCCAATGAAAAATCGCAGCTCCAGGATGAACTGGCAGATCGCAGGAACCAGTATAAAATACTAATTCAACTTAATAATAATCTTGAGAAAGAATTGCTTCACCAGAAAGAAATGGTGGACAAACTCCAGGTGGAACTTTGTGCAAAAGAAGAGCAGATAGCTGAGCAACAGCTTCAGTTGGCAGCTAAGCAGGATTTGACGCGAGTGGGGAATGGGGTTGATTGGTAATTGGGGATTGGGAATCATTGCTGTCCGGAATAAAATTTAGGAGTGTTATTGAAGCCAGGACTAGCACAACTTTAATGGATTTTCCTCTTATAGAGGCTTTGCCTTATTTCCGGGAATGTCCCAATGGTGATGAGATGTTGCGGGTACAACGAGGTGTATAGCCATTTTGTTTCATGACCTGCTTTCCATAGCAGGTTTTTTTTGGGAACACATAGGAACAATAGGAACATAGTTAGCATAGTGGGTTAAAATGTTACTATGTTTTCTATGTACCTATGTCCCTATTGTGGTTCAATGGGGTCTTGACCCTAGTGATCAAAATATAAAGTAGGTTTTTGAGGCCGGAAGTCCCCGGACAGCAATGATTAGGAATAAGGATTTGGAATTACTGCATTCACATTTTCCTCACAGCAGTGAATATTCGTATCTGGCTGCCTTGTTTTCTTACTAAATTGCGGCCATGCGACAATATTTAGGACTTCTCCAGCATATATTGGACAATGGTACTGAAAAAAAGGATCGTACGGGTACCGGTACTAAAAGCGTATTTGGATACCAGCTCCGCTTTGACCTGCAAAACGGGTTTCCACTAGTTACAACCAAGAAAGTACACCTGAAAAGTATTATTCATGAACTGTTATGGTTCCTGAAAGGTGACACAAATATTGCTTACCTGAAAGAGCATGGGGTAAAGATATGGGATGAATGGGCCGATGAGCAGGGAGAGCTTGGTCCAGTTTATGGTAAGCAATGGCGAAGCTGGGAAGGAAAAAACGGCATCGTTGTAGACCAGGTGAGCGATCTCATCAACCAAATAAAAAAGAATCCAGATAGCCGCCGGCTGATCATCAGTGCATGGAATGTAGCTGATCTCCCCGAAATGGCCTTGATGCCCTGTCATACGTTGTTCCAGTTTTATGTTGCCGACGGTAAACTCAGTTGCCAGCTCTACCAACGCAGCGCTGACGTCTTCCTGGGCGTGCCTTTCAATATCGCCTCATACGCATTATTGACGATGATGATTGCCCAGGTGTGTGAACTTGAGCCGGGCGAATTTGTTCACACCTTCGGTGATGTACACATCTACAGCAACCATATGGAGCAGGTGACATTACAATTGAGTCGGGAGCCTTTCCCACTTCCCGTCATGAAGCTAAACCCGGCGGTAAATAATATCTTTGATTTTAAGTTCGAAGATTTTACATTGGAGCATTACCAGTCACACCCGGCCATTAAAGCTCCCGTGGCAGTATAATTTGAGTTTATAATTCATCGCCCATGATCATCACGCTTGTTGTGGCAGCCGCAAGGAATAACGCTATTGGCAAAGACAATAAACTGCTTTGGCATTTGCCCAATGACATGAGGTATTTTAAGAATGTGACCTGGGGTTTCCCTGTTGTGATGGGAAGAAAAACATTTGAAGCCCTTGGTAAACCCTTGACCGGCAGGAAAAATATTGTGCTTACCAGGCAGCCTGATTGGAAAGCCGATGGGGTAGTGGCGGTAAAAAGTTTTGATGATGCCCTGCTTCTCGCCAATGAAATGGACGTCAAAGAATTGATGGTGATCGGTGGTGGGGAGATCTATAGTGCTTTAATCGACAAAGCCCGTCGTATACATTTGACCCGGGTTAATGCAGATCTCGAAGGCGATACTTTTTTCCCTGAGATTGATCCGAAAAAATGGAAACTGGTCAGCCAGAAAAATTACGAAGCCGATGCCAAACATGCCTATAACTATTCATTCCAGGTATGGGAGAGATAATTATATTGGCCAAGGGCCGCAATCCCTGAAACATGTATTCCAAATTCCAGCTAGCGCTTAAATACCTCTCTTATTACGTTTCCGCAGCCAACAGTCGGGGCCATGGTATGCATTCTCCGTTTGTGTTCGAACTGATCACCCGCGTAATGAATGATAGAAACAAGTATCCGGCCTACAAAAAAGTAGAGCAATTGCGGGAAGATCTGTTAAGCGATAAAACCATAATTGAAGTGCAGGATTTCGGTGCGGGTTCTTCCCTGACAAAAAGCAACCGCAGAACTGTGTCCTCGATCGCGAAAAATGCAGCAAAGCCGGCAAAGTTTGGACAGTTATTATATCGGATGGTTCAATATTATAAACCAAAAACCATCCTCGAACTCGGCACTTCACTTGGCATTACCAGTGCATACCTGGCCATGGCTAATCCTGCAGCTGTCGTCACAACACTGGAAGGTGCTGATGCTGTTGCGTCGCTTGCCCGGCAGAATTTTAATGGACTTGCCTTAAACAACATTCATATTCGGCAAGGTAATTTTGATGAAACCCTACCATTAGTCCTTGAAGAGATAAAAGCGCTTGATTTTTGTTTTATTGATGGCAATCACCGCCAGGAACCCACTGAACGCTATTTTCAGCAGATTTTACCATATATCAATAATGATACAATACTTGTTTTTGATGATATCCACTGGAGCAGGGATATGGAACAGGCATGGGTAACTATCTGTAGCGATAAAGCGGTGAAGTGTACGATCGACCTGTTTTTTATTGGCATTGTACTTTTCCGGAATGAGTTTAAGGAAAAGCAGCATTTCGCGATCAGGTATTAGTCTGAAGAAAAATATACCTGGATATACTTCGAAGATCCGCGGACCAGGCATGCTGTTCCTTTTAAAATTTTATATCTTCGGTCTGAATCGATTACTATATTCGTGTAATAAACTGTACTGCCTACATGACCATCGGCTTGCTAAAAGAACCAGCTCCTGAATCCCGTGTATCGCTATTGGCTGAAGCCGTAGCCACGCTCACTAAAAAAGGTATTACAGTTTTGGTAGAAAAGGGCGCTGGTGAAAAAGCGTTTTGCAACGATACTGAGTATGAAAAAGCCGGCGCATCCACCCGTGATGCGCACGATGTTGTTACGATGTCGGATATTATCCTGGCTATACATCAGCCAAATGCCATTCTCCAGGTGCCTTCATCCAAGATAATTGTAGGTGTTTACCAACCACTCTACAATGTTGGTATGATGAGTGACTGGGCATCAAAAGGGCTTACTACTTTTTCACTAGATATGCTTCCACGCACCACGCGTGCACAGGCGATGGATGTGTTGAGTTCACAGGCCAATATTGCAGGTTATAAAGCGGTCTTGTTGGCTGCCAACCTGTATGGCAGGTATTTCCCGATGTTTATGACAGCGGCCGGTAGTATTGCTCCGGCCAAAGTATTGATTCTTGGTGCAGGGGTTGCCGGTTTGCAGGCTATTGCGACGGCAAGGCGACTTGGTGCGGTGGTAGAAGTATTTGATACCCGTCCCGCGGTGAAGGAAGAAGTAATGAGCCTTGGCGCGAAATTTATTGAAGTGGAAGGTGCTGCCGATGCCAGTAAAGCGGGTGGATATGCCGTAGAGCAAACTGAAGAATACAAACAAAAACAACAACAGCGTATCGCCGACAGTATTGCCAAAGCAGATATTGTGATCACCACAGCCCAGATCCCTGGAAAAAAAGCACCGATCCTGATCACTGAACAAATGCTTGATACTATGCGTAACGGCTCAGTGGTCATTGACCTCGCTGCAGCAACAGGAGGTAATACACCATTTACCAAAAATGATGAAACCGTAGTGTACAAAGGCGTAAGTATTGTAGGTAATTCTAATTTACAGTCTACCATGCCTTCGGATGCAAGTAAACTTTACGGGAAAAACATCCTTAACTTTTTAAACCTGATCATTAGCAGCGATGGTAATGTAAATCTCAACTGGGATGATGAACTGGTGAAGGGAAGTTGTATTACGCATGGCGGGGAAGTGGTGAATGAGAGGGTGCGGAATTTGAAAATTTGAGAATTTGAAAATTTGAAAATGGGAAGTAGGATAGTTAAAATTTAAATCTATGGATTCTTTATTGAGCTGGATTACCAACAATGAGCAGATCATCTACATCGTGATACTGATGATCTTTGTAGGTATAGAAGTGATCGGCAGGGTGCCAAGTGTTTTACATACACCCCTGATGAGTGGCGCCAATGCAATCCACGGGGTGGTGATCATCGGCGCTATTATCGTGATGGGTAAAGCTGAGAGCGATAATTACCTGGCTCTGGTGCTGGGGTTTCTCGCGGTGATCGTGGGTACGCTCAACGTGGTGGGAGGTTTTGTGGTGACCGACAGGATGCTGGAAATGTTTAAAAAGAGGCCCCCTAAACCCCCCAAGGGGGGACTTTAGAAGATTCCAATTGTTTTGGGTTTTTCTGTGCGTTCAAATAATTAAAAATAAAAAGTTCACTTGCTGCCCTGAGAGTTGTGGACTGCAAGCCCCCTCACCGGGAGGGGATTTAAAGGGAAGCTTATATGGAATTAAACATACTTACGCTTTGTTATATCGTTGGCTCGGTCACTTTTATTATCGGCCTGAAAATGCTTTCCAACCCGGCTACCGCCAGGAACGGGAACCTGCTGGCAGCGTCCGGGATGTCTATTGCGATACTCGGCACTATCTTTTTATATGAAGAGAATGGTCAAAAACTTGGCAACTATGCCTGGATATTCGGCGGTATCGCTATAGGCTCGGTTATCGGCACACTGGCTGCAAAGAAAGTAAAGATGACGGCGATGCCCGAGATGGTGAGTATGTTCAATGGTATGGGTGGTGCCTGTGCAGCTTTGATCTCGATTGTTGAATTCAATCACTTGCTTCATGGTCTTACGGATATGGGTATTGGCGCGGCCCTTGTGGATCGGGATGCTTTGCGTGGTACTATATTGATTATCCTGGCAGGATTGATCATTGGTTCCGTTTCTTTCGCAGGAAGTATGATCGCCTGGGGTAAATTGAATGGGAAAGTAAAAGACTTTGCTTTCGGAGGACAACATATCCTTAATATCCTGTTGTTGTTGATAATACTTGGTCTCGCCATTTACCTGGTTGGCTGGTTACCTGCAGGGGCCATGTTGATTTTTTATGCGATCCTTGCGCTTTCACTGTTGTATGGTATCTTTTTCGTGTTGCCGATTGGTGGCGCGGATATGCCAGTTGTTATTTCCCTTCTGAATTCATTCACGGGCGTTGCCGCCGCAATGGGTGGATTCCTATATGACAACAAAGTCATGCTTACCGGTGGCATCCTGGTAGGAGCAGCAGGAACCTTGCTGACGATCCTGATGTGTAAGGCCATGAACCGTTCACTTATGAATGTATTGATCGGTTCATTTGGAGGCAATACAGGCGCTGCCGCAGGAAGTGGCGGATCACAGGGGGCATATAAAGAAATTAATCTAAGCGATACAGCCGTTGTGATGAGTTATGCGAGTAAGGTAATGATCGTTCCTGGTTACGGCCTCGCGGTTGCACAGGCCCAACACGCCTGCCACGAACTAGAAAAGATCCTGGAAGAAAAAGGCGTAACGGTGAAATATGCCATACATCCAGTAGCGGGCCGTATGCCCGGTCACATGAATGTATTGCTCGCCGAAGCCGATGTGCCATATGAAAAATTGTTGGAGATGGAACAGGCTAATGAAGAATTTTCCACCACCGATGTGGTTTTGATATTGGGAGCTAATGATGTGGTAAATCCCGCTGCAAAAAAAGACCCGGCATCTCCGATATATGGCATGCCCATACTGGATGTGGAGCTGGCCAAACTTTGTATTGTTAATAAACGAAGCATGAAACCTGGTTATGCCGGGATCGAGAACGATTTGTTTTTCCAGCCAAAAACATCCATGTTGTTTGGTGACGCAAAAAAAGTATTACAGGACCTGATTACAGAAATTAAGAGTTTATAAAATGCATGGGTAAATTCACCCGGGCGAGAAAATTCCGTGAAATCCATTTCAGATCTAACAGCTTCCCTTTTGGGCACACCCGGCTTCGATAAGGAGGCTTTTGAAAACGTGCATAGTTCCGGTGAGCAGGTCACTTCCATTCGTATCAATCCCTCTAAATTACTAAGGCCCGAAGACGCTACCAGTTTACGTGATATCATTGACACAAGTATACCCTGGACAAAATACGGTTACTATTTGCAATCAAGACCGTCGTTTACTTTCGATCCTTATTTTCATGCAGGGTGTTATTATGTACAGGAGGCGAGTTCAATGTTCCTGGAACAAGCGCTACAACAAACAGTTGATCTTTCAAAGCCGTTGCGGATACTTGATCTTTCAGCCGCACCTGGCGGTAAGTCAACTCATATTCAGTCGCTAGTTTCTGCAGAAAGCCTTGTAGTTTGTAACGAAGTTATCCGCAATCGCGTCAATGTATTGAAAGATAATATTATTAAATGGGGTGGTAGCAATGTAATGGTTACCAGTAACGATCCCCGGGATTTCGCCAGACTTGAAAATTTTTTTGATGTGATCATTGTAGACGCGCCCTGTAGTGGCAGCGGGCTTTTTCGACGCGATGAGGAAGCCGTGAAGGAATGGAGCGAGAATAATGTACAGCTATGTTCGCAACGACAACAAAGGATACTGGCCGATATATGGTCTTCTTTAAAAAAAGACGGGATATTGATCTATTCGACCTGCTCGTATTCAAAGGAGGAAGATGAAGAGATTTTAGAATGGATGCAGTCTCAGTTTTCAACTACGGGATTGCGTTTGGATATTCCAGCCGGATGGAATATTGTTGAAACAACCGCCGGGGAGCATTTTGGCTATCGTTTCTGGCCTTACCGCGTTAGGGGAGAAGGGTTTTTTCTTTCCTGTTTACGCAAATTGGATGGAGAAAGCAGGCTGGAGCCTAAGCTGCGTAATAGACCTGATACCGCTTCAAAAAAAGAAAAGGAAATATTGAGTAAATGGGTGAATATAGATGCCTTTGATTTTATAAAAAATAACAACACTGTATATGCCTGGCCCGTGCCGTTAGTCAATGATTTTGGGATTTTGTTGAGTAAGCTTCGGGTTGTTTATTCGGGTACGATTATTGGGGGAATGATGCGTGATAAACTGGTGCCCGATCATGCCCTGGCCATGAACAGACTGGTGCTACCGATGGTGCCTTCGGTAAACCTGGGTCTGAATGAATCAATTGATTATCTGCAGCGAAAAGATTTAAAACTTGAAACCAGCCAGACAGGATGGCACCTGGTAAAATACGATGGACATTCACTAGGGTGGATCAACGTTTTACCCAATCGTATAAATAATTATTATCCTAAGGAACTACGGATTTTAAAGGATGTTAACAATAGCAACAACTAAAAAATCCACATATTTGCAAATAGATCCAATACCGCGAGTGAGCCAGGGTTGGGATGAATTATCGCATATCCCGGCATTGCCATCAATGAAATCAATAAGCTCATGAAAAGATTTGTTTTTTTATCCGTTGTATTCAGTATCATTTCTTTTTGCGTTCAGGCACAAGTGAATGACCTGGTGATAAAAAAAGGTAGCCAGGGTTTGTACCTGGATCATAAAGTGGCTCCCAGGGAAGGTCTTTATGCCATCGGTCGTCTCTACAATGTGAATCCCAAGTTTATCGCGCTTTATAACAATGTTTCGTTGGATGCAGGCCTCGCTATCGGCCAGTTATTACACATACCGCTTACCGATACAAATTTCAGCCAGGGCTCTTATGCCGGAACACCGGTTTATTATATAGCAGGTTCAGGTGATAACCTGTCGCGGATCAGTAATATGAGCAACAATGTGACCTTGCAGAAATTGCGTGACTGGAATGGGCTCCAGGATGATAATATTGCCGCGGGAACTAAACTGATCGTTGGATTCCTGAACTCAAAGGAAATGGTAGCACTGGCCATCAACAATTCCGTCAGGAAGCAAACGTCCCCGACGGAAAACCGTAGTCAGACTACCGAGGAACCATCAAAAGACAATGCGGTTGATAATACTGATCCTGCCAAATCGGATGAAAGCCTTACCGCTGAAAATGCCGTGACACAGGAGAAAAAAACCGACACCCGGGAGGTACCTGCCAAAATAGAACCTGTAGCAGCAGTTTCCAAGGAAATGCCTTCAGGCCAGAGCCCAGCAGAGCAGGGGTATTTCAAGACTTCGTTTGATTTGCAGGTAAAGCGTACGCCCGCGACGAAAAACGCAACAGTAACTTCCGCCATCTTTAAAACGAATAGCGGCTGGCAGGACGGAAAGTATTACATGCTGATCGATAATGTGCAAACAGGCACTATCGTAAAACTCGTCAACCCCGACAATAATAAAGCTGTTTTTGCCAAAGTACTTGGTGAAATGAAAGGTATCAGGCAGAATGAAGGACTCGATACACGCATCAGCAATGCTGCCGCCGCAGCCCTGGGAGTTACAGATACCGAAAAATTTATTTTGAAAATCAACTATTGATCCCCACCCAACTACAAACTACGAACTACGAACTACTAACTACTAACTACTAACTCTATCCCCCCGGCTCCCTCTTACTTCCGCAGGTCAGGCGAGGACGTCAGACCTTGCCAGAGCTTCCGGCTCCACTACTAACTACGAACTACTAACTACTAACTACGAACTCTATCCCCCCGGCTCCCTCTTACTTCCGCAGGCCAGACGAGGACGTCAGACCTTGCTAGAGCTTCCGGCTCCACTACTAACTACTAACTACTAACTACGAACTCT
>JAEZRB010000310.1 GCA_023412975.1 Bacteroidota bacterium | reverse complement strand
GGTGAGTCCTTCTTCGTTGGTCCGTAAGAGATAGCGGTATACCTTACTCATCTCGTCAAGGAATTTCTCAGCCTTCTCAGCATCCACACTGATCAGGGAAGAGAGCGAGTTGAGACTGTTGAAAAGGAAATGCGGGTTGACCTGGCCCTTGAGCCCTTCGAGCTGGCTTTGAAGATTTTCTCTTTTTAGATTATCAGTTTCGTCCACCACTTCCCGCCATTTTTCATAAAAGGCGGCGCCCTCGTTGAAACTGGTAGCCAGCAGGTTGCACACAACGCCTACCACCAGCACCCAGGGATAATTATTCATGATCACGGGCATACCCCGGAAGCCAATATAATCGAAACCAAAGAATAAGATGGTGATCGCCGCCACCGTGATCGCGATAAATCCAAGTAGTTCGAGGCCAATGCGTTTAAAGGTCTGGCTGTATTCCGGGTAACGGTTCAGTAAAATAGTCGCTACCATACTGCAGAGGATGTATACGATGAGTACCAGCGTTATGGTAATAATAGTGGGTAAAAAGAAGTTCCGCCATTTATCGAAATAAACCGACCCAAAAATGAAGTAATTAATGGTAATAGCCACTGGCGGAAGGATCAGCATCCCGATAAGCCGTTCCTTACTATTATGGCTCAACGTTTTCATATTGTAAAATAATCCAGTCATGCGGCTATATCTAAATTATTTGATTGAAATCATTACCCCCCTGCCGCGACATGGATTGCGAATTAAAGGGATGAACTGTGATTTTGGGTGGATGGATTGCAGATGCCCCGAAAAAAATCCTAAAACGAATAAATCGCAGATTCAGGCAGCCGGTTCCTGTATCCCCAATAGTAGTGAGACTTTCCACCCGCTTAGGCGATTGTCAAAGGCCTGAATCGAACGCAAATTTGCATCACGTTTGACGAACAACCACATTCAACCATATTCAACAACATTCAACAACATTAAACTCTAACATTAAACCTTAAATCATGAAACAAAAACTATCCCTTTTATTGCTGGCGCTTACGATTGGTTTGCTGCCGGTATTAGCTAACGAACCTGCCCGGGTGATCCTGAACGCAGGAAATGTAGAACACATCAATGTATCGGGTGACATGGAGATCGTCCTGTTGCAGGCGCCGGCCAACGAACATTCGGTCATTATGGGTGACGACGCTTCCGAGCGGATCAACCTTCTATTGAACAACAAATCTCTCTTTATCACGGACAGGGGTTTGTTTTCCAAAGAGAAAACCGTTGTTTATCTCTACGTCAATAACCTAAAGACGCTGACCGTTGAAGGAACGAGCAATGTAAAGACGGTCGGTTCGCTTACCACGGCCAAACTGGACGTTTATGTAGATGGCACCTCCAAAGTGCATATCCGCACGATGGGCACCGTGGAAGCACATGGACTCAACGATTCTGAAATCCAGGTAAAATACCTCAGTAACGGTACAATAAGCAAACGCGCTTATTGATGGGGACATACGGGTGATTTAAAAATATCCTTTCCATTCGTGAAAGGGTATTTTTATTTTTTATGACCTTTACGCAGCTGATGAGAATACTCTTCGCATACATCTTACTTCTTTCGGACCTGGTTGTGCAGGCACAACCGCTATCACTTTATTTCCGCAATCTCAATACCAGCCACGGGCTTTCACACAACAAGGTCAATTGCATAATCCAGGATCAGCGTGGTTTTGTCTGGCTGGGTACCGACGATGGTCTGAACCGATATGATGGATACCGGTTTGAAATATTCAGACATTCGCCATCCAATTCCGCCAGCATCTCCGGCAATATCATCACCGACCTGCTGGAAGATAAATCAGGTGTGATCTGGATCGCCACGGCTGATGGCGGTTTGACAAGATACGATTACCGAATGCCACCTTCCTCGCAATTCCGGCAGTTCAAGCATTCTACATCCGATACTAATTCCATACTGGCCAACGTGATCAATGCAATGGTTGAAGATCAACAAGGAAATCTTTGGCTGGCGACCAGTGGTCATGGTATCCTTCGGTTCGATCCCCGATCTGAAATTTATAGCGAACCCGTCCAGCGCCGATCCAGGACTTACCTCGACCTGGCTATTGGTCCCAACGGTGAAATCTGGGCGGGCCGGCAGGGCGGCGGCCTTTTAAAGATCAATCCATCCACACTGGCATTTGAAGAAGACCCAAGATATAACGATGTATATGCCAGGCTGCCACACCAGACTGTTTCAACGCTTTTCAAAGACAGTAAGAATAATATGTGGATCGGATCATGGGATAAAGTAGTGTACCGGGTATCACCAGATAAGAAGGAGGAAGTTTTTGGACCCGGCGCCGAACCTCTTTCGTTCCCTGGCGATGATCCACTTGCCTTTGCAGAAGACCGGCACGAACATATCTGGATCGGTGGCCAGTATGAAGGTTTGCACATGTTTCACCCTGCTACAAAAAAATTCTTCCAGTTCAAACACGACCCCGCCAGGGAAGGTTCACTGGCTGATAACAGGGTCAACTGTATCTATATTGATGATGCGGGTATAGTCTGGATTGGTACCACCAGGGGGGTCAGCGTTTATAATCCTTTGCTACAAAAATTCCAGCAGACCTTTTTACCTGAGACCAGTGAGGCTAAGACAGTATATGATTTCTTAGTCGATGACAACGGTGACCTGCTGATTGGAACAAGCCAGGGCATTTACCGGAAAAATAAAAAAGATGGTTCCTTTCAACATTTCCCCATCAAATACAAAGGTGAAGAACTGGCCGTCACAAAATTTTTCCGCGATGAACATTCCAATCTCTATATCGGTACCGACTTCTCACTGTTCAGGCTCACCCAACCAGGATTCATACCGCAAATACTCCCCAATACTGAAAAGGATATCGTGATGAGCAGGATCATCGAATCAAGGGTGGTGTCGATGGTGACGGATACCATTGAAGGTCATCCGGTATTGATGGTAGCGCCATACGGTCACTATTTCACCTACTACGATTTCACAACAGCACAATGGGTTTCCCGACAGGATAGCGTCAGGCAGATCATCAAAAATTTCAATTTAAGGGATAACCTGGTGAGGAAATTTTATAAAACACGGAGCGGACAGATCTGGATCGCCACCACTAAAAATGGGTTGGGTGAATGGATAAATCATTCCATGCCTACCATAAAATATTATAGCAATATCCCCGGCGACAACAGGAGTATCAGCAATAACAATATTTATGATATGGTGGAAGATGCGAAAGGTAATCTTTGGGTGAGTACCTATGGCGGGGGGCTGCATTATTTTAATACCAAAACCAAAACTTTCGAACACATCACGGACTCACATAACCTGGCTGAAGGTCTGCAAACCGACGACAATGGAAATGTTTGGGTGATCGCCAACGGTAATCTTCATAAATACGATCCTTATCATAAATCATACACCACATACCAGTTGCCGGATCTTGAAAAATCAGGCGGGGTGAAAGGCCATATCTTTAAAGATGAAAAAGGAAAGTTTTATCTCGCAGGACTGAATTACTATATCTCTTTTCAGCCCGGCGGGGTGCGGGATATCTATGAACAACCAAAAGTTTTCCTGACCGATTTTAAAATTTTCAATACCTCGCATAGTCACCTGCTTTTTGAAAAGCAAATAGTTTTGAAATACGACGAAAACTTTTTCTCTATCGAGTTTGCCGCCCCGGCTTTCCAGACGGGTTATCCCGTACAATATTCGCACAAACTTGAAGGTGTTGATGAAGACTGGGTTTCTGACGGCACCGGCAACCAGGTTAACTATACCAATCTCGATAATGGTGAATATATATTTAAGGTTAGAGCCACTAATAAGCCCGGTGCCTGGGGCTCAGAGATTGCTTCCATCAGGATCCGGATCAAACCGCCGGTTTGGAAGACCTGGTGGTTTTATACCCTCGCAGCCGCCCTGATCTCAATATGTGTGTATGCGATCTACCGCTATCGCATCAATGAACTGCTGAAACGACAGAATATCCGAAATAAAATTGCGCAGGACCTGCACGACAATGTAGGATCGACCCTTAGCAGTATTTCGGTATATAGCCAGGTGGCCAAGATATATAAGGAGCAAAATCGTATGGAGCCTTTACAGGACACCCTGGAAAAGATCAGCGCAACTTCCAGCGAAATGATCTCCGAAATGAATGATATCGTGTGGGCCATCAATCCCCGCAACGATAATATGGCTACTATCCTGCAGAGAATGGAGTCTTTTGCGAGGCCCCTGCTGGCTACCCAGGAGATTAAATTCCATTTCAGTTATGAAATGAGCGTACAGCACCTGCACCTGGAAATGAACAAACGCAAGAATTTCTATCTCATTTTCAAGGAAGCGATCAATAACGCGCTAAAATATTCCGGTTGTAAAAATATCTGGGTGGAGATCAGCACCCTGCATCACGTGTTGAAGATAACCGTGAAAGACGACGGCAAAGGTTTTGATATCCAACAGTCAAAGTCAACCGCCAGCCTGGCCGGCAACGGGGTGCGAAATATGCAGATGCGTGCGAAGGAGATGAAGGGGAGTTGCAGGATTGAATCCGAACCCGGTAAGGGCACCACGGTGACCTTAAGTTTCCCTATCCCCTGATTTGGGGATTGCTAAAGGCATTTTTTACCAGAACTTTATATAAACATTCCTACATGAGCCTGCGCATCGCCATATTCGACGACAACAAAAACATCCGGGAAAGCATAAGCCTTTTACTGGACACTGTTCCCCAGTTCGAAGTGGTGGGATCTTTCAGCCATGTACTGGACTGCATCGAAGATATGCGGGAAGCCAAACCCGATATCGTACTGATGGATATAGAAATGCCAGGCATGACGGGAATCGAAGCCGTTTCCCTGATCAAAAAAGAATTTCCCCACGTACAGGTATTGATGCAAACGGTGTTTGAGGATGACGACCGCGTATTCGACTCGATTTGCGCCGGGGCGTCGGGTTATATTTTGAAAAATTTTCTGAATACAAAACTCGTTGACTCGATCAATGAGCTACAATATGGCGGTTCACCCATGAGCCCTTCCATTGCCAGGAAGGTGCTAAATAAAATGCAATCCGTTTCTTCAGTCATAAAACCGGAAGAAGCTCCCGATTACCATCTTACTGCTAGGGAGAAGGAAGTTCTTTCCTGCCTGGTCAATGGGCTTAGCTATAAGATGATCGGCGCCGAACTCAATATCAGCTATGAAACCGTACGTTCGCATGTAAAAAAGATTTACGAAAAATTACATGTCGCTTCCCTCACTGAAGTTGTAGCCAAAGCGATCAATCAAAGGATTGTGTAAGGCAAACTCTACTCATATTCCAGGCCAAACAATTTCCCCCACTTTAGGTTACTCGTACGTCATTTTCGGTTATTGTAATCCTGTCTGTAAGCGGCCAATTTTACGCCTCAATAAAATTAGACAGACATGAACAAGATTTTTGTATTGATCACATCATTGATGATGATCATTACCTCCTGCGACAGGAAAAACGAGTCAACAAATGAAAAAGAAAAAATTCCTGGCACTGTAGTTTTGGCGTGGAATGAAATTGCATACCATGCATTTGGTGGAACCAGCTACCAGCACTCATTGATGGCGTCCCGCATCAATGCCATGACACAAATCGCGATCCATGATGCGGTCAATGCCATACAACCCAGGTACCAGGTATATGCATTTACAGGCAGCGATGCCGGTGCTGACCCGATAGCGGCAGCAGCCAGTGCGGCTCACACCGTATTAGTGCACGAGATCCCGGGTAAAAAAGATTATCTGGATTCAGCTTTGCAGGCATCGCTCCGGGCTATACCTGAAACGGATGCCAAAGCCCGTGGTGTGCAACTGGGCAAACAGGCGGGAGAAGCAATCCTTGCAGCAAGAGATAATGACGGATCCGCCGGCGAAGTGGTTGGAAATATTCCTCCTTCCAATACACCAGGTGTATACCAGGCTGTGCCGCCTTTCGGTTTTGTATTTGCACCACATTGGGAAAATATCAAGATGTTCTCACTGGAAAACAAATCTCAGTTTCGTCCCGCTGCTCCCCCGGCGATCACCAGTGAAGCCTATACATCCAGTTTTAATGAAGTGAAAGAAACCGGTAAACTCAATGGTGCTTCCCGCACTGCTGACC
>JAEZRB010000309.1 GCA_023412975.1 Bacteroidota bacterium | reverse complement strand
ACACAGCGAAGTATTCGCATCAGGTCCTGTTCTACGTAGCAGATTTTATCACGAAAACGGCTTTCGCTGTGCTCACCGTGCCCGCCGTGGTTTATAGTACTCCAGAGTTCCCCGGACAATAATGATTCCAAATTCCTAATCCCTAAACCTGCCTGGTTTTCCCCAATTCTCAAAAACACCCATCCCGGGTATGCTTTAATAATTCATTGATTGATAATAAAACCCGCGCCCTATGGCTGCGGATAAGGCATGGTTTTGCACCAAAAATCCCTGCTTTTGCACACCCCTAAAAGCGATGGCCGTTTTCATTATTTTCATTGGGAAAATATTATCAGCCATGCACAGTGTTTACAGGAAAACATTATCAGTCGCCAGCCTTTTGCTGGCACATTTTTTTGTAGTAGCCCAACCTAACCAGGCCAGTTTCGACCACGCTGACCTATATACGGGTATTGAAGTAGGTTCAAAAGGAGTAAAAATGAGCCTGCTTGAAATTGGCAGAAGTGCCAAAATCAACGGGACATTCAATATCCTGAAGGATACCTCGGTGAATACAGATTTTATTTCTTTCTCCACTCCCACTTTCGATGCTACGCTAAAGGGGCTTAGCAGTCTTTATGATGTGGCCACAAATAAATATGGTGTTCCACCCGGTAAAATTTTTACTGTTGTCAGCAGTGGTGTGCAGGTGCAGGCTGCCAAAGACCAGAAAAATGAGTGGATAAAACTCCTCATCGATTCGTTTCGTGTGAAGATCAATGAACCCAACCGGAAGGTGGAAGTAATCGATGCGTTGCAGGAAGGACGATTGTCGCACCTGGGTATCGTACCGGAATCAAAAAGATTCAGCACTTTCCTGATCGATATTGGAAGTGGCAATACAAAAGGAGGCTTTTTCCCTTATGATAATACTAAAGACTTCAGACTTTTCAATCTCAACTGGGGCACCAAAAGTGTAGCGAACGCAACAGAAAAAAGATGCGAGGAGTTTGATAAAACCCTGAACAATTTCAATAAGCAATTGTACCGTGTATTGGTAGCAGCCGAAGAACAGGAGATCATCTATGCGGTGAATGCAAGCGGTGCTTACAACATGAATGATTATATCGCATTCAGTGGTGGTATTGCCTGGGCAACGGCAACCCTGATCAAACCAGAAATGTCAGGAAGTTCTATCGTGACAGTAACTTATGACGATGTGCAGAAGTTTAGCGAAACACTTTATAAAAACTATGCTTCACTTTCCGCCGGTAAACTAGCCGATAAGGTTCAGGCGGGGATTGACAAAGGTGCGTTGTCGGCTGAGATCAATCGGGTGCATAAAGTATTCGACCAGCGTTCAATGCTGGCTGGCACGGGTTTGATGCTTAAGATTATGCGTCAATTCAAATCGGTTTATGAGACCAAACAATTTTATCTCGTTAAAAACGGCCAGGTTGGATGGATCTCGGCCTATGTTGATCAACATACCGATTAAATCAGCTTGCATGCCGTGGAAGTGATATAGATGTTGTGGAATTAGAAAAACCGGTTGAAGAAGCAATATCGATCATCACGGCTTTAATCTGTCGTTCCGTTTCATCCCGGTAAAGATTGGCACCTCGACTATTGAGGTGCACGCCATCGATGGTTAGATGCAGCTTTCTTTTCCTGCTTAACTGGTCGGGACAACCAAGTACCCGGCACTGAAATCCGTCCAGGTAACAGGTATTCCAGTATCCCTCCATCAGGTAATCCCTGGTGCGGCAGCGACGGAGATAGCCGTCAAATACCGCGCCTGCGTCTACCAGTCCGCAGCCGGTTTCGATGGCGATGTCCCGTATTATGGCATTGTACGAAGCCCGTTTTTTATTGATGGGTGCCTCCAGGTCTTCACAAATGCAACCCAGCGTAGCGATAAGAACTGGGGCCTTAGTTCTTTGTTTAATACTGTCGATTGCGGCACGGTAAGCCTGGTCGAAAGCGGCAGGGTTGTCAAGAATTTCTTTATCACATCCGGCGAATTTTTGCCTGAATAGTAAATTCCTTTTACCTATTGCAGGCACCAGGAGATCCGTGAGGCCAGCCTCGAAAAAAACCATATCGTAGGCCGATGCTTCCAGCTTCTTTATCGCCCTCTCCGTAATGCGGGTCAGGGTTTCACCCTCAACTCCCGCATTGTCAACCTCCCATCCCGGATTTTTCGAAGCGAGCCATTTGACCCAGTCCACCCCTTTTTTGCCTTTCACTAAACTATCTCCAATAAAAAGAATTTTCATTCGCTCGTTATGTTTAAACCGGGTGCAAATTATTTTATTTGAAGGTCCAACGTTAAAAGAAATGCGTGAACTGCACTTTTATTTAAACAGAATGCAGTTCTATATTAAAATGTTATAATTTACGGATATGACCCCGACTGCTTCCACCTATCGCGTGGCGTCAATTGACATCCTTAGAGGATTGATTATGATCATTATGGCGCTCGATCATACCCGGGATTTCTTCCATATTACAGCGATGACCGCCGATCCACTGGATCCCGCCACCACCACCCCGGCATTGTTTTTCACCCGTATTATTACGCATTATTGCGCGCCTGGCTTTGTATTCCTGTCCGGACTATCGGCCTGGCTTTCATCCCGGAAAAAAACAAAAGCCGAAGCCGGCGCATTCCTCATGAAAAGAGGCGCCTGGCTGGTTATAGCCGAGGTTACCCTGGTAACTTTGGGGCTTACTTTCAACCCTTTTTTCAACTTCATCATTCTGCAGGTCATCTGGGCTATCGGCTGGAGCATGATCGTACTTGGTTTGCTGATGCGACTATCTTATAAGGTGGTGCTGTGGGTCGGCATCCTGCTGGTGCTCGGGCATAACATCCTGGATTATTTCAGTCCCCCGGCAAACGGCACGCTTGCTTACCTGGTGGGGACGCTGTTTACCGCCCGGGGCCTGTTTTTACCGCTCGACGGCACGCATACAATCGGCATATTTTACGCCATCCTTCCGTGGACGGGTTTAATGCTGCTCGGGTATTGCATGGGTGTTTGGTTTCAAAAAGATTTTCCGGCAAAAAAAAGACAACAATTACTGCTGATCACTGGCACCGTAGCGACCCTTTTATTTATAGTATTGCGATTAGCCCGTGGTTATGGGGATGCCGGCGCATGGGATGGCAACACGCTGTATTCGTTTTTAAATACCAGTAAATACCCGCCATCACTGCAGTTTTCCTGCATGACGATCGGCCCGTCCCTGATCCTGCTTTCGCTGTTGGAAAATATTCGCGCCGGCTGGACACGAGTGGTATCGGTGTATGGGCGGGTACCCTTCTTTTATTATGTACTGCATTTTTATTTGCTACACACGGTACTGGTCATCGTCTTCTTTGCATCGAATCATACAGTAGCCCAGATTTCTGAACCGCAATCACCTTTCTTTTTCAGACCCTCACAATTCGGCTACCCGCTTTGGGTTGTGTACCTGATCTGGATTTCTGTGGTAGCGATTTTATATTTACCATGTCGCTGGTATAACAAATACAAGTCGCAGCATACCCAATGGTGGTTAAAATACATTTAGACAAGGATACATCTAAATACGATTTTCTCACAAGGTCACTTAGTCCATCCAGGCTTTTATTATTTCACTAGGCTGCTTTCACCTAATTTTTGGTTAAAGCATAGTTGCGGTATTTGTTACGTGTATACGAAAGATTTAATTTTTCATCATCAAAAACCAGGTGGATGAAAAAACTATACTTTATCACCGCATTAATTTTCTCTTTCGTCTTACTGGGTAGTTGCAGCAAGGATTTCCTGAAAAGGTATGATGATCGTATTGAAGGCGGGGTATGGCGTCTTGTCGATGTGGATAGACTTGGGTGGGGCGGTAGTTCTGGTAACCTGCCATTCAGGGATGGAGAATTTGTATTTAAGGATGATGGGCAACTCGAGTACACCAATAGCAATGGTGAGTTGTACAAAGGCAACTGGGATATACGCCGCGACTGGGTGGCTGGCCAATGCTTTACTGATGAAAATGGTGTGTATTCCTGCGACGACCGGTATGTACGCAGTCTGCGTATCACGGCAGTCAATTTTACCACCCAGGATATCCGGTCTGAATTTTTTGATGAGATCATCTTTACAGGTACTAACCGCTTCAAAGCCTATGTTTATACCGGCACGCGGAGTTATGTATTTCGTTTTAGGCGATAAGGTAAATCTGAAGTAATCAGTTATCACTATCAGGGAAGATAAATGATATGGCCGTAGTTTCAGGTTTGGGTAGCGTAATACTGAGCCTGCCTCCAAATCTTTCGGCCAGGGAATTCACCTGCTGCAACTCGCTTGCCATCGCAAAACCGTGTAAGCTACCTGATTCCTGCACTTCGAGTACCACGATATTACCATGTCTCCTGGCGGTAAACCGGATACAGGTATCGCTCACATGTTTCACCACCGTTGAGATCATCCGGCTCAGGACTGAACTGATATACTGCGTGTTGCTGGTGATAGCAAGGTCAACAGGTACATCATTCAGAAAAAAACTCTGATTCTGCACTGCAGCAGGAAGAAATACTTCACTCAGTCGATCTACCAGTTTATTCAGGTTTTCCATAAAATATAAAATACTATATACACGTAAAATGGCACCAAACCGGTCGCCAAGTGCTAATAAAATGTTTAAAGCTGCTCATTTCCTTTAGTCACATGAGACTACAAAACAATGACACTTGAAGCGTGAAAAAAATAGACGATACTGGCATTATCCTATAGAAAAAACTCCGAATGAGCTTGTAGAATTTAAACTACAAGGGACAAGGTACAAGGGACAAGAAACTC
>JAEZRB010000287.1 GCA_023412975.1 Bacteroidota bacterium | reverse complement strand
CCCCTGATCGTGCCGGATGACAATATAATCTCATTTGAAGTGGAAAGCCGCTCGGAAAGCATTATCTGCTCGCTGGATTCCCGCCGGGAGATCGTCGGTAAAAATGTCTCGCTGGCCATAAAAAAGGAAAATTTCACGATCAACCTGGTACGCCTGAGTGAAAACAGCTTCCTGCAAACCCTCCATAGTAAGCTTACCTGGGGCCTCGACAAAAGAAATTAGATAGGCTTTCTCAGGATTATGTGTCCATTTGAAATTCAACGGGAACAGGGAGTGACGAGAAGTATTCATTGACATTGTATTTTTCTTACCGTTTTCCCGTCTTCCCGGCAAAATGATACTACTTTTCTTAGGATAATAAAAGAAAATTGCTATTTTTCCGTTATTATTCCCGGACTCCCTCCAGCATATGATAAACCTGCCTTCAGTTTTTTTCATCTCCACTAAATGAAAAAATTGCAGGGAATAAAACCAAATCCACCTGGCGGTTTAAATTTTTTTAAAAATGAAGACTTTTTCTGCGGTCGTAGCTATCGGTTTATTCCTTTCTCTCTTACCCGGCACATCGGGAGCTCAGAATTCAATCGTACAGGAAGGTGAATTTGGTGTCGGTCTCGGCGCGGCTCATTATTTTGGTGACCTCAACACCCGTGCAAAATTCAACCGCCCAAAAATGGCCGCTACGGTCTTTTTCCGTAAAAATTTCAGCAATTATATCTCAGCCCGAATCGGCGCCAGCTTTGCAAGAGTTGGATACTCAGATATTTACAACTCCGATAATGAGTACATGTATCGCCGTAACCTAAGTTTCAACAGCAATGTATGGGAGCTTGCTTTACAGGGAGATTTCAACTTTTTCCGTTTTATGCCGGGCGAATCAGGATTCAATTTTACTCCCTATATCACGCTCGGTGTGGGCGCATTTAGTTATGATCCCTTTGCTTATCTCGATAAGGAAAAGATCTACCTCCGACCCCTGGGCACCGAAGGACAGGGTAGCGCTCTTTACCCCGATCGCAAGCAGTATAGCAGCATGGGTATAAGCATTCCTTTTGGCGCGGGTATAAAATATTCCATCAACGAACGCTTTAATATTGCCTTCGAAGTGCTTCATCGCTATACTACTACAGATTACCTGGATGATGTAAGTAAAACTTATGTGGACCCCTCGGTCTTCCCGGCCAATGCCGATGGCAGCCCCTCCCAGGCCTTCCGCCTGCATGACCGTTCGGGTGAATTGGGCGAACCGATAGGCATTCCCGGCCGTCAGCGGGGAAATAGCCGTCAGAAAGACCAGTTTATCACCGCTATGATCCACCTTACTTTTAACCTGCAATCATACCGGTGCCCGACGGCTGATTAAATTATTTGTCTTTTCTTTCCCCTGATTTATTCGAATTTCGTCAAATCAGATACCTTTGCCCCCCAATATTTCCAAGGTTGTCATTTTGCCGGGAAGACGGGGAGACGGGAAGTAAAATAGATTGCCAGTCAATCCTTACCGTCTTTAAGCCTTACCGCGCCATTTCAAATTGATAGATTACCCTTATTTCCGGGAAATATAAAGGTTACTATGTCAGCGCTTTTAGAAAAAATTGATAAAGACCGGTTGCCCCGCCACATCGCCATCATCATGGATGGCAACGGCCGGTGGGCAAAAGAGCAGGGCCAGGACCGGCTCTATGGTCATTTTCATGGTGTTGAAAGCGTGCGGAATATCGTGGAAGGCTGCGCCGAGCTGGGGGTGGGTTACCTGACCCTGTACGCGTTCTCCACGGAAAACTGGGATCGCCCCGAATATGAAGTGATCGGATTGATGGAACTGCTTGTCAGCACCATCAGGAAAGAAGTGGAAAGCCTTCATAAAAACAATATCAAATTGCATGTGATCGGGGATATGAATATGTTGCCTGAATATGCAAGGCAGGAATTGAATGAAGCGCTTGAAATTACCAGGAACAACACCGGTTTGAATCTTGTAATGGCATTGAGTTATAGCGGCAGATGGGAATTGCTGAACGCCGTAAAAAATATTGCCTTTGAGGTTAAAACCGGGAAACTGAATGTGGAGGAGATCGACCAGGATACCCTGCAACGGTATCTCTGCACGAGTGAGTTTCCCGACCCTGAACTGATGATCCGCACAAGTGGGGAATTCAGGATCAGTAATTTTCTACTATATCAATTAGCTTATGCTGAACTCTATTTCACCCATGTACGCTGGCCCGATTTCAGAAAGGAGAATTTATACGAAGCAATCCTGGATTACCAGGGGCGTGAACGGCGTTTTGGTAAAACGGGTGAGCAGCTGGCTGCAGGCCAATCGGCATCAAGGTAGCGATCGCCGCGAAGCCTTGCCAATTGCAGGTTTCGCCGTGTATTTCAGCAGTTTTCCAAAGGTTCAAAACCCGTTTCGTTTTAACAAACACTTTCGATATTTACCGTTAATTTGCCGCCGCAACAGGAGTTTGGCGGCTTTAATAAAATACAAACGACCAACTAATTCGCTGTTTGTCTCGCCGCAGGCGTGACGGGCTTCATTTTGATTTGAAAAAAAACCCATGCAACGACTTTCACTCCGGTTCCAGGTTCTATTAATATTGATGATCGCCTCTGTACTAACTGCAAGGGCTCAGGATGATACTACAAGACCGACCTCTGTTGATCCGAAATTACTGGAATGGGAGAATGCCCGGATACCCCGCGAATACACCATAGCAGACGTTTCAATCCGCGGCATCAGGCACCTCGATACAGCCATTGTTTTATCTATCTCAGGCTTACAGACGGGTGATAAATTCATGCATCCCGGTAGCGATATTTTCGCCAAGGCAATTGCCAACATGTGGCGCCAGAAATTATTCGCCGGCGTGCAGATATATGTTACAAAAATCGTCGACGACAGGGTGAGTATCGAGATTAGCGTGGAGGAACGACCACGACTGGGAAATTTCAAATTTATAGGTATAAAGAAAACTGAAGCGGAAGAGTTGCAGGGTAAAATTGGTCTAGCGAAGCAAACCCTGATCACCGAAAACATGCGGCGGAATATTCACGAAGTGACCACCAAGTTTTACCGGGATAAAGGATTTGAAAATGTCAAAATACGGATAGAAGAAAAACCAGATCCGGCTTATGCCAATTCCAATGCCATGAACATCTACGTGGACAAGGGTAAAAAGGTAAGGATCGATGAGGTAAATTTCTTTGAAAACGAAAACGTATCCGAGCTGAAGCTGAAAAAACAAATGAAGGGTACAAAGGAGATGAGTAAATTCACTCTCTTCCCATCTAAATACCAAAGTCCCTATGGCGAAGATAAACGCCCGAGCTTCAAGGAATACCTGAAAGACTGGGGTTTTCTTTCGCTCTCAAAAACAAAAACGGTATTGGATCCATATTTCCGATTTAAACTATTTAGTTCGGCGAAGTTCAATCCTACCAAGTATGAGGAAGACAAGGCAAAAGTGCTGCAGTATTACAACTCACTCGGCTATCGGGACGCGCAGATCATAGAGGATACCATACTTACCCAGGACAATAAACTTTATGTCGACATAAAGGTTGACGAAGGTCGCAGATACTATTTTGGAAATATCACCTGGAAAGGCAACTCAAAATTCTCAGATTCTCTTTTGAATATTGTGCTTGGTATTCAAAAAGGAGATATTTATAACCTTGATATCCTCAACAAACGTCTTGGTAAGGAGCTGTCGCAGGAAGGTGGTGATATCAGCGGATACTATATGGATGACGGGTACCTGTTTTTCCGTGTAGATCCGGTTGAGACTGCAGTATATAATGATACCATTGACCATGAGATCCGAATCACGGAAGGTCCGCAGGCAAGGATCAAAACGGTGACGATCGCCGGTAATGAGCGCACAAAGGACCATGTAATACGGCGCGAGCTTCGAACCATTCCCGGTGAATTGTTCAGTCGTACTGACCTCATCAGGTCGACCCGTGAACTTGGCAACCTGCAATATTTTAACCAGGAGACCATAAACCCTGGTGTAGTGCCCAATCCGGATGATGGCACCGTGGATATCAACTGGTCACTCGAAGAAAAATCTTCTGACCAGCTTGAGCTTTCTGCCGGATGGGGTGGTGGCATTGGACTTACCGGTACACTCGGGGTTACATTTAATAATTTCTCCATTAAGAATATCTGGAAAAAGCAGGCATGGGATCCACTGCCCACAGGTGATGGGCAAAAGCTTAGTATCAGGGTACAATCCAATGGTAAGGCATTCCGTTCCTACAACTTTTCCTTCACCGAGCCATGGCTGGGAGGTAAGAAAAGAAATTCACTGACGCTTGCTTATAACAATAGTAAATACTCAAATGCCTTCGATCCATTTACGGGTCGTATCGACAATGAGAGATCGGATACCAATTACCTGAAAGTAAATGGCGCATCTATTTCACTGGGTAAACAATTGAAATGGCCTGATGACTATTTCAGCCTGGTATACGCGGTTAGCTTTACGCAATATAAAAGACGCAACTACGGGATTTTCCCCGGTGCGTCACCCAATGGTACCTCTAATAACCTGAGTTTTAAACTTGCATTACAGCGGTCTTCGGTGTTTGATCCTATCTTCCCAAGAAGCGGATCAAGCTTTATGGCCAGCGTACAGTTTACACCACCATATACATTGTTTAATCCCGACCTGGTTACTTCAACGGATCCCTATAAAAATCCCGAGTATCATAAATGGCGTTTCAATGCCGAGTGGTATGTGCCTATCGGCAAGCCAGGTGGTGCAGACAAGAACAGGCAGTTCGTGATGAAACTGGCAGCCAAATACGGTTTTATGGGCCGTTACAATAGCAAACTGGATTACTCACCGTTTGAGCGGTTCCAGGTAGGTGATGCGGGTCTGACCAATAACTACGGTCTGTTGGGTTATGATATCATTGCGCATCGTGGCTATCCCGTTTATGAATCATCTGATCCAACCATCAACCCCGACCAGCAAAACGCGAACAATTACTTTACTATTTTTAACAAATACCAGTTGGAGCTTCGTTACCCGTTAGTAACCAACCCTAGCAGTACCATCTACGGTCTAACGTTTTTTGAAGCAGCCAATGGCTGGTATGATTTTAAGAATTACAATCCATTCCGCCTGCGTCGCAGTGTGGGTGTTGGTATGCGTTTCTTCCTGCCTATGTTTGGTCTGCTTGGATTCGACTATGGTATTGGGCTTGATCGTATCCGACCGGGTGGAGGATTAAAAGACGCGTCCCGCTTTACCTTTATGCTTGGATTTGAACCCGAGTAAAATCTATCCCGCCAGGGAAAAAATAAAATAACGATCATGAAAAGAAAATTGCTTTTTGCCGGTTTTATCATGCTGTTGGGACTGGCAGTTCATGCGCAGAAATATGCCATCATCGATACCCGTTATATCCTGGATAAAATGCCGGAATATACACAGGCACAAAAACAGCTCGATGCCATCGCGGCCGACTGGCAGCGTGATATCGATGGGAAACAGGCCAGCCTCGACAAAATGTACAAGGATTATGAAGCCGAGCAGATCATGCTGAGCGACGACCTGAAGAAAAAGAGGGAGGACCAGCTGTTTCTGAAGGAGAAAGAACTCCGCGATCTTCAGCGTCAACGTTTTGGTTTTGAGGGTGATCTGTTTAAAAAAAGACAGGAACTCATCAAACCTGTGCAGGATAAGGTCTATAACGCGGTTCAGAAGATCTCCACCCAGCGGGGCTACGATTTTGTGCTCGATAAAAGTGAAGGAATTACCATTATATTTGCCGACCCTAAACTGGACAAGAGTGAGGATGTGCTGAGGGAGCTGGGGATCAGGGGGTGAATTTGAAAATTTGAAAATTTGAGAATTTGAAAATTTGAAAATGTGGGAATATCTTAAACTCACAACTCACGATTCACGACTCACGATTCACGAGAAAAACCAGCAACCAGGAATTGGAAATTGTTAAAGAAAATAAAATAGGCAACCAAAGGTTAATAAAACCTATCTCTACAAAATAAAAATTGACAAAACCCTGCTAAGGGAGAAAAACAAAACAAACAAGATGAAAAAATTGAAAATGCTTGCAGTAGTCGCGGGCTTGCTGATCGCCGGAAGCGGGGTTAATGCGCAAACCAAGATAGGCTACATCGATGCAGAAACTATTTTATACCTGATGCCTGAAGTGCAGAAGATCGATTCTTTGGTACAAATTTATAATAGGGATACGATAGGAAAGGAGTTTAATTCACTGATGGAAACTTACCAGTTCAAAGACAGTATTTACAGGGATTCATCCGGTAAAGTAAGCGCTGCTGTGAAAGAGCAAACCGGTAAGGAATTACAAAGTTTGACACAGACACTTCAAAACTGGCAGCAAATTGCACAGGAAGCGGTACAGAACAAACAAAGCCAATTGCTTGCGCCTGTAATGCAAAAAATTCAGGCTGCCATACAGGCTGTAGCTAAGGAAAAAGGCTATACATATGTATTATCACGTGACGCTATGATCGTTGCTCCCGATGCGGATAACCTGCTGCAGCCGGTTGCTAAGAAGTTGAACGTGACTGTACCTCCGCAGTTGTTGCCTGGTTATAAGCCACCAGCTGGCGGACGATAAAATAGTAATCACCTGATTTATATAAAACCCCGGTCAAAAGACTGGGGTTTGTTTTTTTACTATGTTCAGTTGCCATCATTTGCTGCACCTGATAGATCTAATTGTTGTTTACAATTTTCTACGTCCACTCAACCTGCAATGCTATTGATCCTGCTATTTGTCAGACCGGTCTTGAGGAGGTAACTTTCTCTAAGAAGACATGAAATGGAGGAAAATTAACTATGATGCACCGCCTGCTGTTATTGTTTAAACGATTCCTAGTAATACTGCTTACGCTGCTTATTTTTGTTGTATGCAAAAAGCAGGTCCCATCGGCATATTTGATTCCGGCTATGGCGGTTTGACCGTCATGAAAGACATTATCCGTAAGTTGCCCCGATACGATTATATCTATCTCGGCGATAATGCCCGCGCGCCGTATGGCAACCGTTCTTTCGAAACCGTGTACCAGTACACCCTGCAATGCGTGAAATGGTTTTTTGACCAGGGGTGTTCGCTTGTTATTCTTGCCTGCAACACTGCATCGGCCAAAGCGCTGCGTACGATCCAGCAAAACGATCTTTCCAAAATTGCCACTGGCAAAAGAGTGCTGGGCGTGATAAGACCCACCACGGAGATCATTGGCAACCTGTCTGAAACAAGAAGTATCGGTATCCTCGCGACCAATGGAACCGTGGCTTCAGAATCATACCCCATCGAGATCGCTAAATTCTTTCCCGATATTAAAGTATACCAGGAAGCCTGCCCACTCTGGGTGCCATTGATCGAGAACAACGAGCACCAGGGCAACGGAGCCGATTATTTTGTAAAGAAAAACCTGAAAAGCATTTTCGAAAAAGGCGAGGACATTGATGTGATCTTGCTGGCCTGTACTCATTATCCTTTACTTAGTGAAAAGATCAGGGAGCACCTGCCCATTGGTGTCAAACTGGTTTCACAGGGCGAGATCGTAGCGGAGAGCCTGGTGGATTACCTTTCCCGGCACCCGGAAATAGAGCAGGCCTGTAGCCAAAACTGGAGCCGGGCTTTTTATACCGC
>JAEZRB010000252.1 GCA_023412975.1 Bacteroidota bacterium | reverse complement strand
CCGGAAGCTATACTGTAATCGTAAGAGATGACAATGGTTGCGAGTTCTCAACAACTGCTGCCATCAACAATACCAACGGACCTACTGACCTGGAAGTAACCGCAGCTGACGCGGCCTGCGGTGCCAGCGATGGTTCGCTCACCATCGGTACAGTTACCGGTGGCACGGCGCCTTATACTTATTCTGTAAACGGTTCTACATTTACGGCAGAGGTTCAGTATGATGATCTCGCGGCCGGAACCTATACCATCGTGGTAAGAGATGATAATGGTTGCGAGTTTTCGACGTCCATTAGTATTGTGGGAAATAACACTGCTCCCCCCTCAACAACAAATATCACCATCTGTTCCGATGAATTACCTTATTCATGGAATGGAGTAACCTACAATAGCGCCGGAACTTATGATGTTGTATTACAAGGCAGCAATGGTTGCGATTCGCTTGCTACTCTTGTACTCACAGTATCGGCGTCATTGCCTGGTCAGCGCTATACTACTGTTGTGACTGGTCCAAATGTACCGGTGCAACTAACGGCCAGAAACCTGGGAGCAGGTTATAGCTATGAATGGAATCCGAAATTCGGGTTGAATGACTACTCATCAGCTACTCCAACCTTCTCCTATGATCGGGATATGGAGTACACGATAGCAATTACCCCAACCACCGGATGTGCGATCGTAGATACAGTTTTCGTAAGGGTTCTTGATAATATACCACCAGATCAATCTGGCATATATGTGCCCAAAGCCTGGACACCAAATGGTGATGGCCACAATGATAAATTATTCCCGATACCCGTCAATATTAAAGACCTGAAATACTTCCGTGTCTTCAACCGGTGGGGACAACTGGTATTTGAAACCAATACACTTCGTGACGGCTGGGATGGCATATTTAAAGGCCAGCCGCAGGTTTCGGATACTTATACCTGGACATTGGAGGCTGAAGGCAATGATGGAAAATATTATAAACTCGCTGGTAACTCTGTTCTCTTACGTTAAAAATTTGGAGTTATGAAAACAATGAAATGCTGCATTTTGATAACCTGCCTGTTTCTCGCGACTGCAAACTTGCGAGCGCAGGATCCGGCCTTTTCCCAATTTTTTGCCTCGCCATTAAATATAAACCCCGCTCTAACTGCCAATATCAATTCAGACTGGCGTCTGATCACTAACCTAAGGGACCAATGGATCGGACCCGCCAGTCCCTATGTTACCGGAACGGTATCATTTGATACGAAAGTCATGCAAAACAAAGCTCCCAATATGCCAGAAAATAACTTTCTTGGCCTGGGAGGAATGCTGATGTTCGATCACGCTATGAGTGGCGTGGTTAAAAGTTCCTACGGTTCACTAAACCTGTCCTACAATGTTAAACTGACTGAAGGCTATTATACAGAGAGACTCGGAATCGGTTTTGGAGCAATTTATGGCCACCGGCGAATCGATTTTAGCAGGGTCGATTTTGAAGAACAGTTTACTGGTTTTGGCTTCAACAGAAACCTGCCTACGGGGGAAACCGCGCTTTCTAATATGAAGCCCTATGTTTCTGCGAGCGCCGGGATCACTTATACCGCCACTTCGGAACAAAGCAATTTTGATATCGGACTTGCAGCATATCACCTTAATAAGCCCCGGCAAACATTTTTAAAAGATGAACAACAGGTGCTGGCTATACGAATAGTAGCCCACGCCAATTATGAGCGATTCCTGAATGATCAACTTATTATCAATGCAAACGGCATTTATCAATACCAGTCGAAAGCAAGCTACTTTTCCGTAGGATCGGCATTGGGCTATTTCCTTGGAGATGCTGCGCAGACTTTATTGACCGCAGGACTCTGGTATTGGTCTGATAACGCGGTGATCCCATATGTTGGCATGGCTTACAAAGATCTTCAGTTTGGGCTCAGCTACGATATTACAATCTCCAAACTAAATGAAGCCGCACGAAAACCAAATACATGGGAGTTTTCGCTGATCCTCAGGGGTACGAAAAGACCAACCGGCATCATACCCTGCCCCTGGAAATAGTGAAAATCTTAAGTAGCCATTTTGGATACCAGCGGCACCTGGACTAAAATTGTGGTCCCCTTGCCTGGCGTCGTCTCGAGGTTATACTTTCCACCCATCATGGCAGTGCGTTCCCGCATGCCCACAATACCATATGTTTTTTTTGAGTAAACTTTTTCTTTGTCGAATCCAATTCCGTTGTCACGAATCATCAATGAAAGCTGTTCATCTTCTTTGATCAGGCGCACTATAACATTGCGGGCACTGGCATATCTCGCAATATTTGTCAAAGCTTCCTGCACGATCCTGAACAAACCTGTTTTATATGCCATCGATAATTCTATCTCTTCATTTAATCCTTCATAATCGACCTCAATCCCAGTCCTTTTTTCAAACTCGTTAATATGCCATTCGATAGCTGGTCCAAGACCCAGATCATCCAGCAACCCTGGTCGAAGATCGGCTGCTATTTTACGGACTGTTTTAATGGTATCATCGATATTACTATGCAAGGACTCAATTTTTTCATTAGCCAGTTCATTGTCCGACAGGTCCAGCCTTTTTTTCAACCAACTAATGTCCATTTTCATAATAGTCAGCTGCTGTCCCAGCTGATCATGAATTTCCCGGGCAATAATTAACCTTTCCTCTTCTCTAACATCCTGCAAATGCGAGGCAAGCCTGCGAATTTCCTCATACGAACGACTCAGTTTTTCCTGGGCCTTCTTCCGTTCCGTTATATCACGGATAAATGCGCAAAAAAATTCTTCCTTCCCGTTCTTTACCGGGACAATTGAAAGTTCAATGGGAAACTCACGGCCTGAACGATGTAAGGCCGAGATCTCCGTAGGCCTGTTTAATAATTGCCCGACACCCGTTTGCCTGTAGTTGGCCATGCCCTTTCGGTGTGCCTCTCTGTATCTTTCAGGAATAATCGTTTCCTCCAACAGCCTTCCCAACATCTCTTTCTCCTGCCAGCCAAACATCCTTTCTGCTTTAGGATTCCAGACGGTAACATACCCATCGGGATCAATACATATGATAGCATCCAGTGACGCATTCATGATCAGGCGCCGCACTTCCTCACTTTGTCGGATCGCTGTTTCGGATCGCTTTCTGCCAATTGCCGACTTTATTGCTGAAGGTAACCTGGCCAGGCGATCTTTTAGAATATAATCGTCCGCACCCTGGCGAATGATACTGGCGGCAAATTCTTCGGAGACAGTACCGGTTACCATAATGAAGGGTATCCCTGGTGTACGCT
>JAEZRB010000231.1 GCA_023412975.1 Bacteroidota bacterium | reverse complement strand
GTATAATTATAGGAACAAATATTTTCTGAATGCGTCTGTACGTGATGATGCGTCCTCGCAGATTCCCACAGATAACCGTCACCAGCAGTTCTGGGCAGTAGGTGCTGCATGGGAATTGTCACGTGAAGACTTTATGCAGAGTGTAAGTTGGGTCAATTACCTGAAGTTGAAAGGATCTATTGGTGTCTTAGGTAATCAGACGACGCCTAATCTTGGTTTCGGCGGCGCAAGTAACTTCTATCCATTTTATCCTAACCTGGCTACTGGAACAAATGCCGTGTTTGGAACCCTGATATATGGAGCAGCTGTTAAAGCTTATGAGGTGAACCCCGATTTGAAATGGGAAACTGTTCACGCAAAGGAAATCGGTTTAGAGTTGAACGCCTTTGACAATCGCTTACATTTTGAGACCAATTATTTCACAAAAACAACTAAGGACCTGATGCTTTATATCGGCCTGGGTTCACTCGGTTTGCTGGATAAATTACAGAATGGAGGCAGCATAAAAAATTGGGGTCAGGAATTTTCAGCTACATGGCGTCAGAATTTCGGAAACGACCTGACAGTGAATATTGGCGGTAATATCACCTTCCTGAAAAATAAAGTGCTGTCATTGTCGCCCGAACTGCCTGGTGGATTTATAAGCCGTGCCTTCATGAACAACGGTAGCGCGGAAAGCAGAACCCTGGTAGGAAATCCGATCGGTTCTTTCTACGGATATATCGTTGAGGGTATCTATCAAAGCTATGCCGACATACTTGCTTCACCAGTAGCTTCATCAATTGGCGCTTATGGACCTGGAGATTTCAAGTTTAAGGACATTAATGGCCCAAATGGTAAAGGTCCTGATGGCCAGATCACTTCTGATGACAGAACAATAATTGGTAATCCAACACCAAAGTTCACATATGGCACGTCGGTGAATGTAATGTACAAAGGTTTAAATCTGGAGGTTGAAATGGGAGGTGTGTATGGCAACGATATCTTCAGAACCTGGGGTTCGCTGGAGTCGCCTTTCCAAAGGGTTAATTATTCCGGTGATAAAGTAGAAAGATGGCATGGGGAGGGAACTTCAAACTGGGTACCAATTATCAGCCAGGGCCATCGTTTCAACTATAACGGTTCAACTTATAATATTGAAGATGGTAGTTATTTCCGGATCAGGAATATACAGTTAGGTTACAGTTTCCCGAAAAACCTTATATCTAATTGGCACATGAACAACGTGAGAGTGTTTGTCAATGTTCAGAACCTGAAGACCTGGAAAAACAACTATGGTTATACAGCCGAATATGGTGGCGACGCCACTGCGTTTGGATATGACCATGCAGGCGGTGCTATTCCCGTGGTTACAACATTTGGCCTTAACGTGACATTCTAAAATTCAAAAATGACAGTAATGAAAAAATATAAAAGCTTGTTGTGGGGTTTACTGGTAGTAACCCCAATGATCTTCACAGGCTTCGGATGTAAGAAGTTCCTCGACCGCAAGCCATTGACAGCTACGTTTGATGACCTTAACCAGGGTTTGCTCGAGAGCCAAAGCCTCGGCTTGTATAATACACTCAGGGCATATGCCGGATTCTCCACGCTACCATGGCTCGACTTCCATAGCATTCGCGACGACGATGCCCAAAAAGGAAGCAGTACAACGGATGGTGCGGAGATCATAACTGAGTTCGAAACCTTCCAGTACACAAAAGATGACTGGGCACCGAATACTTATTGGAATGATCGTTATTTCATGATCAACCTGACAAACAAAATGCTGTTCGATGCTGATTCATTGGGTGCTAATGATCCGGCATCACTGGTGAATATCGGGGAAGCTTATTTCTTCCGCGCTTATTGCTATTTTGACCTGGTCCGGACGTACGGTGAAGTGCCCATTATCGACTACTTTTATACAAACCCGGCTGATGGTATTCAGCCAAAATCTCCTGTAGCTGAGGTATACGCCCTGATCGACTCAGACCTGGAGCAAGCTTCGCAGTTGCTGCCTTTAAATTGGGAAGTCGGTGGTGTCAACCGGTATCCCGGTCGTTTAACTAGGGGTGCAGCTAACACGCTTTGGGCTCAGTCTTATTTGTTCCGGCAAAACTGGGCACGGGTAGTAGCACTTTGCAATGAGATCATTGCATCGCAACAATATTCCCTTACTTCTAAGTTCACAGATATTTGGAAAGACGGATTGAATGGCGCTGGTAAAAATGGTCCTGAATCTATTTTTGAAATGCAGGCATGGGTAGGCGCAAACGGTACCGATTATAACGGTGTTCAATGGGGCACAAGCCAAAACGTGAGACAAGGCGGTGCTGGCCCTGAATGGAACCTGGGCTGGGGATGGAATACCCCCACTGATAAGCTTGAAGCTGCATGGGATGACAGCGATCCGCGTAAAGCAGCAACGATCTTATATTCAGGAGAGTATGATGGTGGCGAAGCAACAGGCGGTTATGGTGCAACCTTACCTCCTTATGGCCCTGGTGTGGCACTTGATCAAAAATACTGGAATAAGAAAGTATACTCCGATCCTCAAATGCGCCAATTCACCGGTCAGATCGGTGCCAGTGGTGGTGCTGACTGGATCAATAAACGCATTCTGCGCTATGCCGACGTTATTCTAATGCTGGCAGAAGCTTCCAATGAACTGGGTGATGGCGCTACAGCCGCAGCAAACCTGGAACTGATCAGGAATCGTGCAAGTGGAAACCTGGGTGCCGGCCGTACTATTCTGCCTGTTATACCGTTTACAACCCAAGCGGCTATGAGGACGGCAATTAAAAACGAACGTCGCTGGGAATTCGCAATGGAAGGGTATCGATTCTATGACCTGGTAAGATGGGGTGATGCTGTGAGTGAGCTGGGCAGCCTCGGCTATACTCATCGTGCCCGCTATTATCCAATTCCCCAGCAGGCTATCAATCTGTCAGGGGGTGTACTCGTTCAAAACCCCGAATGGTAAAACAACTTAATGAACTTATTAAATACAGCAGATATGAAATACATATTTAAGCTTGCGGCGACTGTGATGGTCATTTTAATGATTGCTGTAAGTTGTCAGAAAAAAGAAAGGCCTGCGCTGGGTGATTTTCCAAGAGATTCTAACCCTCCAGGTGGACCCCTGAAATTTTTTGCTGCCTTTGACGGGCAATCCGCCAACCCGCTTATGAATGCGGTGGATAGTATCCGGGCAAATTTCCCCAGCGAGAACCCGCTGTCGACTGTACCTGGTGTGAGTGGAAGTGCTGTGCAGGGCGAAGACAATAAAGCGGTCAAATACCCTTCAGCAAATGATTTTAAGAACGCAACGAGTTGTACGATCGCTTTCTGGGTGAATAATACGGTAAATCCCAGGACCGAGCTTTATTTTTCGCTGGTGGATAAGGATTACTGGCATGGAAGTTCCGCCTTCCTTTTAGTAGAGCACGCAACGCCAACAGTTAGTACCTTTAAGTTCGCGCTGATGGATCACTGGGTGGAATATACCAACCAGACTTTCCCCAAACCATTATTCGATGGGCAGTGGCATCATCTCGCATTTACGTACGATGAGAATACTTCAAAGCTGCTGATCTATTATGATGGTGAGATCGTGCCCACACCGGGAACAATGGGTGATTTTACTCAGAACGGGCAGCCGCTTGGAAAACTTAATCTCGCCAATGCAAGCAACCTGGTGATTGGAGGCTGGAATAAACATGCCGGCCTCGAGGGACCAACCGACGACTGGATCAGTTCTTATTCAGGTAAAATGGACCAGTTCCGCCTTTACGACAGGGTATTATCACAGACCGAAATCCAGGCATTGTATAATAGCAAAATGTAAACTGGTTACTACATCATTTTATATATGGTAAAGGGCTGAACTCATGGTATCAGCCCTTTAAAATTTTTAAATTATGCTGCGGTTTTTTCTTTGTTGTATTATTATTCTAATTCACTTTTCATGTAACAGGCAGGATACAAAAGTTTTTTCACAGCTTTCCGCTTCCACTACCAATATTCATTTTGAAAATAACCTAGAACGAAAGAAGCTTTTCAATATTCTCTATTACCTCTATTACTACAATGGTGGCGGTGTAGGTATAGGCGATATCAATAATGACAGTCTGCCAGATATTTATTTTACAGCCAACAGCAAAGGAAATAACAAGCTCTACCTCAACAAAGGAAATTTTGAGTTTGAAGATATAACTGAAAAAGCGGGTGTTGCCGGCACTGCCGACTGGTGCACCGGCGTTACCATGGCCGATGTGAACGGCGACGGATTTCTTGATATCTACATTTCAGCCGTGAGTAATATATATGGTCTCACGGGGAATAATGTTCTTTATATTAATAACGGGAATGGGAGTTTTTCAGATAAGTCAAAAGAATATGGTTTAGACTTCGCCGGCTATACCACACAATCCGGATTTTTTGATTATGACGGCGATGGTGATCTGGATTGTTATATCCTCAACCAATCTCAAAAACCACATGCCAATATCGTGGATACAAGCAACCGGAGAAAGATTGATCCCCGTGCAGGCGATAAACTTTTCAGAAATGATCTCAACGGTCCGGCTGGCAAGTTCACCGATGTTACCGCGTCAGCGGGAATATTCGAGGGAAATCTTGGTTATGGTTTGGGACTTGCATTTGCTGATATTAACAATGATGGCTGGGATGATATTTATGTAGGAAACGATTTTCATGAGAACGATTACTATTATGTAAATAACGGGAACGGGACTTTTTCGGAAAGCAGTGCCAAACATTTCAGGCATTACAGCCGGTTTAGCATGGGTAATGACGTCGCGGATTATAATAACGATGGGCATCTGGATGTTATCACCGTTGATATGCTGCCTCCCGATGAAAAAGTGTTAAAGACTTATGGCAGCGATGAAAATCCAGACATCTACAAGGTAAAGCTGCAAATACAGGGTTACCAGGAACAGTTTTCAAAAAATTGCCTTCAAAGAAATAATGGAAACGGCGAAAGCTTTAGTGAAATTGGCCTGATGAGCGGCATTTCTGCCACCGACTGGAGTTGGGCGCCACTATTTGCAGATTTTGACAATGATGGGAACAAAGATCTTTTTATTTCAAGTGGTATCGTGAAGCGCCCGGTCGACCTGGACTATGTGCGGTTTGTATCTGATTTGAAAGCGAAAGGCATGGACAGAACCGATGAGTATGACGATGAGGCGATCAATGCGATGCCTGATGGGAGCTCGCATCCATTCCTTTTCAAAGGTAATGGCAACATGGATTTTGAAAATGTAAGCAAGGAATGGGGTACCGGGAAAATGAAAGGTTATTTTACGGGGGCAGCTTATGCTGACCTGGACAATGATGGCCGGCTCGACCTGGTGATCAGTTGTATCAATGCGCCTGCTGTGGTTTTAAAAAACCAGGGTCCTCAGAAGAATTATATTTCACTATCATTTCGTGGCGACAGCATTAATACGACCGGGGTTGGCGCCAAAGCCTACCTGTTTGCAGAAGGAAAACTACAATACCAGCAACTCATGCCAACGCGTGGATTTCAGTCTTCATCGGATCATCGCCTGCATTTTGGGCTTGATTCTGTAGATGTAATTGATAGCATGCTCATCGTTTGGCCTGATCAGAAATTCCAGGTGCTAAAGAATATTAGTGTCAACAAGCAACTCACTATTTCAAAAAATGAAGCGGCAGGAAAGTTTGATTTTCAAAGTTTCTTCCCGCTAAAACAGGGTTTGTTTGAGGAAATTCCTAACACGATCGCCTGGAGGCATAAGGAAAATGATTTTCTCGATTATAACGTTCAGTACCAGATACCACATGCACAGTCGACAAGAGGGCCGAAGATCGCAGTGGCGGATGTAAATGGCGATGGACTCGACGATTTTTATGCCTGTGCTGCATCCGGTCTGCCAGGTACGTTGATGATACAGCAAAATAATGGATCATTCATTTCGACTAATTCTGAAGTATTTGCGGCAGACCTGTCCGGTGAAGATGTAGACGCCATATTTTTTGATGCGAATGGCGATGGTAGCCCTGATCTTTATGTAGCTAATGGTGGTAACCAATATTCAACGGGGTTAAACCTCCAGGATAGACTATATCTAAACAACGGTAAAGGACAGTTCACAAAATCCGAAGCCTCACTTCCCACGCTTCTTTACAACAAGTCAAGTATTGCTGTAGCAGATTTCGACAAAGATGGTGACCAGGATATTTTTGTCAGCGTATTAGCTGATGCCAGGGCGTTTGGAATTCCCCAGACCTCTTATTTACTGGTCAACGATGGCAATGGAAATTTCTCCGAAGCCAGCAATGATATCATCGCGTTAAAGGATCTTGGTATTGTCACCAGTTCAGCATTTGGAGATATCAATAAAGATGGCTGGCCCGACCTGGTTGTAGCTGGTGAGTGGATGCCAATTATAGTATTCTTTAACGAAAATGGAAAGTTCAAGACTAAGTCGCTGTCCAATTCCTCTGGTTTATGGCAAACGGTTTTTCTTGACGATGCCAATGGCGATGGTCACCTGGATATCCTTGCAGGCAATTGGGGCTACAATAATAAATTCTGGAGTGGAAAGAATGGGCCGGCAAAACTGTACGTTGCAGACTTTGACCGCAATGGTCAAACAGAGCAACTGCTGTCTTATACATTGGATGGAAAAGAGTATCCCTTCCTTGCTAAGGATGAAGTAGAAAGACCTTTGCCTCTGTTGAAGAAGCATTATCTCTATTATGCGGAATATGCCGGGGTGCCGATGAAAGATGTTTTTTATGGTTGGATAGATACCATTCAGCCCTTAACATGCGAACGCCTGGGTTCTGCGATTTGCTATGGTGATGGAAAAGGTGGATTTACCATCACCGATCTTCCAAAGGAATTACAGATGGCGCCAATCTTTTCTTTCCGGGAGGTAAATGAAAATCCCAACGCATCAGGTTATATCGCGGGTGGTAATTTTTATGATGTGATCCCGTATGAAGGAAGATACGATGCGCAGCCGCTGGCTTTCTTTACGATCGGAAAAGATGGACAATGTAAACCAGACTTCCAACCAAACCTTGCTTCATTAAACGGCCAGGTGCGTGATATAAAATGGCTGAAGACCGGCCAGGATAAGAAAATTTTGATTGTTGCTTGTAATAACGACAAGTTAATGACGTATACAGTCCGGTAGCAGAAGCTTGCTGCTTTTACCGGATCGGCGTTTTAAACTCGTTTAGGGATGAAAAGTACCTTTTTTATTGCTGGAGTCTTATTTGCATTGGTGTACACTGGTTGTAGTAAAAAGACAACCGGGGATCCGCCGCCGCCGCCACCTCCTGCGAATTTCGGGTTATCGGGTTGGTCGGTGGATCATATTTCAACTGGTAATCTCTTTTATGATGTCAGCAAAACACCCGTGATTAAATTCAGGTTTGGAGCTCCTGTCGATCGTGGTACTGTTGCATCGGGTATTCAATTTTTGGAAAATGCCGGCACACCAGTCACCTTCAGCGCGGCCTACGAAAGTGCAGACAGTGTGGTGGTCGTCAAACCTGCAAATGCTTTGAGCAACCTCAACAGGTACGGGGTGGGTGTTTCCAATACATTAAAATCGGCAGCTGGTGGAAGTATTACAAACGCGACAGAGCTTTCCTTTATCACCAGCATCGATTCTTCGAGGAAATTTCCTGCTATTACAGACGAAGCGTTGCTGGATTCTGTTCAGCGAAGAACTTTTAAATACTTCTGGGACCTGGCACATCCAACAAGTGGTATGATCCGGGAAAGAAATACAGATCAGGTAATATACACATCGGGAGGCACCGGTTTTGGCATTATGGCTATCGTAACAGCGATCCACCGCGGCTTTATAACCAGGGAACAAGGCCTGGAAAGGTTGCAGAATATGGTTGCTTTCCTAAAAAATACAGCGGAAACATTTCACGGTGCCTATCCCCATTGGTTTAATGGAGAAACAGGTAAAGTGATACCCTTTAGTGCGAATGATAACGGAGCAGATATCGTGGAAACATCTTTTTTGATCCAGGGTTTGTTAGTAGCCAGGCAATATTTTGATGGCGTCGATATAGCGGAAACAAATCTGCGAAACGATATCAATACCATTGCAGACAGGGTAGAGTGGGATTGGTTTAGAAAAAATGATGAAAATGCTCTTTATTGGCACTGGAGCTCCACACATACAAACGGCTGGATCATGAACCTGAAAATAAAAGGCTGGAATGAATGCCTGATCACTTATGTTCTGGCGGCTTCTTCGAAAACGCATGCAGTTCCGAAGGTAGTGTATGATGAGGGTTGGGCATCGAATGGAGGCATGAAGAATGGGAAAAACTATTACGGATACCAATTGCCCCTGGGGCCGGAAATGGGTGGGCCATTGTTCTTTTCGCACTATTCATTTTTGGGTATTGATCCTAATAGCCTTACAGATACTTATGCCAACTACAGTACACAAACGAAGAACCATACCCTGATAAATTATAATTATTGCAAAACAAATCCCGCCAACTATTTTGGATACAGCGATTCTGTCTGGGGACTTACAGCCAGTGATATCAAAGACGGGTATCATGCCAGTTCCCCAACAAGTGATCGGGGGTATATCGCACCAACGGCAGCCCTATCCTCGTTTCCTTATACCCCAACTGAGTCTATGCAAGCGTTGAAGTTTTATTATTATGTGTTGGGCGATAAGATCTGGAAAGACTACGGCTTTGTAGACGCGTTTTCTCTGCATCATCTCTGGTTTGCCAATACCTACCTGGCCATTGACCAGGGTCCTATTATCGTGATGATTGAAAACTATCGAAGTGGACTGATCTGGGATCTGTTTACAAGTTGTCCCGAAGTTAAGGATGGGATGAAGGCATTGGGTTTTTCAGCGGGATACCTTTGAATTTGAAGATTTGAGACCCAATAGCTATCGGGTTTGAAAATGTGAAAATGTGAAAATGTGGAAATGTGGAAATGTGAGGATGTGGAAATGTGAGGATGTGGAAATGTGAAGATGTGGAAATTGGGGAATGAGTGAAAAATAGATATACATGAAGAAGATTTTATTATTCTTTTTGGTTGCCAGTATTGGGTTGCACGAAACGGTGCTGGCGCAGGTAAAACAGAAGAAGGCGGCGGTTGCATTCAATGCGGCCAATCGACCGATGAATCTTTCAGATTCTGCGTTACTTGACCTGGTTCAAAAACAAACTTTTCGCTATTTCTGGGATTTCGCCCATCCAGTAAGCGGGTTGGCGAGGGAACGTAGTAATGAAGCTTATAACTACGGTAATGAAGTAGTTACTACTGGTGGTACGGGATTTGGAATCATGTCTGTGATTGTTGCGACAGAAAGAGAGTGGATCGCGAGGGATACTGCTGCCAGGTTTCTTTTGAAGATGGTGAACTTTTTATTGAAAGCAAATTCTTATCATGGAGTATTTCCCCACTGGCTGGATGGTGCTACTGGTAAAACCATTCCATTTAGCCGCAAGGATGACGGGGCTGACCTGGTGGAGACATCTTTCCTGTTCCAGGGTTTGTTATGTGCGCGCCAGTACTATACCGGTGATGACAGGGTGGAGCGCGAACTGCGTAACCGTATTGGCTGGTTATGGAATGGCATAGAGTGGGACTGGTTTACTAAAGGGGAAGAAGTATTGTATTGGCATTGGAGCCCGAACAACGGATGGGCTATGAATTTCCCGGTGCGAGGGTTTAATGAATGCCTGATCATGTATATACTCGCCGCGTCGGCCGAAAATTATCCTGTAAACGCCGCGGTATATCATCAGGGTTGGGCACAAAGCAATTTTTTTAAAAATGGGAAGGAATTTTATAAAATAAAACTTCCCCTGGGTTTCGATTATGGCGGCCCTTTGTTTTTTGCGCACTATTCATTTCTGGGACTTGACCCACGTGGGTTAAAAGATCGCTATGCAGACTATTGGGAACAGAATAAGAATCATACACTGATCAACCGGGCATATTGTATAGATAATCCAAAGGAGTTCAAAGGTTACGGAGAAAATTGCTGGGGCCTTACGGCAAGCGATACCTACAATGGTTACAATGCTCATTCACCAACTAATGATCATGGCACCATCACACCCACTGCAGCATTGTCTTCGTTTCCATATACACCCGAATATTCGATGCAGGCCCTGCGACATTTTTACAATGATCATGGCGACCAGATCTGGACGGAGTATGGTTTTTCAGACGCATTTAATGAAACAAAGAATTGGAATGCCAATAGTCACCTTGCCATCGACCAGGGTCCTATCATTGTAATGATCGAAAACTATCGCAGCGGGTTATTATGGAATTTGTTCATGAGTTGCCCGGAGATAAAGAATGGATTGAAGAAGCTTGGATTTACCAGCCCGCATTTGGGAAAGTAAAGAGTTGTTTTAAATATATTTTAGTGAGAACACGATTGCTTGTACTGATTAGTTTTATTTCTATTGCTGTATCAGCGGCTGAACCACCGTATGACTACAACTTTTTCTCAAACAGCCGGATGAGCGGGCATTACTTTTTTAGCCACACATCAGCAGAGGGGAATTCATCAGTGAGAAATGTAAATAGCAAACTTCCGGTAAGCGAAAAATTCTTTCATACACCCGGTAACTCGATACAGCTTGAGTATGAGAACCGTAACCAGGGCTCCTGGCAGGCGATTATCTTTAAACAGGAGATCCGGGGGCAGGATCATTTTAAGAAAGCCAGCCGCTTGTCTTTTTGGGTTTATAATCCCTCGGCTTCTTCCAAGCCTGCTGATTTCCCGACAGTGCAGCTTATGTTGAAGGATAGTTCACTGACACCTGCCCTACAGTTTACTACAAGCCGTATCAAGACATGGGAACAAATAAGCTTACCGCTAAGTTCATTCGTTAGTGCTGATGCGTTTATTGAAACTAATATCATTGCGGTTGTATTCTCGCAAAAGAATGCATCTGGCAATGGCCGGCATACACTTTACCTTGATGATATTGAATTGTTGCCGGAGATTGATAAGACCCTTATAACACAGAAGCCGGACATTACAACTGCAAATGGCTATGCAAAACACGTTGATGTATCCTGGACATCGGTTAAGGATGCAGGTATCAAATATGTTCAGATATATCGTTCCGAAGATGGTAAGAATTTCAAGCCTGTTGGCATACAGTTTCCGTTTATCAGCCGTTATGCCGACTTCACTGGCCAAACAGGAAAGAATTATCATTATAAAATATCGTTTATCAGCAATCAGTATAAAGAATCGGGTTTATCTGCCGCTGTATCTGCCCGAACCAGGCCTTTGAATGATGAAGAACTACTAACGATGGTACAGGAAGCAGCCTTCCGGTATTACTGGGATGGTGCTGAGCCTAGAAGTGGGCTGGCAAACGAAAATATTGCAGGTCGACACAACATGATCGCTTCAGGCGCTTCTGGTTTTGGTGTGATGGCGCTAATCGTGGGAACAGAAAGAAATTTTATCACACGTGATCAGTCGGTTGAACGGTTTTTAAGAATCCTGAATTTCCTCGGGAAGGCGGATAAATTTCATGGTGCGTTTTCGCATTTCCTGGATGGTCATACAGGCAAAGTGGAACCTTTTTTCGGGAATCGTGACAATGGTGGTGACCTCGTGGAGACATCATTCCTGATCCAGGGGCTATTGACAGCCCGGGCCTATTTCAATAAGGATGATGCTCGTGAAAAAATGATCAGGGACAAGATAACCGCTATTTGGGAGAACACAGAATGGGATTGGTATCGACGTTTTCCAGACAGTAAATTTCTTTACTGGCATTGGTCACCCGACCAGGAATGGATCATCAATCACAAACTAATAGGCTGGAATGAAACCATGGTAACCTATTTACTGGCCATTGCATCTCCTACACACCCGGTACCGCCAAGCCTATACTATACGGGTTGGGCCAACCAGGATAGTACCGGTCAGGAATATCGCTCAGGATGGGGAGGGACTGCGGACGGATCGATGTATGCCAACGGGAAAACGTATTATGATATTAAACTGGATGTAGGAGTTTCTAACGGCGGGCCACTTTTCTTTATACATTATTCCTACCTTGGTTATGATCCCCACCAGCTGACAGACAGGTACACCAATTATTTTGTCAACAACCAGAATATTGCCCGTATCAATTACCGCTATTGTGTGGACAATCCTGGCAATTTCAAAGGGTATGGCGATAGCTGCTGGGGACTCACGGCCAGTGACGGGCCATTTAATTATGCTGCTGATGAGCCGGTCCTGGGGCGTGAGACAGGCAAGATAGCACCGACTGGCGCGATAAGTTCTTTTCCCTATACGCCAGTTGAATCCATGAAGGCGCTAAAGAACTACTATTATAATTATGGAAAATTTTTATGGGGTGAATACGGTTTCCGTGACGCGTTCAACCTTACGAGCAACTGGTGTTCGGAAATTTATATGGGGTTAAACCAGGCACCGATGACCGTGATGATTGAGAATTATCGAACGGGACTTTTGTGGAAACTTTTTATGAGCGACAGGGATGTAAAACAGGGACTGGAGAAATTGAAACGGGAGTCAGACAAACCTTTAGATTAGAAACTTACATATCCTCTTTTAATTATAAAATAAAAATTTATGGACAATATTTCACGTCAGCAATTTTTGCAACGCACTGCCATGGCAGGTGCAGCATTGTTGGTCTCATCGCTTGAGGGGTTTGCATTAACCACCGCCGATAAAAAAACGCGGGTTGGCATCATTGGATGTGGCAGCGTATCCGGTGTTTACCTTCCGCATCTTAGTAAATCGCCGTATGTAGAATTGGTGAGTGTCTGCGATATCG
>JAEZRB010000211.1 GCA_023412975.1 Bacteroidota bacterium | reverse complement strand
CGTTCACATTAAATACCGCGGGTGGTGGGGGGGGTGCAATGGGAACCATGGCGGCCAGGTTATACCGAAAAAAACTTTGTGAAAGTTTGTCGTAAAGCATAAAGCCGCGACTGGTGGAGTAGATGTAGTACGGTTCCACATCCCATGTACCCGGGGCCTGCATACCCAGTTTGTAAGGGGGCGGTACGAAAGTGTTCATGCCATGAGGGTAACCATTATTGATCAGCAATTCATTTGAACCGCCGCCGATAAAATAATCCTGTGGCTTTACAATAGAAGGTGCTCCCCAAAACTGGTCTTCAAACCCTGCAACTTTCAAAAAATCGACAAAGTAGGGTTGTGTAAGACTATTGGGCGACATGACATAGATCTTCTGTACACCCAGTCGATCACGCACAACGGTCACCCGGTGTGAACCTCCAGGCAATTTTTCACCTTTATTGGCTGAGGAGTAAATGTCTTTAAATACCGAGCCATTCGGCGCGATCATTACCAGGTCGCAGTTACCGGAAGTCTCTTCGATCATCAGCCATCCTTCGTTGAACTTACTGATGACATTGATCGTGAATTTTTTCCTGAAGCTGACACCAGTTTCCTTATCTCGCACAAAGTAGTCCAGTAAATATTGTCCGGGTGTCTGGGTGATTTGCGCATTCAGGTTTTGAGACGTCCCCAGCACCCAGCGGGTAAGTGGCGCCCCAATATTCTGATACAGCGTCCAGTCGTATTCATATCCAGCCGGAGACGTCATTGTTTGATCAAGTGTGATGTTGATACGAAGTGTATGCTGGATAGCTACAGTTATCTCATCAGGTGTGTCAGCTTTAATTGAAACCTGGTTGATCTCATTATAGCTATAGTTCCCTTTATCCTTGTAGCAGCTCGCCAGTATGAAGGCAGCCAGGAAAAACAATGCCAGTTGAAAGTTGATAATTCTCATATCCAATGAATGATGTAATGAATCAATGTTTTAGTTATCGCTATTATGGAAAGGTGACAGGTAACCCAAACTCATCCGTTAGCTGGCCGTTGGCATCTTCATAATCTCTCAGTTTCGATTTACAAAATGCGTTGTAGTACTGCATTTCTCCAAAAGAGAATGCAGGTGGCGACCCCACCGGAAAATCTGTAATACCAGTGATATCGATGATAAACTTGAACTTAACCTGGCTATAAGTTCCAAAATAATAGATCAGCCTGCTGTCCCAGTTGGAAGGCTTGGTAAGGAAGTCATTGATTTTAACCAGGTATTTTAATCCTGCACCGGCAAAATTGCCTGCGACAGGTGAATGGGGGATACCCGGTTGAAAATCTTTCGATGCTGTTACCTGGAGCAGCAGGCGGACTTCCTGGTTTTTCAAATCGGCAGTTCGTTTTACCAGCACGGGAAGATCAGCGCTGAATTCACCGGCAGGTATATGATAGGGAAGAAATTCGTAGTGCGTTCCTTCCACGGCTGTTGTACTATCTGCAATTACGGCAAGTTTTACTTCCCGGTCTGTATTGGTCGCGTCACCCATGATGCGGACGGGTACCTTAATAGTGTCAACCTGCAGGCTGTTTGCTTTTATAGCGAAGGAATAGGCAACGCTGTCGCCGTCGTTATTAAAAGCTTCACGGTAGACGTAGATCATGGCAGGTGCTTCATACCTGACCAGTTCACTTTTTTCACAGCCTGTTACCATGACGAGCAATGTCATGCTGACTATTAAACAACGTGTGGTGATATTTTTCATCCTGTCGTATTTCGGGTTTAGAAACGGTTGGCAAATTCAATTTCATTTTCGGGAAGTGGGAACACATAGGTGGCATCGCTCATATTAACCGAGCTCCCATCGATGCGTGCAGCATTCTTTCTTTTGAAATAATAGAACAGCTGACCTTCTGCATAAAATTCTTTCTTGTATTCTTTTAAAATTTCGGTTTGCAGGGACGAAGCACTGATCGTGGTTGGCAGCGCAACGAGCCCTCTATGCTCTCTTATTGTGTTCAGGTAAGCTACGCCCTCCTCTGGTGTGGGAGCCGCCTCAGCAGCGATATAATACATTTCTGAAAGCCGGATGACAGGAAGATTTCCTTTCAATCGTTCCGCATTCAGGTCATCCTGCCAGTATTTTGTGCTCGCCTGTGATGTACCAAAAGGGGTGAACAGGTACACATAGCGGATATCTGAACTCCCGCCTGAACTTGATTCATATAGTGAATTAATATTCGATGTAGTGTGGATCAATGTGGGTTGCCCGGATGCAGGCGCGGTCCTGGTAAGAGGTTCAACCAGGTCTTTAAGCTTAAAAACATTCAGCGCGAAAAGGTGTTCGGTGCTAAAGGTTCTGTCGCGGTTGATGGTGGCGGAGACAGAACTGAGCGTTACAAAGGGAAAATTATCAGCCTGGTTGCTGATCACCGACAGTGCCGATTCCAGTGCCTTTTGATTGTCGCCGCGGTATAAATGTATGCGGGCCTGCAGACCTTTTACCGCCCAATAGTTCATGTGGTTGCGGGTGTAAGAAAGAAAAGCATCCTCCGGGTATTCATAGCGGACTGTTTTGTCTTGTGATAACAACAACTCCGCATCAGCCAGGTCTTTCAGACAACTGTCTATGACGGCATTAACGCTCAGCAAAGGGTATACAGATACACCAAAGCGGGTTACATATGGTATCGAAAGGCGGTTGGCATCTACTGCAGGGGAGACTCCAAAAAGGCGAAGCACATCGAAATGAAGTAAAGCCCTAAGCGCAAGCGCTTCGCCTTTTACAACATGATAATTATTTTTTGAGAAGACACTTTGTTTAGCGTCGATTTGTGTTAAAATATTATTTATGTTGGAAACGCCGGTGTACAAACCGCCCCAGATACTGGCGATATAACTTTTGGAAGTCGCGGCTGTATAATCATATCGCGAAGGATAATAGAACATGTGAGAAGTTGCCGATGCGTTATAACGTTGTGCCATCGCATCCAATACTCCAAAGGAAAGGTTAGTACCGTATGTACTGGCGCCGCCCATAAGTGTATAAACTCCGATCAACGCGTCCTTGAAGCCCTGCTCATCACTTAGCAACTCACTTTCCCTAATTTCTGTTTTGGGACTTACGTCGAGCCATTTTTTACAACCCGTTGAAGCCAGTACAACTGTTGTTATTAACGTGCCCAGGATAATTTTTTTCATGCTTTCCTATTTATAAAAATCTAGAACTGAGTACTGATATTGATGGTGAAGTTGCGCGCAAAGGGATATTGCGTTCCCCGTTCCACATCGATCGATGACCAACGCTTCAGATCGTTTACAGTGAAATTCACACGGGTATTACTGAGTCCCAGGTACCTGTTGAGCTTATTGGAAAACAGGTATGAAACTGTAATACTTTCTGCATGGATATAGTTGTTTTTCTGAACGAACCTGGAAGTAGCATTTGTTTTGGTATTGACGGTTCGACCGTTCTCGTCTACCAGCCCCTTGAAGTAGGTAACATCTCCCGGCGCCTTCCAACGACCGAGTAACACGCGACGATCGACATTGTAGGAGAGGTTAGCATCCTCCACGCGGTCGGCTAATGTTTGATTGTATAGGTGGCCACCAAATTCATAACTGAAGAACAAGCCGAGGCTGAATCCAGCGTAGGAGAAATTAGTCCCGAAGTTGCCACGCAGGTCAGCAATGGCATCGCCTACCACTACTTTATCAAGTGGGTTCCAGATATAAGTCATGCTATCATTACGATTCAAATAGATCTCACGACCGTTACTGGGGTCTATACCGAGGGAACGAACGGCCCAGATCGCGTTAACGCTTTGCCCTTCCTGGTAACGGGATTGAGGACGTGTCTGGTCATTTTTGTCGTTCAGCTCATTTTGCTTCTTCAGCGAATTCGAAATTTGCTTGATATAATTCGTGTTATGGCTACCATTCACAAACACACTCCAGTTCATTCTCTTCTTTTCATTTTTTAGAATAAATGCATTTAGCCTGAATTCCACGCCTTTGTTTTCCAATTCGCCGATATTTTCACGATAGTTGGAAAATCCGGTAGAGGGTGGGGTATTAATATCGAGGATCAGGCTTTTTGTATTTTCCTGGTAGAGATCAAGGCTAAGATTGATGCGGCTTTTGAAGAATGAAATGTCGGCACCGATATTTCTTTTTAATGTCTGTTGCCATTTCAGGTCAGGGTTACCATAACCCATCAGGTAGGCGCCGATCTGGCCCCTTATGCTTTGATCGGTGAAATACCGGTATGTCGTAATTCCCATGTAAGGCGGGAACCTGCTGTCACCCGTTGTACCGATGGTGGCCCTCAATCGGAGCTGGTTGATATAATTGAGGTTATTGACGAATTTTTCCTTGTGCAGGTTCCAGCTTGTACCCAGGCTCCAGAAAGGTGCAAACCTGTTGTTGATACCAAACTGCGATGAGCCATCTGCGCTAATGCTTAGTTCAGCCTGGTAGCGGCCGTCGTAACTATAACTGAAGTTGCTAAAGCCTGAAACGCGGCGTGATATGGTACTAAATCCTGTAGGCTTCGAATTGGCGGGGTAGCCATTACCAAACACAATTTCGTCGAGCCGCTGGTTGGGAAAGCCTTCCACGTATACGGAAGTAAGATCACTTCTTGTCTGCGAAGCACCCAGGCCGGTAGTATTAAAAAGCTGGTGCAACCCCAGGCGCTTGCTGTATTCCATTTGGAGGCTGCCATCATAGGAGAAGAACTTACTGTTTTCCTTGGTATAACTTCCTTTTTTTGTGATATCTGTAATATCGGCGAAAAAGGTATGCTGGGCAGGCAGGAACAGGTCACGTTCGTCATTTTGTTTGGTGATGCCCATACGTCCTATTATCCTGAATCCTTTTCCAATATTCCAGTCAACGGTGGTTTGGTTGATCACATTGGAGTAACCCCTGGTATCTACTGTGTGCAGGGCGCTATTATAAAGAGGGTTGTAAAAGGGCGAAGTCGATTTTGTCAATGGATTCACTACCGATTCCAGTATCAACACATAGTTTCCGTTTTCATCGGTGGGATTCCAGTAAGGATTTTGTCGCGCATAATCTGAGAATGTTCCATAATTGGAGTTTCTGGCATCATTGAATGCAACTGACAAAACATTTTTAATCAGCAGGCTTTTGTTACGGTAGGTAAAATTCATTGCACCGCTATAAGTGCTACGATCGCTGTTTTTCATAACGCCGCTTACCTTATTATATCCCAGGTCGATCCCGTACCGAAAATGATTATCGCCACCTTCCAGGAATAATGAATGACGTTGTCCCAAACCGGTTTGAACAGGCTTGGAAAGCCAATAGGTATTGACACCTCTTTTTACGGCTGCAAGCCGGTTGGAATAGGTTTCTCTTAAAAC
>JAEZRB010000169.1 GCA_023412975.1 Bacteroidota bacterium | reverse complement strand
TCTTAGAGACGCATGGCAGCGAAAGGATCGAACAGGAGCCGGCAGAACTGGAGAACAATAAGAACCAGATTATTGCCACCCTGCGCAATTATTCGATCGAAATCCAGAAGATCAGCGCGACGGTAGGCCCGACAGTTACTTTGTATGAGATCGTTCCTGCTGCCGGTGTGCGAATTTCCAGAATTAAAAACCTGGAAGATGATATTGCCCTGAGTCTTGCAGCACTGGGAATACGTATCATTGCTCCGATACCAGGTAAGGGAACCATTGGTATCGAAGTACCAAACGCGAAAAAGACCATTGTAAGCATGAAAACACTGCTTGAATCCGAAAAATTCAGGCTGAATAATTTCTCACTTCCTATTGCGATTGGTAAAAAGATCAATAACGAAAACTTTATTGTGGATCTGGCCAGTATGCCACACCTGTTGATGGCAGGTGCAACGGGCCAGGGTAAATCGGTGGGAGTAAATGCCATATTGGTTTCGCTATTGTATTCAAAACACCCTTCGCAGCTTAAGTTTGTGCTGGTCGATCCCAAGAAAGTAGAACTTAGTGTTTACAGTACCATAGCCAACCATTTCCTGGCACGGCTGCCCAACGAGGAAGACGCGATCATCACCGACACAAAAAAGGTGATCAATACACTAAATGCGCTTTGTATTGAGATGGATAATCGTTACGACTTGTTGAAGGAAGCGGGTTGCCGGAATATCAAAGAATACAACACAAAATTTATCGCACGAAAACTAAATCCCCAGAAGGGGCACCAGTTTTTACCTTTTATAGTGCTGGTCATAGATGAGTTTGCCGACCTGATAATGACAGCCGGTAAAGAGATCGAGATGCCGATAGCGAGGCTGGCGCAGCTGGCCCGTGCCGTGGGAATCCATCTGATCATTGCTACACAAAGGCCATCAGTTAATATCATTACAGGTACTATTAAAGCTAATTTCCCCGCCCGTATAGCCTTTAAAGTGAGTAGTAAGATTGACAGCCGCACTATCCTCGATGCCGGTGGTGCGGAGCAACTGATCGGGAAGGGTGATATGCTTATCAGTTATAATGGTGAGATCGTTCGCCTGCAATGCGCATTCGTGGATACTCCCGAAGTGGACCGCATCACCGATTTTATCGGCTACCAGGAAGGATATCCCGAAGTTTTTTTGCTGCCGGAATATGTGGATGAAAAAGAATTGGAGGGCAAAGAATTTGACCTGGCCGATCGCGATGAATTATTTGAAACTGCTGCCCGGCTCATCGTACAAACCCAGAGCGGATCCACTTCGCTGCTGCAACGCAGAATGAAATTGGGCTATAACCGTGCTGGCCGACTTATGGACCAACTGGAAGCGGCAGGAGTTGTAGGCACCAACCAGGGTAGTAAAGCCCGGGAGGTACTTATAAAGACCGAGGCTGATCTGCAGCAACACCTTGACATCTTAGGTTATTAACCTGTTAAGAAAAATAAATTCCCTGCAACCCGGTACGGTCATTGACAGTCTATATGCTAATCACTAATTTTGCAACCCTATGAAAACAGGGTATTCTTTACATTAAAATTAACAATCATGCGGAAGTTATACGTTATAATGGCTTTATTACTCAGCGGATCGGTCTTGATGGCCCAAACGAAAAGTGATCCTCAGGCCAAAGTGGTATTGGATGCTGTGAGCGCAAAATTCAAAACTTTTACCACCGTGGAAGCCGGGTTTGCATATAAGGTTGAGAATGGATCAGGCAAAGCTCTTTCCACTAAAACCGGGACTGTGAAAATGAAGGGCAATAAATACCGTGTTAGTTTCGGTGGTCAGGAAATATTCAGCGATGGCAAGACGATCTGGAACTACGATAAAAGCGCCAATGAAGTAACGGTTAATAACGTGGATGAGTCCGGCAATGGATTGACCCCTCAAAAACTTTTTACTAATTTTTACGATAATGATTTTCTATACCTGCTCAATGGCGAAAAGAAAATAGGCGGTAAAACGCTTCAGGAAATCGAAATGACGCCTACAGATAAAAGCAAAGCATTCCATAAAGTGTACGTGCAGGTAGATAAAGCTGCAAAAACTATTTACAGCACTAAGGTGTTAGAGAACGGTGGAAACCGATACACCTACACAGTGAGCAGCATGAAAACCAACACGCCGATTGCGGACAACCAGTTTGTATTTGACAAAAGCAAGTACCCTGGCGTGGAAGTGGTAGATTTGCGATAATCAAATAAATTAAGGGAGATTTTAATTCCGGTTAAGTCGGACGAGTATTTCAGTTTCTTAATGGCACATACCGATGTATAACTCCGCCGGTCTGTAAAGGAATGGCGGACACCAGGTGAAGATTGGTTTCAGGAAGTCCGCTGGCGAACAAATACCTTCCCTTTCCGGCTATGACAGGAGCAATACCTATCCGGTATTCATCAATGAGATTTTCTCTGATCAGGGTCTCACTGAGGATCGCACTACCAAACACATACACATCTTTTTCGCTACTTTGTTTTAGCTTATTTACTTCTCCGGCAATATCCTGCTTTACCAACGTGGAATTATTCCAGTCGACCGAAGTTAGCGTTGTCGAGCATACTACTTTAGGTAATTGATTCATGTAGTCCGCAATCCTTCCTTCCTCGGACTTCCAGTAATCGGCCATACCTGCATAAGTTACGCGACCAAATAAGAGGTGGCTGGTCGTTTCAAGTTGTTCCAGGCAGAAGCTTTCCATTTCCGGCCCCCAGACTGTTTCATGAAAGGGCAGCTCCCAGTTTTTTTCTCCTTCAAAATAACCGTCCAGGGTAATGATATTCCACATGATTAGTTTACCCATAACTTTAGAATTTTTTGGCAGGAAGAACATGCCATTTGAGAACATTTTAGATATTTTCTAACTCAACCTCTGTTTACAATTTATTGTCATCTATCATTGATAACAATTTCAGCTGATTGTTCTCGTAAATCAGGCGGTCACAGCTTTCCTGATCTTCAGCAATTGCACCAGCAGATCCTCCAGCAGGTCAAGCTTTAGCATGTTGGCTCCATCACTTTTAGCTACCGCGGGGTTCGGATGTGTTTCAATGAACAGTCCATCAGCACCGGTGGCTACGGCGGCCTTGGCAATCGTGCCGATCAATTGGGGATTGCCACCTGTAACACCGGATGTTTGATTGGGTTGTTGAAGGGAATGGGTCACGTCCATTACAACGGGTACCCGTTGCTCCTGCATCCAGGGAATATTCCTGAAATCAACCACCAGGTCCTGGTATCCAAATGTGGTGCCACGCTCCGTAAGAATTATTTTATCATTACCGGTCGACTTTATTTTTTCCACGGCAAATTTCATAGCGGGGCCGCTGAGGAACTGGCCTTTTTTGACGTTTACGACCTTTCCGGTCTCGCCTGCAGCGATGAGCAGATCAGTTTGACGGCAGAGAAAGGCAGGTATCTGTAGTATATCAATGTATTTGGCCGCCATGGCAGCTTCTTCATGGGCATGAATATCTGATGTGGTGGGAAGTTTGAATTTCTCGCCAACTTTCCTCACTAATGAAAGAGCCATCTCATCGCCAATACCAGTAAAAGAGCCGGCACTGGTGCGATTGGCTTTGCGGTACGACGCTTTAAAGATATAGGGGATGCCCAGTTTCTTACAGATGCCAAATACTTTGTCGGCTACTTCCATTACGAGTTCCTCGCTTTCCACAACACAGGGACCGGCAATCAGGAAAAAGCTCTTTTGATCAAACGATTGATCAGCAAACAAGGGTTCTAACATTTTAACCATGCCGCAAAAATAGTTGATAGTTAGGAGTTATGCCGTGTTGCTTTTTGCGGTTTAGCTTTTACTTTTGGAGCCACAATCTCTATATGGTAAAAGAAAAAATACTGGTGATCGGTGCCAGCGGACAGATAGGAGTGGAACTCACCCTCGCGCTGCGGAAAATTTATGGAAATAGTAATGTGATCGCATCAGATCTGCGTGAGCAAAATCCACTGCTGGAGGGCACTGGCCCCTATGTGAGTCTTGATGTTATGAATAAGGAAATGCTGCATGTACAGGTGATCCGTCAAAATATTACACAGGTCTATCTTCTTGCGGCCATTCTTTCGGCCACCGGCGAAAAAAACCCCGGCCTCGCCTGGCACCTCAATATGCAGGGACTGCTCAATGTGCTCGAAATTGCCAGGGAGGAAAAACTGCATAAAGTATACTGGCCGTCCTCGATAGCGGTTTTTGGTCCAACTTCTCCGAGAAAAAATTGCCCGCAACAAACCATCATAGAACCTATTACCGTTTATGGTATCAGTAAATACGCAGGCGAATTCTGGTGCAACTACTACCATATGAAGTTTGGCGTGGATGTGAGGAGTCTTCGATACCCAGGACTGATCTCCTACAAATCAGCACCGGGGGGCGGTACAACCGATTACGCTGTTGAAATATTTCATGAAGCCCTGGAGGAAGAAAAATATGAATGTTTTTTAAAGGAGGACACTTACCTGCCCATGATGTATATGCCCGACGCGATCCGGGCGACCATTGAGTTGATGGAGGCACCGCAAAACAAGATCGGGATTAGAACTTCATACAATATTTCCGCGATGAGTTTTTCTCCAAAAGAGATTGCGGCTGAGATCAAAAAGCATATACCGGGATTTAACATGAGTTATAAACCCGATTATCGCCAGGTGATTGCCGAAAGTTGGCCTCAAAGTATTGATGATAGCGTGGCACGTAGCGACTGGGGCTGGAAGGAAGAATTCGACTTATCTGCCATGACAAAAGACATGCTCGAAAATCTTAAACCAGATGCTGGTAAAACAGCTGATTAGAATCGGTTGACCACTAGTTTTGATTAGCGACCTTTTACGATATTGAATCCGTTAAATTTTTGAATTGGGATTTGTTCTACATGTACCTGCATGACGACTGCATGTTCAGGTCCTTTATGACACCATTCCACCAATTTCTTTATCTGTTCTTCGGTTCCGGTGGCAATGATTTGTACGGAGCCATCGGACCTGTTTTTTACTTCGCCTGTGATGCCAGCCTCGAGGGCTTTGGTTTTGGTGGTTTGCCTGAAAAACACACCTTGTACCAGTCCTTCAACGACGATTGAAACTGTTTGCAGCATGATTTAAAATTGGATCAAACCAACGATTTGTTCCAGGTATTCCTGGTCGGTAGAATCAAATTGATCATATTCCGAACTATCGACATCGAGTACTGCAATAACTTCGCCATGTTGAAAAACCGGAACGACGATTTCTGATTTTGATAAACTGCTACAGGCAATATGGCCGGGAAATTTTTCAACATCCGGCACAATCAGTGTTTTCTTTTGCAACCAGCTCGATCCACAAACACCTTTACCTTTTTTGATGCGGGTGCAGGCTACCGGCCCCTGGAAAGGCCCTAGTACCAGTTCATCATTTTTTACCAGGTAGAACCCTACCCAGAACCAGCCAAACTGTTCCTTCAGTGCGGCCGCGGTGTTGGCGAGGTTTGCGACAAGGTCTGGTTCGCCATCCAGCAACGCTTTGATCTGTGGTAATAAAGATTTGTATTGTTCCTGCTTACTGCCCGTAACGATAGAGAGATCTTCTGCCATGGTACAAAGATAAGTTGATCATGGTTTTGTAGTGAACTCACAACATGAACAGGCTATTGAAAACCGCTTTTACCTGCTGAATTATTCGCCCAGCGTTATTTCCCTTAAAAAATAACTTCCATGCTTTGTTCGTCCGGAAATAGCCAGGGGCAGTGGCTGCCTGTATTGCGTAGGATCTTTTATTATAAGTTCGAGGCGATAGTTTCCCACAGGCAGATCGGCTGGCAGTACAAACTCATCTTTTATAGTAGTACTCTTGTTTGCGGGTAGAAAAAGTTTAGGTCGAAAAGCTGATTGACCGTTCCAAACGACCTTATCACTGCTATCCCTGAGCTCAAAAAAAACATCCCATACTTCATAAGTAGGTGCCACTCCGATATTTTTCCAGTCGAGTGTGGCCTGGAAAGCCACTCCAGGTGTTAGGTTGGCAGGAATATTAGCCTTTTCCAAAATGATTCGGTATCCGGCCCTTTTAAAAGCGGCTCTTGCGTTTTCCTGTGCGCATTCCGACATTTCTATACCCCAGTTACCATTACCAATCGAACTGGCACCGTATTCTTTTACCTGGTTTTCCAGGTCCCAATATGCACAGCGCCCGTCACGGTTGACATAACGCGGAGGTTCACCTGTAATAGGAGAGGTTTGGTATCGTGAACGGATCAATTCGCTGAGCGGGGCTCCATCAGTCGTCCTTTTTCGGTTATTCTTTAAAATATTATCGAGATAGCCATCTGTGGCGCCCCACTGATCGCGCCGCCAGCCGAGTGGTCCCCAGGCATTGCGGGTGGTTAATGCATAATGCGCCAGTTCAACAGGATTCATGATCGTACCAACCTGTTCGGCATCAAATGCCGCGATCATTAGTACCAGTGGCCATTGATCAAACACCTGTGTATGATGATCGATGATGGCCTTTAATGTTGTCAATTCAGCCCTTCTTCCCTTCGGATATTGATTGACGTGCTTTACAAGGCCGGAACTATGCCATTCGCCATAATTACCAAAACCTCTTACATCGATACAGTAGATAGCGTTCCTGTATGAAATCGTTTTACCTTCCAGTGGTCCTTGCACCGCAGTATAAGAAGATGACATGATATGATCATACAGAGCCTGGTGTAATGCTCTTAGCCGGTCGAGGTAATACTGACTATTCCAGTTGGGAACCCAAATGCTATCAGGACTCAGCCAATCCTGTTGCTCTTTTGGTGCAGCCTGCATCAATCGGTGCAGGTACAGGGGATAGGCGGATACACCACCATCATATTTTAGAACGCCTTCCGCATCGTCACCATAGCAGGTCATGATGCCAAACGATAGCTTTTGCCCGTTGTCGATGGCGTCTCTAATCAGTCCGTCGAAAAAAGCCCAATTATAAGTTCCCTGCGCCGAATCTTCCAGCATATTCCAGGTAAAGCGATAATAGACATCGAGGGACTTAAGAACTGAGTTAGTACCTGGATAGGGAATGGCTTCTGTACCATTATGCCATTGCTCCGCACCCCGGCCCGGCGACACCAGGTCTGGCTCACTATACGGGATCTGCTCGAATATGATATCATCGGGGCTGTGCGCCGATTGTGAATAGGTGCATCCCGACGTGAGTATGATCGTCGAAATAATTAAAAACAAATTTATTCTCGTCATGCCTAAGCCATTGCCTGTTTTAAAAATGGGACGGTTATTTTCCAAACAGCAATTTTCACTGCTTTTGCAAATTTACCTGCAAAGTAAATATAGGCTTTGGCCTGATCAATCCATAGTATCTCCAGGTTATATCATCAATGAGCCGGCTACTGAATGATAAGTTTCCTGGCCGCTGAAAATCCGTTTGTTTGCATTTTATAGAAATACAATCCTCCCTGCAGCGAGGTTTTTTCCAGTTGAACAGTATACGTACCCGCGTCCTTCCAGCCATTGACCATAGACTTTATCAACCTGCCATGCATGTCGTATAGTGCAAGGTTCACCGTGCCAGGCTTTGCCAGGCTATATTTAATAGTTGTAGTCTGGCTAAACGGATTTGGATAGTTTTGTTCCAGGCTGTTTTCAACTCCAACCGCCGGATTTGTGTTTGCTACAACAACCTCTTTCGTGCCCGATTGACCCGATGACCTGCTGGCAGTAACTCCAGTTTGCCCACAATCTAAACTCACACTCAACGATTGCAAGGACCCGGTTTTTGTTTTGCCAGACTGATCTTTTATGCTGGTCAGATCAAAAGTGTATGAGTTATTATCCGTTGCAAATACAACATCTACCCAATAGTTGCTTGCAATGTAGGTAAAGTCGGGGAAGCCGCCTGTAGCGCCATACCTGTATACACCATTACCGCCAGCTACATCATTCCCCAGGGCAGTTAAATTGCCAGATGTAACTGCCTGTTGAAGCCCACCTTCTGTGGATGCATAACGACCGGCTGCCGTATGATAAGACGCGATATACACTGAGTCAGCTTTAATAAACACCGGATTTTGGAATAAGACTTCCTGCCAGCTACCGGGACTAACATTTCTAAATACAGCACTGGCCAGTAACACGCCTGAAGACGACCAGAGACGACCTGTATATACACCCTCAGCGTTATACGGGCTTAAAAACCTAACGCCTTTGATATACCCGTCAATAGAGGATTTAAATTTCATTCCTAGTTCCACAGGCAGATCCTCTGCACTTTCAATGATTGGCGTATGACTCCAAATTGATTTGGAGGAGGCTGTCACCCTGGAAATGACCTGGCCCGGCATCACAGACTGGTACAG
>JAEZRB010000125.1 GCA_023412975.1 Bacteroidota bacterium | reverse complement strand
TAACGTGTGATCGGCGTGCTGGCCAGTCGAGGCTCTACCTTTGGATTAAGCCGCGATAATATGGTCATCACGACATACGCAAATGCGCACCGCAATTTTGCCAATGCCAATTCATCTTATGTTATTGCCGTGCTAACGAACGATATTTTGCAGGTGCATGACGCGATGGGTGAAGCGGAGGCCGCATTTCGCCCTATCCGCAAGTTGTCAATCACCGAGGAAAGCAATTTCGCGCTCGACAGGAGTGACAGTGTGGCGGAGAAAGCGATGAACAGCCTGGGTTTTCTTACCATTTCAGCAACCGTGATCGGGCTAATCACACTGATTGGCGCCGCGATAGGCTTGATGAATATCATGCTGGTATCGGTTTCCGAGCGCACCAAGGAAGTGGGACTGATCAAAGCAATCGGTGGAAAAAGCAACTTAGTCAGGCGCCAGTTCCTGCTTGAAGCCATGATCATCAGCATAATGGGTGCATTATTCGGGATCGTATTAGGGATCCTGGTAGGCAATATGTTTTCTATTGTTTTAAACACCGGTTTCGTCGTGCCCTGGAACTGGGTGTTATATGGCATTATTATCTGCAGTATTGTGGGCCTGCTGGCAGGCCTATATCCCGCGTTAAAGGCGGGCCGGCTCAATCCGATTGAAGCGTTGCGTTACGAATAGTTGGAGGGAATCCCGATGATCCATTGATGCGGCAAACAGGCTCCTCTTATTTTCACTGATTATTTGTTGTAGTACACCCGTCAAAATTGTTATCAAATTATTTGTCAGGGACTTGGTGCTTTTAAAAAAATCCTTAACTTGAACCCCTGTGGTAAAAAAATCCGGACCAAAGATTTTTTTATTTACTTTTTCATTAGAATTGTGACCGCAAATTAAGGCTCATTAACATTTAAAAAAAAACACTAAAAACTTTAAGATCATGGCTGAGACTAAACCAACAGCATCCGCATCAGTTAAAGCTACCTCTGTCCAGGCAAAGAAAAGCAGCAACGCTATTTCGTGGATTGCACCTGTAGTATGTATTCTTGCAGGTTATGTTATCTGGCGTTTTGTAATAGGTGCCGCATCTGGTTTCGATGCACCAGACCCATCGGGAGGCTTCTGGCCCGAGCATAAGGGACCAAAAGATGCCTGGCACAGAATTTATGAAGGTGGTATTATCGTACCGATACTGATCGGTATGTTGCTTATGGTGATCGTGTTCTCTATCGAAAGGTATCTCACTATCCGCAAAGCAATGGGTAACGGTTCTATTTCTGATTTCATCCGCAAAGTCCAATATCACCTGGCTAATCGCAATGTAGACGCTGCATTGTCTGAGTGCGACAAGCAACGTGGTTCAGTTGCTAACGTAATGAAAGCTGGTCTTCGCCGTTATAAAGAAATGATCAGTGAAGGTGGTATGGACACCGATCAAAAAGTAATCGCTATTCAAAAAGAAGTGGAAGAAGCAACTGCGCTGGAACTGCCTATGCTGCAGAAAAACCTTGTATTCCTTTCCACTATCGTATCATGCGGTACGCTGATCGCCCTGTTGGGAACGGTAATCGGTATGATCAAATCGTTCTCTGCCCTTGGTGAAGAAGGTGGTGCGGGTGCTGCCAGTGACCTCGCGGTTGGTATCTCTGAAGCCTTGTATAATACAGCCCTGGGTATCGGTACTTCAGCTTTCGCGCTGATCATGTACAATATCTTTACCACTAAGATTGACTCAATTACATATGGCATTGATGAATCAGGTTTCACCCTGACTCAAAGTTTTGCTTCTCTGTACAAATAATTTGACAGAAGATGGTATGGAAAAATGATTCCTTTTCATCTCATTATTAAATATTTTTAGAAAATGCCAAGTGTAAAAATTGCAAAAAAGAGCACGGATACCGATATGACGCCCTTCGTGGATATCGCGTTCCTGATCCTTTCGTTTTTCATCATGGCCACTAAGTTCAAGCCACCCGAGCCGGTTGAGATCACAACACCTAACTCGGTCTCGGCGGGTGAATTACCCCAGAACGATGCGGTGATGGTGTCCATAGACGCCGAGGATCGTGTGTTCTTCTCAGTGCTTTCAGAAAAAAGCCTGGAGAAATTCGACCAGATCATCCAGGAGATTAATAAAGCTAATAACCTTAATTTGTCTGATGCTGAAATGGCCAATTTCAGGAAAACGATAATGGTAGGTGTGCCGCTCTCCAAGTTGCAAAGCCTGCTCAGGGTGCCTGCAGATCAGCAAAAAAGCGTACAGCAGGAAGGTATTCCCGTACTCGACTCAGCTTCCAACGAGCTGGTGAGGTGGATTGCCGCTTCTAAGAACGCATTTGCCGGTCAGAAGCTCACATTCCTGATCAAGGGTGATTCGAAATCGAAATACCCCGCATTTGAAGCAGTGGTAAGCGCGCTGAAAAGAAATGAGGAGTTCAAGTATAACCTGGTGACCTCACCCGAAGATGCGCCTGCTGATACCGAGCTGGGCATACTTCGGAGAAGTGGTAAGTCAGGCAAATAGATTTTAAAATTTTAAATTTTTTAATATGGCAAGTTTAGATACCGGTGAAGGCGGCGGTGGCCACAAAAAAGGACCAGGCGTAAAGAAAGCCAAAAAGCTTTCTACCCGCGTGGACATGACACCCATGGTGGACCTGGGCTTCCTGCTGATCACGTTCTTCATCTTTACGGCAACCATGAATGAGCCCACTACAATGGACCTCAACATGCCGAAGGATACGGAGAAAAAAGATGAGGAAACACAGGTGAAGCAAAGCGGCGCCCTGACCGTTATGCTTGGCAAGAATGACCAGGTATATTATTATGAGGGCGAGCTCGACCCCAATGGTGCCAACTTTAAGCAGACCACCTTCAAGGGTATTCGCGATGAGATCATCCGCAAGAAAAAGGAAGTGATCTCCAATTACCGCGGCAACCCGGCTTGCGAAGCCAAGGCAAAAGAAAAAGGAAGAGATCCCATAAAGGAATGCGCCGATGAGGATTTTGTAGTGGTGATAAAACCCAATGAGGAAGCCACTTACAAAAATGCCGTCGACATCCTGGACGAAATGACTATCAACCAGGTAAAGCGTTTCGCCATTGTGAAAATAGCTGATACTGAGAAAGATCTCATCAAGGCTACCGAAGGCGGCGGAACCGCAGAGCCGGCGGCACAATAATGGTTATGGAAAAAGGACAGGAAAGCATCTAATTTTAAACAAACTTCAGACATGGAAGCCAACAAAATATTATCTGCCGATATCCTTGACCTGGTTTTTGAGAACCGGAACAAGGATTACGGGGCTTACGAGTTGCGCAAGACCTATAATAAGCGCATCGTGATGGCCCTGGTGATCACAGCTTCGCTGGCTTTGCTGGCCTTATTAGGCTCAATACTAGCGAGTTCGCTGGATAGCGGCAAATCAAATAAAGTCGAGATCAGGGAGGTGACCCTGGCGGATATCAAGCAGGAGGAGGAAAAGCCAAAGGAATTGCCTCCGCCACCGCCGCCGAAGCCACCAGATCCCCCCAAGATCGAAATGCAAAAATTTACACCTCCCAAGATCGTAAAGGATGAGGAGGTACAGGAACCACCTCCCGCACAGGAGGAACTCAAGGAAGCCAAGATCGACGTGATCAAGCAGGAAGGTATTAAGGATGAGGGTATTGTGGCCCCTGCCGTGATCGATGAAGGAAAGGGTATCGTGGAAGAGAAAAAAGAAGATGAGAACAAGATCTTCGAAAAAGTGGAGATCGAAGCGGCCTTCCCTGGTGGCGAAAGCGCCTGGAGAAAATTCCTGGAAAGAAACCTCAATCCCAGCGCCCCGGTTGACAATGGCGCTCCGGAAGGTACTTATACCGTATACGTTCAGTTTGTAGTGAGCAAAGACGGCTCAATCAGCGATGTAAGAGCGCTCACCAAACATGGTTACGGTATGGAAGAAGAAGCGGTTAGGGTAATCAAAAGAGGTCCTAAATGGACCCCCGCCATCCAGAACGGACGGCAGGTAAATGCTTACCGTAAACAGCCGATCACCTTCCTGGTACAGTCTGAATAATTTTTGGGAAATAATATTAATTGAATCCTCCCCGCACAAGTGGGGAGGATTTTTGTTTTATAAAACGCCTAAGGCCTACTTTTGAAAGCCTGAAGAATAAAAGAAGATGAACAACCTCGCAGCATGGGATGATACGATCGTTGCACTGGCCACACCCCCGGGCGTAGGCGCCATAGGCGTGATCCGCCTGAGTGGCAAAAAATCATTCCCGATTATTAACTCGCTTTTCCCTTCCAAAGACCTGGAGCAACAGGAGCCCAATACATTGCATGTAGGTTACCTGGTGCAAGGTGATAAGAAGCTGGATGAGGTGGTGCTTTCCCTTTTCCGTGCACCGCGCTCTTATACCGGGGAAGATGTGATCGAGATAAGTTGCCATGGTTCGCCCTATGTACACCAGCAGGTGATCGCAGCCTGCGTGGAAGCCGGCGCGCGACTGGCGAAACCTGGTGAATTTACCCAGCGTGCATTCCTGAATGGCAAGCTCGACCTGGCCCAGGCCGAAGCGGTAGCCGATGTGATCGCCAGCAATACCGAAGCTTCGCACAAGGCAGCCCTGCACACCATGCGGGGTGGGTTTTCGAGCCGGCTGAAAGAACTCCGGGAGCAACTGATCCGTTTCTCAGCGCTGATCGAACTGGAACTCGATTTTTCGCAGGAGGATGTCGAGTTTGCCGACCGCACCGCTTTTTATGAATTAATTGAACAATTACAGCAATCCACCGACAAGCTGGTTGATTCTTTTCGGCTGGGCAATGCGATCAAGAATGGTGTGAGTGTGGCCATTATCGGCAAACCCAATGCGGGTAAGTCGACCCTGCTCAATACCCTGCTCAATGAAAACCGCGCGATTGTCAGCGAAATTCCCGGCACCACCCGCGACACGATCGAGGAGGTGATCAATATCGATGGAATCCTGTTCCGCCTGGTTGACACGGCCGGCATCCGCCAGCATACCGCCGATGTGATCGAAGCCGCGGGCATGGAAAGAAGCCTGGAGAAGATGCAGCAGTCTGACCTGGTGATTTATTTATTCGACGCGGCTGAAAACCCAACTGAAATAGAAGCCTTCAAGTCCCAGCTCGACAAGCAGGGTTTGAAATACCTGCTTGTTGCCAACAAGATCGACCAGGCTGGTGAAGAAAAGGCAAGGGAAAACTTATCAGGTATCGACAGGATCATCTTTATCTCCGCCCGTCGCGGCGATCATATTGAAGTATTAAAGCAAAGAATGGTGGACGAAGTGCTGGAAGGCCAGGTCCAAACCGAGAACACGATCGTCACCAATGCGCGGCATTACCATGCCTTAAAGGAAGCTTCCAAATCCCTTCATGATATCCGCGCCGCCCTCGACAACAAACTCCCCGGCGACCTGCTCGCCCCCGATATCCGCCGCGCCCTGCACTACCTCGGTGAGATCACCGGCCAGGTGAGTAATGAGGATATGCTGGATTATATTTTTTCGAAGTTTTGTATTGGGAAGTGATTTTGTTTGCCTTTGTTTACTGTTTATTTGCTTTTGTTTGATTTTTAGTGGATTAGCCAACTTTTCTCCTTCTGTTATTTGCTCATATTTGCCTTTAATTGCTCTTTTTTGGTCGTTTTTGTTGCCCAGTTGCTGCCCTCATTGCCGGGCAACAAAGTTCAGAATATACCTAAGACTACTTTCCTGTAAAGAGGGGCCTGGGATATTTGGATATTGTTATATTTGTCTATTCCTGACAAGTCAATATTTAAATACTGGCTGAAAGGTTTTGGTTAAAGCTTTCACTTTCTAAAAACTAAAATAGTGGCGAATCAATTTGGTAACCGGGTTCGGCAACTGAGGGAACAGCAACAGTTACTCTTAAGACAAGTAGCCCCATTGCTGGAAGTTGACACTCCATTGCTGAGTAAAATTGAACGGGGAGAACGAACGGCCAAAAAAGAGCAGATAGTTAAACTGGCGCAAATACTGAAGTGTAGCAGAGAAGAATTGCTTATACTCTGGTTGGCCGATCAGGTGTACAACATCGTAAAAGATGAAGATTTGGCATTTAAAGCCTTATCTGTCACCGAAGAAGAATTAAAGTTTAAATCAAAAGGTAAAAAGAAGAATAATTAAATGGCAACCCAAAAACTATCCCTTTCCCGGTTAGAAACATTTCTAGAAGAAGCTTGCGAAAGCCTTCGTGGCAATATGGATGCTTCTGAATACAAGGAGTACATTATTGCCATGCTCTTTCTAAAAAGAGTGAATGACCAGTTTGATGTGCAACGTGACAAAAGAAAGAAGAACCTGGTGGAGAAACGGTATTTGGTAGATCCCGAAATTATTTATGGTGAGCTGGAAAGAGAAAATGCTCCCGAGTATGATTTCTATGTTCCTCTTGCGGCAAGGTGGAGAAAATTAGATGGTGACCCGGAGTATTATACAGATGAAAAAGGTGAGCAGCAACGCTACCAATATATCAAAGATTTACAGGAAGACATCGGCGATCATCTTAACAAAGCCCTCGCCGCTTTGGAGGATGCGAATCTCGACAAACTCGAAGGTGTTTTGAAATCAATCAATTTCAACCGAAGCATTGGCAAGAATAACAAACAGATTACTGATGAAGATTTAAGAGACCTGATTCGGGAGTTCAATAAAAAAAACCTTACCGATGAGAACCTGGAATTTCCCGATTTAATGGGAGCCGCCTATGAGTACCTGATTAAATATTTTGCAGATAGTGCGGGCAAGAAAGCCGGAGAATTTTATACACCAAATGAAGTGGTGAAGCTGCTGGTGAATATTCTGGAGCCTGAAGCTGATTCTGAAATATATGACCCCACCGTAGGTAGTGGTGGTATGCTCATCGAAAGCAAGAACTATGTGGAAAGCCGCTATGGAACTGCTAAAAATCTTTCCTTATATGGACAGGAAAAAAGTGGTACAGTCTGGAGTTTGAGTAAAATGAATATGCTGTTTCATAATATTTACGACAGCAATATTGTGAATGGCGATACGCTGATGAATCCCCTGCATTTTGACAAGGAACGGGGAGGCGAATTAAAAACATTTGATATTGTAATTGCCAATCCACCGTTCTCTCAAAACTATTCCCGAGAGGGCATGAAGTTTAAAGAACGCTTCAATTACTGGATGCCCACCAAAGGCAAGGCCGATTTTATGTTTGTACAACACATGCTGGCAAGCACCAACAATGCAGGCCGTATGGCCGTGGTGATGCCGCATGGTGTGTTGTTCCGTGGTGGCGATGAAAAAAGATTCAGGGAGTGGTTGGTTAGCAAAGGCTACCTGGAAGCTGTTATCGGTTTGCCTTCCGGTTTGTTTTATGGTACAAGCATTGGCGCATCTGTAATTGTCATCAATAAAAAAGATGCTCACCTGAGAGATCATGTATTTTTTATAAACGCCGACCGTGAATACCAGGAAGGTAAGAATCAAAACAAACTCAGGCCGGAGGATATAGAGAAAATTGCCTTTGTGTACAGGCACAAGAAGGAAATCCCCAAATACAGCAAGTTGGTGGCAAAGAGCCAGGCCATTGATACACTCAATAATTTGGAAGGGGAAGAATTTAACCTGAATATCCGCCGCTATGTTGACAATGCACCACCGGCAGAACCACAGGATGTACATGCTCATTTGCAGGGCGGCATACCGCAAAGCGAGGTGAAAGCATTGGCGGCACAGTTAGCCAGCTATCCCGGTCTTGAGGATAGTTTGTTTACGGATTTGAAAAAAGGCTACTTGAAATTCATTGATGGCATTGAACAAAAAGAAGACATCAAAAAAGTGTTTGACGAAAGTCAGAGCATTAAAACCACACAGGAGCAATACACTGCACCAAAGACCGATATAAGGATGAAACGATGGATTTAAAATGGGCATCGCAGAAAGTCCGCCAGTTAATTGACAAGCATCTTTTCTCACTGGGTATAGATACGAAAGTGCAACAGGTTTCAATTCTATCTGATGAATTTAAAAGAAAAGTAGATGATCTAAATAAGACCCCGAAGTCCAAAGCATCTGAAATGGAACATGCAATCCGTTGGCATATAAAGGTGAACCTGGAAAAAGACCCTGCTTTATATGGCAGATTTAAGGACCGCTTGGAAATGATATTGAATGCCTATAAAGAAAATTGGGAAGAGATAGAAAGAGAACTTGGCAAATTAAGAGATGAGATGGCCGAGGGACGAAAGGATGAAGTTGAGGGTATTTCACTTGTTGAAGCGCCTTTTTATGATTTGCTGAAAAACAGCATGAGTTCAGAAGATGAATCACAAGTCAATAAAATAAAGGAGCTTACACATAGCCTTGTTGTAATACTAAAAGAAACGGCTTCAATTAATAATTTCTGGACAGACAGGGCAGCCGAGAGAAGAAGGATTGAGGGCCTGGTTGAAGACGAGATCCGTTATTCTCGGATAGATGGTTTACCGGAAAAAGCAACAGAGTTAGCAACAGAGTTAATGAAACTGGCAAAGAACCGCGAAACTGAATTAAGATAAATTGAAATGAAACAACTGAATGAAATTGGAAGATATAGATATTACCATCGAGAAAACTGAAAGGCGAAAGACAGTTAGTATTTTCATTGAAAGAAATGGTACGGTGAAGGTATTGGCGCCTGCATCTGCCAGTGATGAGAAAATACAGAAGGCGGTTAAAACAAAGGAATATCAGATATTCACCAAGCTTGCCCGTTGGAAAGAACTGAATCGGGGGAAAGTAAAACGAGAATTTGTCAATGGGCAATCGTTTCTTTATCTGGGAAGAAATTACAGGTTATCAATAGTAGAAGATCAGGATGTGCCTTTAAAAATAAGCGGTGGTTATTTCCTGCTAGACAAAGACAGCCTTAAAAAAGCCAGCAAAGTATTTAAAGAATTCTATCGGACTAAGGCAGAACAAAAAATAAAGGAGCGATTGAAACTAATAGCCGAAAAGTTCCAAGAAAAGCCTACTACAGTTAAAGTATCTGAATTACAAAACCGGTGGGCATCCTGGACCCCCAAAAACGGACTAAATTTCCATTGGAAATGTGTGATGGCTCCCGTAGCTGTGCTTGATTATATCATTACACATGAAATGGTACATCTGAAATTTCCCAATCATTCAGCAGATTTTTGGAATGAGTTGGATAAGAAAATGCCAAATTTTAGAGAGCATGAACATTGGTTAAAAGTGAATGGAGTCAAGATGGATCTTTAAGAAAATATTTAGCGAATGAATGAGGCTTTGTTTATAACGTTCAAGTCAATAGGGTTTATAGTTGCCATGGATTTGCTTTTGTTGATTCTTTTATGTTGCCCATGCGTTGCCAGAGATAGTTAAATAATAGGTAGTCAATACAAATTGAATGCTGTATTGGAAAATAACCAGCCTACGCCAGACGCGGATTCTACGCACTAATTGTAGTTCTTCAATCTTTTATATTTGTTCTATTCTGTCTTTATTTGCCATTTGTAGCATTTTTATAGGTACAAATTTGGATACTATTTTGAAAGTAGGGGACTTTAGGTTACCAGGCTGCCGAAAAGAAGATAGAAGGAGAGCTTGACATTTTAGCTGTACGCTTCCCTTTGCACAACCAAAACGATACAGAACATAACTCATCAGAATATTTAGAGATTTCTTCAAATATAGACATCATTATTGCAGAGGTAAAAAGCAAAGGGCAGGCCTTACAATTTAATCACTGCTTAAGACAACAGGAAACCCTTGAACCATTAAAAAAAATAACTTAGATGGACAGGAACTTTAGCTGACAATAAAGTCGACGAAATAGCTATAGAAGTAAATGAACTTTTACAAGCAAATGAGAATTCGCATCTCCATTATTTTCGCTCGACTAGGGGTTATAGAAACGAGATTCGGAAATATTGCAATCAGTATTCCGTTATGATTTATCGGTATTATTTTATAATTCAGGATTGCTGGAAAATAAAGCTATAAGATGGTCGACTTTGTTTCAACCGATAAAGAAATAGAAGAAAAATCATAGCGGCCTGATCGGAATTCGAGCGTATTATAGATACCAATTTAGAAATATACCTTTCGAAGCCTTATATAAGTGATTCTTTTGATATCTGTTATTAGACCTCCCTTTTTGAACTGATATTTGCCCGGGCAGATAATTTGTTGCCAACGGCAACAAATGTAGAAATGATGCTCTAATTATATTAAAATAGCAATTACATCAGCTTGAGATTTTTTGTGTTATCTTAATCGTTTAACCACATGCATCAATATGTTTATTAACAGGAATTATTCTACTGGTTGCGGATTCAATTGGAGGATTATTCCAATTTGTATAGTGGCATCAGTATTTTGCCTGGTTAGCTCTTCCCAACAGGAAAATGTACGTGTATTAAATGAGTTTAATGGACTATGCGATAATGGCGTTAATGGTATAATAACAGATGAATGGGGTTTTTTATGGATTGCCACTCAAAATGGTCTCAGCAGGTATGATGGTCAAAACTGCCAGAATTTTTATCGTTCAACTTCCACCCTCCCATCCAATACGATTGCTGACTTGGTAAGAATGAACGCTCACCATTTGTTGCTTGCCACCGGGAACGGCCTTGTGACAGTGGATACAAGGACAGAGGAAATAAAAACATTTCAAATAGAGGATACAACGGAATTGTACAACTTCAAAAATAGTTTTGACCGGGTTATAGTGCTACCCAATGGTTTTATTGCTGCTTACAGTAAATACGGTTTTTACGTTTTTGATTCTGCAATGAATGTGGTAAATAAATTAGAATCAGATTTTACCGTTCAGGATGTCCGGTTAAAACGTATTCATTTTGGATTAAGGATGGATGCTTTTCCAAATGGGGATATTATACTTGCAACAACTAAAGGATATTATATTTATCATGCTGAAACAAATGCGTTTTGTGAATTGAAAAATTGCAGGCATGCCAATTTTGCTAATTTATGGAAGCTGATCGAGCCTCATTCTGCCAATTACATTTTCAATATTAACCGTGAGGGCCAACTGTTTTTTTTGAATAACAAATCCGCTGCTGCCGACTCGCTTTATATATTTGATGGAGTTTCCGGTAAATCGGGTATTCTTCCTTTACCCTTTATTCCCCGGTATGAAATAAGATGGGATGGAAAATTCCAGTTTCACCAGGATGGTTTAATCACTATCAACAGATCCTTACGTGGATTTTATTCATTTAGCATAAAAAGCACCCTTAAAGATTGGGAGCAAAAGCCAGTTTTAACAAGTAATGACTTCCAGGTGTTTTCCATTCTGTATCCAACTCCACAAACAGAAGTTTTGGGTACTGCCAACGGTGTCATTTTTAATAGAAAAGAAAATACTGCATTAAGCTATTTCCCTGTCCCTGAACTATCAAATGATTTTGATGCCTCATTTATTAAAGTTACCGTCAAATTAAAGGATAGAATTTATTTTACTACCACCGGCAAATCAGGCAATGTGATTTCCGTGAATGCAAATACTGGCAGGGAACAGAAAATTTTTATTATTGAATACCTTAAGCAACGTGCTTTGGTGAGGGATATGATCCTTTGGAATGGGGATACGCTTTTGCTTGGCACCACTGAAGGTCTTATGCTGCTACCGGCTCAATCTGGTAAAGCGATTCCATTTAAAGATGTTTACCCGGCGTCATCTGTCATGCAGGGTTATGTTCATTCGATGTGGTATGACGGGGACCATGCGTTATGGGTATCGTTTAGCCATCAAAATGGATTATACTATCATAACCTTAAGAATAAACAGGTTGTAAACTTCAGAAATGGCAACACGAAAAATCAATTGGCTATCCGGCATGCAGAAAATATTACCCGTGACAGGGAAGGTAACATGTGGTTTCACCATACTGAAGATGGCCTGACCCGGTACAATACAAAACAAAATGTTTTTGACATAGTAATGCCATCCATTAGTATAGCAAATAATCAGTTGCTGAAAATAGCCGGCATTGCGGCTGCTGAAAAAAAGGGACTTTGGTTATATATAAATGGGTTTGGACTTTATTCCTTTGATCCGGAAACAAAAATTGCTCAAAAAGAAATAACGCTGTATGACCGGGTGGAAAGCCATATTAACCCGCTGGCATTATCAAAAACAGGGGTCCTTTGTTTAAATCTTAAAAGCAATCTTTTATTATATGACACCCGGAACAAAACGATTTCGTCCGTAAGCAATCCACAAAAGAATCCCAATTTGCAAAATAACCTGCGTCGTCCCTTTTTTGATGAAACTACCAGCCAGTTGTTGCTTGCGTACAGTCAACGGTTATTGTTATGGGATTTGCAAAAAAGGGCACCCGACTACTCGTTTGGAAAAGTTTTTATTACAAAATTTGAAACAACGCATGACAATTTACAGCACAACCGGTTTGAATTAGTAAAGCTTAAGAGCAGGCAAAATGATTTGCGAATATATTTTGGAAGTCCCGACTTTAATAGTTTTTCTTCTTCACAATATGAATTCAAATTAACCACAAAAGAGGGAGATGAAAATTGGACATCAATAGGGTCACAAAATTTTATCCAGTTTAATAATCTCAATCCTGGTTCGTATACTTTTTCAGTACGCCGGGTTTCTGCCGTTCCGTTGCAGGATGTTGTTGTGGATAGTCTTCAATTTTCGATTGCATCTCCTTTTTATGCAACCTGGTGGTTCCGTACAATGATTGGGTTTTTAATTTTATCCATCCTGTACCTGTTGTACAGGGTTAAAGTAAAACAATTGCTGAAGATACAGGCAGTGCGTACATCTATTTCGGCCGATTTACATGATGATATCGGTTCCAGGCACACAAATGCCCAATTACTTACTGCTTTGGCTAGAAAAGAAGCAGGTGCCACAACCGGTGTACTAAAATATCTTGACCTGATACAATCCGAGATCGGCGTTTCATCTGAATCTTTGAATGAAATTGTCTGGAATATGAAAACAGGTGATGAAAACTTAGAATCCATGATCGCCCGTATGCGAAAATATGCGGGAGAGTTATTGGAAAATGACCAAATAGAATACAAGTTCAATATTGTTGTGGATTTTCATAACCAGGAAATGAATATGGGAAAAAGACGGGATACATTTTTAATTTTCAAGGAAATTTTAACAAATATCAGGAAGCATGCAAAGGCTTCGTTTGTAGAAATTGATATAGCGGTAAAGAATGGTCATTTTGATTTGAGGATTTCAGATAATGGAAAAGGTTTTAATACCGATGAAACAACCGACAGAAATGGGTTAGTGAATTTAAGGCAACGGGCTACACGGCAAAAAGGCTGTTTAAAAATTCAATCTGCACCGGGTATTGGAACTAGAATTGATTTTATTGTACCATTAAATAAAGTATCCCCCATAAAGAGGATTTGGTCATTCATCTCCAAGAACTAAATTTACTTATGCCTATAAGCCTGGTGATTTTTGAGGACAATGAAATTTTACGGAGCTCCCTGGTAGCGCTGTTGAAGAATACAGGCGAGTTTACAGTTTCAGGAGATTATCCAAATGTGATGAATGCCGTTGAGGCAGTCATTTTCCATATGCCGGATGTTGTAATACTGGATATTGACATGCCTGGTAAAGATGGGATATCGGCCATTCCTTCCATCAAAGAAGCACATCCGGAAGTATCCATTGTAATGTACACACAGTTTGAGGATGATGATAAATTATTTCGCAGCATTTGTGCCGGTGCCGATGGATATGTGTTAAAGAACACACTACCCTCCAAATTATTTGAGGCAATAGCTGACGTGAGTCATGGCGGCTCAGCATTATCACCTGAAATTGCCAAACGTGTTTTACTCACTTTCAGATCGCAGCAAAGTCATAGTATTTTGAAATATGATCTTACAGCACGGGAAACGGAAATTCTACAATTACTTGTAAAGGGCTATACCGTAAAACTTATTGCTTATGAATTGCAAATAGCTTTCGAAACTTGCCGCACACACCTGCGGAACGTGTACCGCAAACTTCATGTAAACTGTGGTAAAGAAGCCATCGCCAAAGTGCTTGCTGAAAAAATTATTCTCTGATCTATAGTCCCGGAGCTGAATATCCCCCCTAAAGGTGATTGTTTCCCCCCATAGCTTCCGATAGTTTTGATCATCCAGTTAGCTCTTCTGGTTTATCATCCAAATCATTAAAAAAATCTACAAAAGTATTATGAGACCACTCGTACATGGCATTGCTATGCTTTTTATCGCAACTGCTGCATCGATCTAAACCAGTGGAGGGAATATTTACCTGAACAGTTTAAAGACAAAAGGATTTCCATAGTATTCACTTTAAAGTCAAACAGTAGAGTAGTACTCTTTGATATGAAAACTAGCGTTACACATAAAGGATCCGTAATTAACAGCATCACACGACCGGGTTGGCCCCGGCTTCCCGGAGATATCTATTTGTCTGCTGAGGCCTTTGATCTTATTCCTATAATGCAAAAATTGATGGCCAGGGGAACAGCTGCCAGGACCTTTCTTCCCGCCGGTGAATATGAAATTATTATGCAAATGGTTCCCCCTGCCGGCCAGGATGTGAAAGGCAGTATTATACCTGCTACCATGAGGTTTAATGTTCAATAAAATAATAAAAATATGAAACAAGTAACCATATTTATCGCACTGATCACTATTGTTGGTCTCCAGGCGCATTCCCAAAAGTTGGGCAAACGACTAAAGCAGGTTGCAAAACAATCCGCAGAAAATAAAGCAGAGCAAAAAACAGCTGAGGCGGTGGATGTTACGTTAGAAAAATCAGTGAACGGCGTCAAAAATATTTTCAACAAAAAATCGAAAAATAAGGAGAAAGATAATGATAATGATAATAATAGGGAAGATGTAAATAACAAACAACCTGTACCGGACGCTGTAAAAAGTGCTGATATAAATAGTGGTGATACAACCGGAACCGAGTTTGGAATTTATTCCATGTTTACGTTTGTACCAGGCAACAAGGTTTTGTTCTATGATGATTTTGCTGCAGATGGTCTTGGAGACTTTCCTGCACTTTGGGAAACGGGCGGCAGTGGAGAAGTGGTAAGCACATCGCAATACGAAGGAAAATGGCTTTCGCTCAACAGGCGATCCGGTTATTTACCCATTACTAAAAAAGAGTTACCTGAAAATTATACCGTGGAATTTGATTTTATCAGTAATGGATATGGCACAAACGCACTCAGCAAACTATTCCTGGCATTTCTTCCTAAAAAAGCATATAGCATGGCACAGGCTGGCAGTGTTGCGTATCTTGAATTGCTGCTTAAGTCACATCTTGGTGTGGTAAGGGTTGAAAATTTTGGAAGTGAAGTAACGAACAGGGTTACCAATAGGATTAACAGGAATATGACGGACCTGGTGAATAGTAAAGTTCATGTATCCATTGCGGTAAACGGAAAGCGATTACGCATCTGGTTAGACAATGAAAAGTATGTGGATGCCCCCAATATTTTGCAGGGCAAATTAGGAAGGTATTTTATAGTGGAAGCCTTTGATGTAAAGCCTGAGAATAACCAGTTTGTTGCTATCAGTAATTTCCGGATTGCAGAAGCATCAGAAGACCTTAGAAGCCTTTTATTAAAGAACGGGCGTTTTACCACCACAGGTATTTATTTCAATACCAATTCATCTGTAGTCAAAAAAGAATCTTACGGTACCATCAAATCCATTGCCGATATGCTTACGGCAGATGCCGGTATTAAAATTAAAATCGTAGGTCACACAGATTCAGATGGAGACCCGGCCATTAACCAGGATCTGTCGGTTCGCAGGGCAGAATCTGTAAAGAAAATATTAGTAAAAGACTTTGGAATTGATGCATCACGCCTGCAGTTTGATGGAAAAGGAGAAGCAGAACCGGCAGATGATAATTCAACTGAAAAAGGAAAAGCCAATAACAGGCGGGTGGAGTTTATAAAGCTTTAAACAAATTGTATGAACCGATTTTTAGGGGAGCGTTGTTTTTTCATAAAAAAAATTCTACTCATGAAAAGCTGCTGCAAATTGCTGCTTGTGTTGACCATCTTTTTTTCGGGCCAGGTGTTTGCGCAGTCATTCACCCTGCTAAAAGATATTTA
>JAEZRB010000093.1 GCA_023412975.1 Bacteroidota bacterium | reverse complement strand
CGGTAAGGGTGAATATGCCTTGGGTCTTGGGGAACTTTATCCCGATAGAAACTTTATAGGTGTTGATCTGAAAGGAAACCGTATTTGGGTGGGGGCGAAAAAAGCATTGCAGAAAAGCCTGTTTAATGTTGCTTTTTTGCGTACGCAGATTGATCATATCAGCCAGTACTTTGGTAAAGACGAAGTAGACGCTATCTGGATCACCTTTCCTGATCCGCAGTTGCGGGTTTCAAAAGCAAAAAAAAGACTGACACATCCACGATTCCTGCGTTTGTACCAGCAGTTTCTGGTAGAAGGAGGCAAAATCCACCTTAAAACAGATAGCCCCGATCTGTATGAGTTTACAAAACAGGTGATCCAGTTATATCAATGCACTGTGCATGAAGATCGGAATGATCTATATCGTGAAACTGATATTGCCGCGGAACTTCAAATCAAAACGCATTATGAATCCCTGGATATAGCCGGAAGTAACCGTGTGCATTATATCAGTTTTTCACTACCAAAGGTTTTGCCTGGCACCGACCAGGATGAGATACTCAAACAAATGCTGAAGAATGAACCCGTGGATTGAAGACATTCATTATTATGTCAATGAACAGGGCCTGGTCGTACTTACAAGACAATACCTTTTGGAACGTGGTTATTGTTGTGGAAATGGCTGTAAACACTGCCCCTACGATTATGAACGCGTACCCGAACCTAAAAGATCAGCGTTGATAAAAATCCGATCGGGATCGGATGATGATGAGAAAACTTAGTAAATTTTAAACACGATATTATTTATGCCGGTAAAGAAAAAAGCAGCGGGAAAATTAAAGACAATAAAACCTTCCGGAAAGAAGGAAGATAATTTTTTCGAGCTGGTATATGAAGTGGCGCGACAAATTCCAAAGGGACGCGTGACTTCCTACGGCGCTATCGCGGCATGCCTGGGCACGAAACTTTCGGCACGCATGGTGGGCTGGGCTATGAATGGTGCAGGAAAAGTAAAGCCAACTGTACCCGCGCACCGTGTCGTCAACAGGCTGGGTATGCTTAGTGGCAAACATCATTTTCCAACGCCTGATACCATGGAACAACGGTTGAAAAAGGAAGGGGTAAAAGTTAAAGATGATAAAGTAGTTGATTTTGAAAAAAAATTCTGGGACCCGGTGCAGGAGTTGGGATTTTGATGACGCAATAGCAGCCTGCGATTACAAATTGGAATGGCCATACAAACCATAATTCAAGAACTCGACCTCAATATCAATCATTACTCCCCTGTTCATGGCGGAGATATAAATTCAGCGTATCGTATAACTGGTCGAAAGAATTATTTCCTAAAGTTAAATGATGCAGGACGCTATCCTGCTATGTTTGAAAAAGAAGCAAGAGGCCTGGATGTATTGAGAAATGCAGCTGGTAATACAAGTTTACACATACCTGCCGCCATAAAGCATGGTGAAATAGACAACCAGCAGTACCTGTTGCTGGAATGGATTTCACCGGGAAGGCCTGCCAGCAATTTCTGGGAAAATTTCGGGAGATCACTGGCAATGCTTCATCAGCAAACCAGCGATTCCTTTGGATGGATGGAAGATAATTATATCGGAAGCCTGGTCCAGAAAAATACAAAGCATGAAAACTGGGCTTCTTTTTATACGCATTGTAGGATCATACCCCTGGTCCGTGAACTATTTGACAGAAGAATATTTTCTACAACTGATGTGAACCATGCGGAAGCATGCTGCGCACAGTTTGGGGAGATTTTTCCAAATGAAACTCCCGCTCTCCTGCATGGTGATCTCTGGAGCGGAAATTTTATGACTGCCCAGGATGGCCAGGCAGCGATCTATGACCCTGCTGTCTATTACGGTCATCGTGAAATGGATTTTGGAATGACGCGCTTATTTGGCGGTTTCCAGGATCGGTTCTACAGGGCGTATCATGAAGCTTATCCCCTGGAAAATAACTGGGAAAGCAGGCTGGACTTTACCCAACTCTATCCCTTGCTTGTGCATGCGGTATTATTCGGGGGTCACTATGTCGCACAGGTTCGAAATATTATTCAACGATTTTGATTGATTTATTTGGGGAAAATTTTACTTGTGCTACACTTACAATTTTCTTCACGAATTCCGGCTTTTACTTTGTTGGAAAGCAGGTGATGTATTTCTTTAAGTCCATATTTCTCATCGCCATCCTGGTATGTGCTGCTTCTTGTAATGATTCTATCAGTCATATATTCGAGAAACGAACACCTCATGAGGCTTATGGCCGTTCTATCAGGAAGGACCCGGCCGCACAGGCCTGGCTCGCCGCATCTGAAAAAGCCCTGGATACAAACCAGGTTATCGATTTGCCTTACAAACTCGCCGGTATTTTTAAAGCTGATAAACCGCGTGCATTGGCGTTACGGTTTACTGCAAAGCAGGGCGAGCGGATCGATTTCATACTCACAAAAAGTGATGGCGACAGCCTGACCATATTTGCCGATCTGTTTAGGATAGATGAAGATCAAAGGACGCATCTACTGGCTGTAGATACCGGTACGTCCGGCTTTGGATTTAATGTGGAAGAAACAACAGATTACCTTTTACGTTTACAACCGGCACTTTACCAATCCGGCGAGTATCATTTGTCGGCGAGGATATCACCTTCACTCGGCTTCCCCGTTGCAGGCTCTAAGGCAAAAACCGGGAGTTTTTGGGGTGATGCGCGTGATGGTGGCAAACGCAACCATGAAGGCATTGATATTTTTGCACCGAGGAAAACACCGGTCATTGCCGCAGCAGATGGTTATGTGACAAGGGTGGCTGAGGGCGGTATTGGCGGTAAGACAGTCTGGATGCGTGTAAACGAACATGATGTTCATTTGTACTATGCTCATTTGGATGAGCAGAAGGTAAGTGATGGTCAATCTGTAAAAAAAGGTGATACACTGGGTACCGTGGGTAATACAGGTAATGCAAAATTTACACCACCGCATCTGCATTTTGGTGTCTATACCTCACGTGGTCCGATTGATCCGCTGCCATTTGTAAACCCGGCGGTAAGGATAGCGCCGGCATTGAAAACACAGAATCTTAAAGAACAGCTTGTGATCTCAAGCCCAAGGTCGGTGAAGGATGAAAGATTAAAGGGCGGAACATTATTGACTCCGCTCGCAATAACCAAAGACGGATATATCGTAGAGATTGCCGATGGCAGTATTGTACAGATACCGGTCAATGCAGTTAAGCCAGCCGAATCCTAATTTAATCTTCTCCGGCTTTTGGGTAGTCGAAGAACCAAAATTCCTTTTCCGCCGATTCAAATTCAGACCAGTGTTTGATATTTGCTTTCACAGCAAAGATGCCGCAGGTTGGAATATTGTCGATGCGTGTGGTGGTGAGCATGTTGGCAAAGGAAGTGATGCCTTCGTTATGGGAGAATACCGCGATAGTATCGTGTTTATCATTAGTTTTACTGATAACATCAAAAAAAACCGAGGGCCCCGCCAGGTATAATTCTTCGTAAAACTCAATATCTTTTTTCTTATCCTTCAACTTCTTTACAAACGCTTCGGCAGTTTTACGGGCACGTTTGGCCGGACTTGCGATGAACGCGTCGATATCGATATCCCTCTTCCGCAAGCGTTCTGCCATTATAGGCGCATCCTTTTTACCACGGTCATTCAACGGGCGGTCAAAATCTTTTATTGAAAAATCAGCCCAGCTGCTTTTTGCATGCCGTACTAATAAAAGTTCTTTCATAAACTGTTTTTTCGACTACGAACTACTAACTACGAACTACTAACTACGAACTTCTAACTACGAACTATCTCAGTATCCCCTCACATTCTTTCCTTCCATATAGTTGATAAAGGCTTTGTTTACCACTTTATTACCTCCAGGAGTAGGGTAGTTGCCTGTAAAATACCAGTCACCAAGATTACTGGGACAGGCTTTGTGCAGGTCTTCAATGCTTTGAAAGATCACATCAACCGGGATGTTCAGTTCAGGAGGTGTAATGAGCTGGGCGATCTTCGCGGAGATCTCTTCCGCAGTAAAGGGTTTATATACGTGCTTAACGATATTTTCGGTGTGAAGCTGATTATTGCGTTGCAGTTCCTTACATTTTTGCAACAGCTCTTCCAGGCAATTTTCCATTCCTCTTTCCTTCAACAATTCAACGGCTGCATTGAAAGCGATAAACTCACCCATGCGACTCATATCAATACCGTAACAATCGGGATAACGGATCTGTGGGGAAGACGAAACCACGATGATGCGTTTTGGTTTTAACCTGGACAGCATGCGGATGATGCTTTCCTTAAGTGTGGTGCCTCTCACAATAGAATCGTCGATCACTACCAGGGTATCTTTTCCGGGTCTGATGGTGCCATAGGTGATATCATACACGTGCTGCACCATTTCGTTGCGGCTCGCGTCTTCCGTGATAAAGGTCCGCATCTTCACATCCTTAATAGCGATCTTTTCAATGCGGATCCGGCGGTTGATCATTTCGGATAGCTTTTCCTCGTCAAAGTCTTTGTCCCAGGAAAGTATTCTTTCGATCTTTATTTTGTTGAGATAATCTTCCATGCCTTTTACCAGCCCATAAAAAGCAACTTCGGCGGTATTGGGTATAAAAGAGAAGATCGTATTGCGTGTATCATGCTCGATCGCGTTGAGCACCTGTTCACTTAAATTGTATCCCAGTGCATTTCTTTCCTTGTATATTTTTTCATCGCTGCCCCGTGAAAAATAGATACGTTCGAAGCTGCAGGCCTTTCTTTCTTTTGGTTCCAAAAGCTGTACGACTTCGTATTTACCTTTTTCATCCACTATCAATGCTTCACCGGGCATTAGTTCCTTCACTTCGTTTTCACCTACATTGAACGAAGTGCGGATGGCGGCACGTTCTGAAGCAGCAACGATCACTTCATCATTTACATAATAATAAGAAGGCCTGATTCCGTGCGCATCGCGCAACACGAAGCCGGTACCATTGCCTGTAATACCTGCAACATGATAGCCCCCGTCGAAAAGCGAAAATGCCTGCTTTAAAACTTTTTTGATATCATAGCCCTGCGGGGCTTCCTCATCAGCCTTGCATAAGAAATCATGCACCACTTCGATCATCGCTGCAAGGTCACTGAAACGCATTTGTTCGGATGGCTCTTTGCCAATAAGGGCAAATAATTCATCTGTATTTACCAGGTTGAAATTGCCGGCCATGGCGAGGTTGCGGGCAGGTATAGTATCGCGATTGATAAAGGGATGGCAATATTCGAGTTTGTTTTTTCCCTGTGTGCCGTATCGCAGGTGTCCGAGGAGTAATTCACCTAAGAAGTTTACATGTCCCTTCATAAGACCGGGGTGATTCCTTATACCTGGGTGGTATTTTTCAAGCTCCTCGATCTCGCTGCTTACCTGCTGAAAAATATCTGCGATGGCTTGTTTTGCATTGCTGCGCAGGCGCTGCATAAAGGGATACCCAGATTCAACGTTGAGTTTCACCGTAGCGATACCCGCACCATCCTGGCCGCGGTTATGCTGTTTTTCCATCAGCAGGTAAAGTTTGCTGAGGCCCCAGAGTACGGTGCCATATTTCTGATGGTAATATGAAAAGGATTTTCTTAAACGGATGAATGCTAAACCGCATTCGTGCTTGATCGGATCGCTCATGTATGTGATTGAAAGGAAGGCGCAAAGTTAAGTCATTATTTGTCTTCCTAGTTTGTAAGGGATGAAGGATTTGTAATCCATTCCATCATATCTGCCGCGAGTTCTTTTAATTAATGGCTAGCCCCCCAATTCCAAATTACCAATCATTGCTGTCCGGAATAAAATTTAGGAGTGTTATGGGATCCAGGACCCGCAAGGCTTTTATGGATTTTCCCCTTCTGCTTTTCATAGCAGGTTTTTTTGGAACACATAGAAACAATAGGAACATAGTTAACATAGTGGGTTATAATGTGTTACTATGTTTTCTATGTACCTATGTCCCTATTGTGGTTCAAGGGGGTCTTGAACCATAGTGATCATAATATAAATAGTAGGTTTTTGAGGCCGGAATTCCCCGGGCAGCAATGATTTACCAATTCATAATCCCCAATCCCTGCAGGGCGCTATAGGTTAATTACCAACCTGATAGCTCAAGGTACAATAACTATAGAGAAAAACGCAATATCTAGAAACCCTTCACATCCCCGCTGGCCAGTTTGGTCAATTTGGGGCAGTCCTTTTGCGCTTCACCGTCGATCATAATATAATAAGTAGGTACCCGGGACTCGATCCATTTATTAAGCGCATGCATTTTCTTTTCTTCCAGCGCTGCCTGGGATATCTTGCTGTAATCGTCGGTCATGTTCATCCGGTGCGGCTCTGAGCGCGATTTCAGGTAAATGATCCTTACCCCTTTTTTGCCCTGTTCGTTGGTAAACGCAACGGGTTGGGAGATATCGCCCACGTTCATTTTACTGATCGAAGCTACCATTTCCTTATCCATCTGGTCGATGGTGACATAAGGCGCGCCGTCGCGGTTAAGCAGGCAGGGACCTGAATATTTTGCTGACTCGTCGTCGCTGTATTTAGAAGCTGCTTCGTTGAAGTTGAGGCTACCGGAAATAACTTTAGAACGTACGGTATCCAATTTGCCCTTGGCCTGGTTGATCTCGGCATCTGTTACAGGTGCTGTTCTCAGGATCAGGCGAACATCGGCATCGTCACCTCTTCTTTCGATCATTTGGATCAGGAAATATCCAAACCTTTCAGACCTGACCGGCGCAGAGATCTCTCCATTTTTCAAGCGGAAAGAAGCCGACAGAAATGCAGGATCCCAGGTTTTTTCATTCCGGTTGATCTGGTAGCGTCCCCCGCGGTCCTTACTACCGGGGTCTTCAGAATATCGTTGTGCCAGCTGTTCAAAAGTGGCAACTTTTGTTTCGATCTGTTTTTTGTAATTGTTCATTTCCGCCACGATATATTGTTCCAGGTCTCTCGATGCCTTGGGAATGATCGTGATCTGGCAAACTTCCAGCTCGGATTCAAAATAGGGAAGGCTATCAACCGGAATACGATCGAAGAATGCTTTTACCTCGGTTGGAGTGATCTTCACAGCGCTAACGATCTTTTGCTGCATGGCCGAGGCGAGTTTGTTTTCCTTCACCGATTCACGTGCATCATCCTTGATCTGGTATACAGTCTTGCCTGCATATTCTTCCAGCATTTCCTTAGTACCAACCTGGTTGATAAAGTGGCGAATACGCTGGTCCAACTCAGCTTCAACGTCCTCATCAGAAACAGGCAGCGAGTCTTTCTCAGCCTGCAACATCAATACTTTTGAAATAACAGCCTGCTCCATCAGCATACATTCAGCGTCATCGGGAACTGTACTTCCCTGGCGTCTGGCATCTTCAATGGAATTGCGGATATCAGATTGCAGGATAATACGATCGCCTACTACGGCAACGATTTTATCTGCAACTACTTTATAGGATTGTGCTTTGGTCGCAAATGCTCCCATTAAAAGGAACAGGGCCAGGCCCAGCATGCGTTTGAAAGTAAACATGGTATCAAAAGTAATTTTACCGGTTAAACCGGGGAAAATTCAAGCGCTATTTAACAAAGTTTCAACAGGATCAAGCCTCACTCAGCCAAGCCTCACCCCCACCCGGCCTCACCCCCAACCCCTCTCCCAGGGAGAGGGGAGTTAGAAACCTAAAGTATCTAGTATCCTGTATCTAGCATCCAGCATCTAGTATCCAGCATCTTACAACGTCCTCTTCACCTCCTCCTGCTCATACGCCTCTACTACATCCCCAACTTTGACATCGCTATAGTTCTTAATGGTCAATCCGCATTCCATACCCGACAACACTTCTTTCACATCATCCTTGAAGCGTTTCAGCGAACCAAGTTCGGCAGTAGCGCCTTCGGCAGTGGGGTAGATCACAATACCGTCGCGGATCAGGCGAACTTTGGAATCACGTTTCATACGTCCGCTGGTTACATAGCAACCGGCAACAGTGGCTTTATCAAATTTGAACACCTCTCTCACTTCCACATTTGCCGTGATCTTCTCCTGGATTGTTGGCTCCAACATACCCTCCATCGCGCTCTTCACTTCTTCGATAGCGTTGTAGATGATAGAGTACATCTTGATCTCGATACCCGCATTTTCAGCAAGTCTCGATGCCTGTTGTGATGGGCGTACGTTAAAGGCGATCACGATCGCGTCGGAGGCTTCTGCCAGAACGATATCGCTTTCATTGATCTGGCCTACGCCTTTATGTATCACACTCACGAGGATTTCAGGTGTCGACAGTTTTTGCAAGGAGTCACTCAGGGCTTCTACAGAACCGTCCACGTCGCCTTTGATAATGATCTTGAGCTCCTTGAAGTTTCCAAGTGCAAGACGACGACCGATCTCGTCGAGTGTAATATGTTTCTTCGCCCGCATACCCTGTTCCCGAAGGATCTGGGCACGACGGTTAGCGATTTCTTTCGCTTCAGATTCATCCTGGTACACTTTGAACTTCTCGCCTGCTTGTGGCGCACCGTTCAGACCCAGGATCACAGCCGGTGCAGATGGACCTGCGGCATCTTCCTTCTTATTTCTTTCGTTAAACATCGCTTTCACACGTCCGTAGTACTGTCCGCTCACGACCAGGTCGCCAGCGTGCAGTGTTCCGTTTTCAACCAGCAGCGTGGCTACATAACCACGGCCCTTGTCGAGCGAAGCTTCAACGATGGTACCTGTTGCTTCCCTGTTAGGATTAGCTTTCAGGTCGAGCAGTTCGGCTTCCAGCAATATTTTTTCCAGCAGTTTATCGATATTCAAACCACTTTTGGCGGCGATCTCCTGGTTCTGGAACTTACCGCCCCATTCTTCCACCAGGATATTCATTTGCGAAAGCTGTTCATATATTTTCGCAGGATTGGCGCCATCTTTATCAATCTTGTTGATGGCAAAGATCATCGGCACATTTGCTGCCTGCGCGTGACTGATAGCCTCGCGGGTTTGTGGCATCACCGCGTCATCGGCAGCGACCACGATCACCGCGATATCCGTCACTTTTGCACCACGTGCACGCATCGCGGTAAACGCTTCGTGACCCGGTGTATCAAGGAAGGTAATTTCTTTGCCGTTTGGCAGTTCCACCTGGTAGGCACCGATATGCTGGGTGATACCACCGGCTTCACCAGCAACCACATTAGCGCTACGGATATAGTCAAGCAATGATGTTTTACCATGGTCAACGTGACCCATGATCGTTACGATCGGAGAACGGGGCTGGAGTTCTTCTTCACCATCTTCATCGTCTTCTTCCTCCATCTCCATTTGCTTTTCCATGTTGATGAACTCCACATCGAAGCCAAATTCACTGGCCACGAGTTCGATCACTTCCGCATCGAGACGCTGGTTGATCGATACCATGATGCCGAGGCTCATACACTTGCTGATCACTTCGGCAAAGCTTACATTCATCAGGTTGGCGAGCTCGCTTACACTGATAAATTCGGTTACCTGGAGCTTGTTGTCATCCATCGCTTCGCCCATCGCATCGGCAAGGCCCTGTCTTTTTTCACGGCGGGCTTTTGCTTTCACGCTTCTGCCTTTTCCACCACCTGCAAGTTTAGCCTGGGTTTCCTTGATCTTTTCCTGTATTTCTTTCTCGTCTATGAGTTTATCTTCTCTGCGTGTGATCACACGGCGACCACCACCAGTACCGCTCTGACCCTGGCGTCCACGTGTAAATCCACCACCGCCACCTGGTCTCCTGTCGCCACCCCTGCCTTGTGTTTGGGTATCGGGGCGCACTTCTTTTTTCTCGATCGGGATACGTTTGCGTTTCCGCTTTTCGTCTTTTACCGGGCGGGTATCGCTGTCAACGGGAAGGTCGATTTTACCCAGGATCTTCGGGCCTTCCAGTTTGTCGGCCCTTATATTTTCAATAACCGGCGGAGTTTCCTCTTCGGATTCAGCAACCTGCTCGGCGCTGACCTCTTCCGGTACTTTCTTTTCTTCTTCTTTTGCCTTTGCCGCTTTTTTAGTCGGTTCCTTAGTAGCGGGTTTTTTGATCTCTTCCGATTTTTCTTCCACTGGTGGCGCTTCAGCCTCCTGGTCAGCTTTTTTCTTAACTGTCTTTTTAGGTCTTGTGGAGGAATCAATAGATGAGAGATCGATCTTGTCGACAACCTTGGGTGTCGCTATTTCCGGTGCGTCTATTTTAACAACCTCTTCTTCTTTCGCGGTTTCTTTCTTTGTTTTGGCTGCCGGCTTTTCTTCTACTACCGGTGTTTCTTCTTTTTCTTTCTTAGGCGCTGTCTTTTTCTCTTCTTTCCTGAAATTGATCTCTTCTTCTTCTTTTTTCTTCTTGGGTTCGCTTACCGTGCCTTTAGGCAGATCGACCATATCACTTTTCAGTTTGGCAGCCTTATCGCTTTGGAATTCCTGCTGCAAAGCACGATACATTTCCTCCGTCAGTTTCGACGTAGGTTTCAGCTCTTCTTTAGGAAATGACTTCCCTATCAGGAAATCAATTAAGGTGTCCTGCCCGATGTTAAACTCTTTCGCTGCTGCCAGTAATCTTGGAAGTTTTATTTCTGCCATTCAGAATTTTTAATAAGTGGAAATATGAAAATGTAGAGATGTGGAAATAGAAGTTACCATTACAAGTTGCCTTCACATTTTCACATTTACACATTTCTCACATCTTCACATTTGTTGTTTTATTCATTTTCAAATTCCGCCTGTAAAACCTTTCTCACATCATCTATCGTTTCTTTTTCCAGGTCGGTTCTTCTTTCCAGTTCTTCGGGTGTTAGTCTCAATACGCTCTTAGCCGTATCGCAACCTACTCTTTTTAATTCATCAATCACCCAAGTTTCTATCTCATCGCTAAATTCTTCGAGATCCACGTCGAATTCGCCGGTTTCTTCTTCAGAATCGCGATATACGTCCAGTTCATACCCGGTCAATTCAGATGCCAGCTTGATATTGACGCCGCGACGACCAATAGCCAGTGAAACCTGGTCGGGTTTCAGGTACACGCTCGCATGGTGTCTTTCATTGTTCAGTTCCATGCTGGTGATCTTGGCCGGGGTTAGTGCCCGCTGGATCAGCAACTGGATATTATTGGTCCAGTTGATCACGTCGATATTCTCGTTTTTCAGCTCGCGTACGATACCGTGGATACGACTACCCTTCATACCTACACAGGCGCCAACGGGATCGATACGGTCGTCGTAGGATTCCACCGCCACCTTAGCTCTTTCACCCGGGTCACGTACGATCTTTTTGATGACGATAAGACCATCAAAAATTTCAGGCACTTCTATCTCCAATAACTTGGCCAAAAACTCGGGTGCGGTACGTGACAGGATGATAACGGGATTGTTATTTTTCATGTCCACTTTCTTCACCACAGCACGGATCGTTTCGCCTTTTTTGAAATAATCCTGTGGTATCTGTTCACTCTTGGGAAGGATCAGTTCATTGCCTTCCTCATCGAGCAACAGGATCTCTTTTTTCCAGACCTGGTACACTTCGGCGCTGATGATCTCGCCGATACGGTCACCATATTTTTGGGCCAACACGTTCTTTTTCAAATCGCTGATACGACTGGCAAGGGTTTGTTTAGCTGCCAGGATCGCCCTGCGACCGAAATCGTAGAGATCAATTTCCTGGAAAAGTTCTTCCCCCACTTCAAAGTCGGGTTCAATCTTGATCGCTTCAGAATAGGCTACCTGTGCCAGCGGATCTTCCACCTGGCCGTCTTCCACGATCATACGGTGACGAATGATCTCCAGGTCACCTTTTTCGGCGTTTACGATCACGTCAAAATTTTCGTCGCTACCGTATTTTTTGCGAAGCAGGGTTTTAAAAACATCTTCCACCACCTTCATCATCGTAGGACGATCGATATTTTCCGCGTCTTTAAATTCCTGGAACGCTTCGATAAGATTGATACTTGCCATAACTCTCTGGTTTAATCAGATCTGAGTCTTTAGCCAGAACCATGACCTCCAGAGTTTAGCCTGAGCTGCATGGTCCATCGCTTTTCTCAAAATTTAATTTGAATTTTTGTTGATTTAATATTGTCAAATGTGATGCTTTGTTGCACCAGCTCTTTTTTCTTTCCTTTTCCTTTCGCGGCCGGGACGATTTTTTCTTCTTCCACCACGATACCGGTTTCATCTACGCTCAGCAGTTTGCCTTCGCTTTTACCGCCATCGAGTCTGAGCACTTCCACGTCGCGGCCAATATTTTTCAGGTATTGCCTGTGCTGCCGGAGTGGTTCATCCAGCCCGGGTGATGACACTTCGAGTGAAAAATCATTGCCGGGAAAAAACTGTGTTTCTTCCAGCTGCCGGTACAATTTTCGGTTGTACTGGATCAGTTTATCGAGTGGCATTCCCTTATCGCTGTCGAGAAAAACCTTTACGTTGTTGGTTGGTTTGATCCTGATATCTACCAGGAACACTTCGGGCTCTGCTTCGATCAGCGACTTCACCTTTTGCTCCAGGGCCTGTATTTGTCCGTCCTTGCTCATAGTAGATAAAAGAAGAAGGGAACGCCTTCGTTCCCTTCTTTGATTCTGCTTCCGGTGCAAATTTAAGGAAAATAGCCTATTCCTTCCAAACTTATATAAGGCGGGGTATGCGGGGCCGGGAAGATGGGAAGACGGGAAGGGAGCATTTTTTGATTTGAACAATTTTACCTGATTTTTTGGGGCCGGGAAGGCGGGAAGGCGGTGAGGAAGGTTTGGGCCGGGGAGACGGGAAGGCGGTGAGAATTTTCAATTGCTTTTTCACAATCTTATCATATTCCAGCGAACAAGAAAGTATGTTCTTCCCGTC
>JAEZRB010000227.1 GCA_023412975.1 Bacteroidota bacterium | reverse complement strand
GTATGAAGCTGATGATGGAAGCTTATAAAGATGCGGCTAAAGACAGGCAAATAAAAGAACGCAGTTACGATAGTGAAAACAGTTATTCATTCAACAAACTTCAGGAAGCTTATCGCAGCGGTAATCTCGACTGGCTCGACTCCATCAATAAGTACAACAGTTTTTCACCAGCTTTTGACGAAAAATTCCTCTATCGGCGTAATGAGATCCAGGCTTCATCCATCGATTCGATACTTCGTTCGGGGCAGTCACTTTTTGTAGGGGTAGGTGCGGCCCACCTGCCAGGCAATCGCGGCGTGATCGAGATTTTGCGGGACCAGGGATATAAATTACGGCCCGTTAAAATGGGTGCCCGCGACAGCCAGCATAAAAACCAGGTGGAGAAAGTAAGGGTGCCGGTGAAGTTTTCTACCCAGTTAGCTGAAGACAGTCTTTTTAAAGTCAGTATACCGGGCAAGTTTTACAAATTCGGTGAAGACCCGAGTCTCGACCAACGACAGTATGCCGATATGGCCAACGGCAGCTACTATATGGTTTCCCGTATCCAGACCAATGGCTGGATGTGGGGACATAGTACTGATAAAGTGTACAGTACCATCGACAGCCTGCTTTATGAAAATATCCCGGGTAGAATTATCTCCAGGCAAAAGATCACACGAAACGGTTATAAAGGAATCGATCTTACCAATAAAACCCGCCGTGGCGATGTACAACGCTACAACATTTTTGTGATGCCATTTGAAGTGGTGATCTTTAAGATGAGCGGCACGGGTGATTATGTATTAAAAGGAGAAGAGGCTTCAAAGTTTTTTGGCAGCATTCAATTGAAAGAGTATACCTCTGTGACCGACGCCACCAATAAATGGAAAACTTATTCACCTCCTTATGGCGGATTTGCAATTGATCTTCCGCATACTCCCCATGTCAGTAATGATGGATCATGGATATTTGATGCGGAGGATCCCGCGTCCAGGGCGAATTTTCGCGTCATTCGTAGCGATATCCATAACTATAATTTTGCGGAGGAAGATAGTTTTGATCTCGAACTGATGGCAGAAAGCTTTAAGTCATCGGAATTCGTCGACAAAGCGGAAAGTCACCGTGCCATAACTCACCAGGGTTACCCGGCCCTTGACGGCAGGTATAAAGCAAAAAACGGTTCAGTATTTCTCACCCGCTTCATCATCCAGGGTCCCCATTATTACACGCTGGTGGCTTACGGACAAAAGGAAACACCATCGATGAGCAAATTCCTCGAGTCATTTGTAATTAAGCCTTACAATTATGGCCATGCTGTAACACGACGCGATACGAGTTTGTATTTTACGGTGAACAGCCCGGTTTTTCCCACTGAATCAAAAGGAAAGCTGGGCATCCCGCGTTTTAATGATGAAGAAGAGGATGAATCCAGCGAAGATACCCGCCTTGAGGATGGCGCTTTCAGAAGCACAGTGATCGCGAACGACTCTACAGGCGAAAAAATATATGTATCATTTTTCAGAATGTCCCGATACCAGCAGGTAAAGGACAGCGCGAAACTGGAAAAAGAAAGTCCTGTCTTTTTCAGTGATTCCACGGGTATAGTCCGCAAAAGAAAAAATTTCGAATTACCGGGCGGCATCAAAGTCTGGGAAACGATTCTCACCGACACCGGTAGTAGCCGCGCCGTCTGGTCAAAGACATATTATAAGAATGGGATTGGTTATGCCTTGATGACACAATCCGATACATTAAGTAAGCCCAGTGCCTTTGTAAAAACATTTTTTGAAAGTTTTCAACCCGTCGACTCACTAAAAGGGCTTGATCCATTTGCCAAAAAATCAAAACTTTTCTTTGATGACTTCACGAGTGATGATACCACCGTTCACAAACGGGCGGTGAAAGGGATCCATACTATCGCTCTTGATTCCGCAGACTTTCCGCAACTGAAAGCGATCATTAATTCCCTGGACTGGAAAGAGAAAAAATACCTCGAGGTTAAAAAAGACCTGGTGGGTAAACTTGATGATATAAAAACAAAAGCTTCGTCTGACTATTTACGGCAATTGTATTTTGCGGCAGGAGATACTGTAGAATTGCAGTATAAAGTTTTGGAAACATTGCTGGAGCAGCAAACCTCCTATGCATTCGGCCTGTTCAGAAGCATTATGGAAGATGATCCGCCGGTGCTGGAAACAGGTTCCGGGCGTTCGCGAGATCTGCTTGATCGTTATTACCGCGATATTGGCCTTAAAGCAGGTTGGCAGTCACCTGGTGACGATAGCTTTTTAGGAGTGCTTAGGGATTCACTTCAGTTAACCGCCGGTATTTTCCAGGGATTATTGCCTTTAATAAATATCGACGATTATAAATCCGATATGATGTCACTGCTGGCGGAACTTATTGATAGTAGCCTGGTGCATAAAAACGATTATGATTTTTACTTTAGCAAATTCCTTGTGGAAGCCAGGCAGGAGCTGAAAAAACAGGCCATTGCGGAGAAAAGAAAAGAGATCGAGCGGGCTGAAAAGGAAAAAATGAACAGGAAGGGACTTGATCTGGCAGCTGACGACCCTGACGGTCCGGTCAATGAGAAACTCGATTTGTACACGATTTTACTCATGCCTTACTGGGATTCAAACCCTGCTGTTAAAACATTCTTTAACCAGGTATTCAGCACTAACGACAAGCGTCTGAAGTATAATACTATGATGTTGATGATCCGGAACGGTAAGCCTTATATTGATAGTTTGCTGAACTATTTTGCCGCTATGGACGAGTACCGTTATGGTTTATATACTGATCTCGAAAAGCAAAATAAACACATTTTGTTTCCGGCTAAATTTAAAGGCCATATAGAAATGGCTAAGAGCAGGCTCCTGTATGAAAGTTGGTCTGAAAAGCCGGATTCGTTATTGTTCCTTGAGAAATTGCCTGCAGTTGTAAAGAATAAAAATGGATACGTCTATTTCTTTAAATACAAATCCAAGAAAGACGATGCGTTTTGGAAACTGGCTACGGTAGGATTGGTACCTGATAAACCTGGTGTCTACAAATATAAAAGCGCTCCACGCAACACAAATGATTATACCGCTTACAGATCGCGGAATATCGATCCCCTGGATTATACGGAGTTTTCAGATACCAGGATCAGCGACGAAACCTCACTGGACGAGCAACTCCGTAAAGAGTTGAAACGCCTGCTTTATTCTCGACGCAAGAGTGCAAGGGAGTTTTATGATAAATCGGAGGGGAATCCTTATTCTGGTATTTCAATAAATTATGAGGACGATTAAACTGTAATTCCTTTTGGAATTGAAGCGATCAGCTTTTGTGTATAAGCTGTTTGCGGATGATAATAAATATCGTCGGCCATACCGCTTTCCTGAATCTTGCCCTGGTTCATCACCATGATGCGATCGCTTATATATCTCACCACCGAAAGATCATGTGAGATAAAGATGATGGTAAACCCAAACTCCTTTTTCAGATCATTCAATAAGTTTAGCACCTGGGCCTGAACGCTCACGTCAAGTGCAGAAACTGATTCGTCGCAGACGATAAAGTCGGGGTTAAGCGCCAATGAACGTGCGATCACGATACGCTGTCGCTGGCCGCCTGAAAATTCATGTGGGTAGCGGTTAAAATGTTCGGGTCTGAGATCCACTTTTTCAAGCAGATCGATCACTTTTTCTTTTCTTGATTTTTCCGTTGGGAGTATTCCATGAACCTTTAAGGGCTCTGCGATGGCCGATCCAATAGTGAGCCGGGGATTTAAGGAAGAGTAGGGGTCCTGGAAAATGATCTGCAGGTTTTTTCGCAGCGATTGCAGCTCATCTTTTTTCTTGGAAGTAAGATCTACGCCGTTGTAAACGATCTTCCCCCCGGTAGGTTCTACGAGTCGAAGCAAAGCTCTGCCCAACGTTGTTTTACCACAACCACTTTCCCCAACCAATCCCATCGTTTCGCCTTTAAATATCTCAAAGCTGACATCATCGACGGCTTTTGTATAAGTAAGGGGTTTGCCTAAAAAAGTTTTTTTGGCGGGAAACCAAACCGAAAGATTTTCGACGCGCAACAAAGGAGCGCCGGGTTGAATATTATTTGAATAGGTACCTATTGTAGTGACCTGTTCTTTTTCTCCAGCTTCTTCGTGCACTGCTGTCCCGTTTCCAGTTTCCTCATTCGACTCCGCCAATTTGAGAAACTCACTTACCACAGGTAATCGTTGTCCTTTTTCATGTAAAACGGGCCGGCAGGCAAGCAGGCCTTTTGTATAAGGATGGGAGGGACTTTTAAATATCTGGGTCACGGTTCCCTGTTCCACAATATCACCTTTATACATCACGATCGTACGGTCGGCAATTTCAGCCACCACACCGAGGTCATGCGTTATGAATATCACACCCATATTGGATTGCTGTTGCAGGTCACGTATTAGTTCCAGTATTGTCTTTTGGACGGTGACATCCAGGGCCGTAGTGGGCTCATCGCAGATTAGCAAGGAGGGTTCGCAACACATGGCCATCGCGATCATGACCCGTTGCTTTTGTCCACCGCTTAATTGATGCGGGTAACGGTTAAAGACCTGCGCGGGTTCAGGGAGCTTAACTTTTTCAAACCATTCAATGGTTTTTTCCCGGGCTGCTTCTTTTGAAAGTTTTTTATGCGTTCGCAAAGCCTCCATTACCTGGTGCCCGCAGGTCATCACGGGGTTGAGTGAGGTCATGGGTTCCTGGAATATCATTGCGATCTTATTTCCACGGATATTTTGCAGGGAATAACGATCTTTTTTTAATAGATTTTCCTGGCTTGTTCCATCTTCCGAAAACAAAATTTTTCCTGAAACATACCTGGCAGGAGGAGAGGGGATCAGTTGTAAAACAGAAAGCGACGTCACTGACTTTCCAGAACCCGATTCGCCAACCAGGGCGACAATTTCACCACGGTCTACGGAAAAGGAAATATCCTTCAGGGCCGTTGTTGTAATATCACCGGAGGTGAAAGCAACGGTAAGATCCTGTATACTTAATAAAGGGTACACTATTTTTCGACTACTTTAATGGATAATTTTTTGGGAGGTGTGGGATAGTAAGCCATGCAAACAGCGCATTCCTGTTTTTCAGAGCTGTCGATGCGAAAATAAAATTCGTCACCTTCCTTTATAGTATTCGGAAAGGTGCAGGGTGAACCAAGTGCAAAAACATTATGGTAAGATTTGCCGGTCGACTCATCCGTCCAGTTCGCAACGACCTGTGTTGTATCCAGATCACCTTCGAGTAAACGGAGGGTATAGTTCATACAAATCCCTTTGATCTCCAGTTTTGCTTTGTAAGTGCCGGTATCAGATTTTTTATCACTGCCACATTTGTCGGCGGATACGGCAAGGATAAATATTGCAGGCACAAAGAATAAAAATTTCATAAAATATTTTTTTTACATTTAAAATTTCAGGTGTCTCACCGTCATTCCATCGTTGATCAGTTGTTTCAGTGAGTCAATTCCTATTTTGATATGGTTGTCCACAAATTGTGCCGTAACACTCATATCACTTTCTTCTGTTTTTACACCTTCGGGTATCATCGGCTGATCACTTACCAGTAACAGTGCACCGGTTGGGATTTTGTTATAAAAACCAACTGTAAAAATAGTGGCGGTTTCCATATCGATGGCATAAGCCCTGATATCCTGCAGGTAGTTTTTGAATTCTTCATCGTGTTCCCAAACCCTGCGATTGGTTGTGTACACCGTACCGGTCCAGTAGTCAACCCCATAATCGCGAATGGTAGTCGACACCGCTTTTTGCAGGGCGAAGGCGGGAAGCGCCGGCACCTCAGCAGGAAAATAATCATTGGAAGTACCCTCACCGCGAATTGCCGCTATGGGTAAGATTAGGTCCCCGATCTTATTCCGCTTTTTCAAACCGCCGCATTTTCCAAGAAATAAAGCGGCTTTGGGTTCAATAGCGCTTAGCAGGTCCATAATCGTAGCCGCGGTCGGGCTTCCCATTCCGAAATTAATGATCGTAATATTGTCTGCAGTGGCGCATTGCATCGGTCGTGTTTCACCCACGACCTGTACATTATTCCATTCCGCGAATTTGTAAACGTAGTTGCTGAAGTTTGTTAAAAGTATATACTGTCCAAAATTCTTCAATTTTTCACCGGTATAACGTGGAAGCCAGTTTTCAACTATTTCCTCTTTTGATTTCATATCGCCGTTTTAGATATGAAGCGAATTTAATCATTTACTTTTGAAGCATGCTGCTGATACAATACCCCGAACCGGCATTCCAGGTAAAAAAAACGGGGACGCAGGAACTGATTTTTGATCCCCTCCGAAAAAGATGGCTGAAGCTAACACCGGAAGAGTGGGTGCGACAAAATTTTGTCCAGTACCTGGTAAAGGTGAAAAATTATCCCGCCACCCTGATTGCGATGGAAAAGATCATCCGACTGGGTGAGTTAAAAAAACGGTTCGATATACTTGTCTATGACAAGCGGCATCAACCCTGGATGATGATAGAATGTAAAGCGCCTTCGGTCAGACTTGACGAACCCGTCTTATTGCAGTTGCTGCGTTATCATATCAGTATTCCTGCCGGATTTCTTGTTATCACTAATGGCAACACCAGTTGTGCCTGGAAAAAAGAAGGACAAGATCTTTTACTGATACCCGAATTGCCAGATTGGAAATTACAAGCGATAGATTAACCAGGCTTAATGAAATATTATGCTAACCAAATAGGTCACTGCTAAGATAGCGGTCACCACGATCGCATACGATGAACACGATCAGCCCGGATTTCAATTCTCCTGCAAGGCGTATGGCGGCCGATGCAGCGCCGCCACTGCTCATGCCTGCGAATATGCCTTCTTCCTTTGCTAGTTTTCGCGCCATCTCTGTGGCTTCCTGTTGAGATACATCTATGATCCGGTCTACACGTTTCGGTTCAAATATTTTCGGCAGGTATTCCGCAGGCCAGCGACGTATGCCGGGGATAGATGATTCCTCCGTCGGCTGGCAGCCCACGATTTGAATCGATGGATTTTGTTCTTTCAGGTAACGCGAACAACCCATGATCGTGCCGGTAGTTCCCATCGAGCTAACAAAATGTGTGATCTTATGCCCGGTATCTTTCCATATCTCCGGCCCGGTTGTTTTATAGTGCGCCTTGTAATTGTCGGGGTTTGCAAACTGGTTCAGAATAAAATATTCACCGGTTTTTGATTTTTCTTCTGCATAGTCGCGGCATATTTCGATACTGTCGAGTAAAGTCACTTTGGCGCCATAGGCTTCCATGGTCAATGTTCGTTCGCGGGTGGAACTGGAGGGCATGACCAATTCGATTTCCAGGTCAAATAACCTTGCGATCATGGCCAGCGCAATACCGGTATTGCCGCTGGTGGCTTCAATTAGTTTACTACCTGGCCTGATTTCTCCCCGTTCCAGCGCAGATCTGATCATGTTCAGTGCCGGCCGGTCCTTCACGCTGCCCCCGGGATTATCTCCCTCAAGTTTTGCAAATATCTGAACGCCTGGATTCGGATTAAGTTTTCTGAGTTCGACCATGGGAGTATTGCCAACCAGGTCAAGTATGCTCGCCATATTAAATTTTTGTTTTTTGATCCACGACTTCGATCTCAGACTTATGATAAACCGTAGTATAGGGAGGAACGCTTTTAGTTAACCAGACATTACCACCGATGATACTATGATGACCAATAACGGTGTCGCCTCCTAATATGGTAGCACCGGAATAGATAACCACATGATCCTCCACGGTAGGATGCCGCTTTACATGCGAGAGACTTTTGTCAACGCTTAGCGCTCCTAATGTAACGCCCTGGTATATTTTGACATGATTTCCTATTAACGTTGTTTCACCGATAACAAGTCCGGTTCCGTGGTCGATGCAGAAATATTCGCCGATTTCGGCGGAGGGGTGTATGTCGATACCCGTTTTGGAATGGGCATATTCGGTAAGGATGCGTGGCAACAGGGGAATATCGAGATCAGCCAGTGCATGCGCAATGCGATAAAAGGATATGGCATAAAAACCGGGATATGCCCTGATGATCTCAAATTTACTCTGTGAAGCTGGATCGCCTTCGAAAATGGCATCGATATCCGTATTCAAAACCCGGTACATTTCAGGGATAGCCACAAAAAATTTTCTCGCTTTATCAGCATTATCGCATTGGAGGCATGCTTTGGTGGCATTGAATATCCTTACCAGCTCTTTTTCCAGGAACATAAATTCCCGTTCAATCTCTTCAGGCGAAGTGGGACCATTTTCTGATTTTTCCGGGTATAAAAGATGGATCAGCCGAAGTGTCCAGGAGGCAATGACTTCATTGGGGGGAACCGCTTCGACGCTTTGTTTTTTTTCAAAGATGTGCTGGTAGAATTTTTTATTCATACACCGGTTAATGATTAGTCGACAAAACTACCATAATTATAAACATCCCATTTCCGGGCAGCCCTGGTATTTGATAAGGAAATGATAAATCGTGAAGAGTGGAATTTTCGATGGAAAATGTGTCGACCTCCGTTAGATAACTGTGTAATTCACTAATGGTTATTGATAGCTGGTAAACATTTTTCTTGGCCAAAATAACCTGACCAAGCAGGCCGATTTCTACCGGGATAAAAATGAGTGTTATTCTTATAATGCTTAAATGTGGTGCACACCCGTTCTCACAATGGAATAAAGAGTAGTGAAAACATTATTGAATATCAATAAATATTTATTATTTTAGTTAAAAATTTATTATTGCAAACGCCGCCCTGATCCCTTGGGAAACCATTTCAGCAAAAGGCAGACGGGGTTTATACCGCTATCTTTGAATTGCCCGTGATCTGCAAAAAGGGTATTACATCCGTACAACACAATTGAATTTTTTAGTCTGTTTTCGAAACAAAATGATCGTTGTACAATTAAACCAAATAGAATGAACACCACACTAACCCACTTCGCTATCTACACGGACGACATGGAACGGGCCAAAAAGTTTTACGACAATATCTTCGAATGGGGATTCAATTCGTATGGCCCGAAAGACTTTCTACAGATCAAAACAGGTAAGTCCGACGACAGTGAATTTATCGGCGCGCTGCAATCCCGGAGCTATTCACCAGTGCAGGAAAAAGTAATCGGCCTTGAATGTTCATTCAATGTTCAAAATATAGATGATCTTATTGAAAGAGTGAAACTAAACGGTGGTACGATCGTGATGCCCAAAACCGCGATCCCTTATGTTGGCTGGATCGTCAAATTTCTTGACACAGAAGGAAACTTAATTTGTGGTATTCAATACGACAACCAGCCAAATGAAAGATAAAAGACCATTACCTCCGGAATTTCAAATTTTACTTGACTTAAAAGATTCCGAGCTCAAAGAATTGTTTTATGATCTTCGGCAATATATATTGGAGCTTTGTCCTGATAGTAATGAATTGCTATACCACACACATGCCCTCACTTCGGTGTTTTCGGCATCGGACAGGCTCGCTGATGCGTTTTGTATGATTCCCATCTATACCGGTCATCTTAACCTGGGTTTTAATAAAGGGACATTATTGAAAGATCCACACAAACTGTTGACCGGTACTGGCAACCTGATCAGGCATATCAATGTGAAAAAGCCGGCAGACTATAGGAATCCAAAACTCAAAGCATTAATAAAAGAAGCGATGAATTTTGCCATTAGTGATATGGACAAACCGACAAAAGCAATTGGCAAAACAATATCAAAAATTGGCAAGAAATGAAAATCAAGCTGGATAAAATAATATCATGCAATAACTAAAATAAGTACCCATGAAAATCAGATCAGTCGCCGAACTATACCCGATCCTTCCCGAAGAAGAAAGGATAATAGTCGACGTTCTCCGGCAGATCATATTAGAAATACTTCCGTCGAATTGCAGGGAGAAAATATCTTATAATGTTCCATTTTTTTATGGCAACAAAGGTATCTGTATCGTCTGGCCAGCCACAGTTCCAAGAGGTGGTATCAAATCCGGTGTACTGATGGGTTTTTGGTATGGCAATAAACTAAAGGATGAAGATAGATTTCTTACACATGGCACAAATAAGCAGATATTTTACAAGATCTACCAGCGTGCAGAGGAAATTGATGACAAGCCGATAAAAAAATTATTGAGAGAAGCTATTAAGCTAGACTCCAGCTTTGGAAAATAATGTTTGTCGCTGTCTAATTTAATTGTCGTTTGTACAACTGCACGGTATTTTCCAGCCCCAGGTAAATAGCATCACAGATCAACGCGTGTCCAATACTCACTTCATCAAGCCAGGGAATATTTTCTTTAAAGAATTTTAGATTGTTCAGGTCAAGGTCATGCCCTGCGTTGAGTCCCAAACCCAGGTCACGGGCGGCGCTGGCAGCTTCTTTATAAGCCGCGATTGCTGAGTCCCGGTTGCCTGCCGCAAACTGTTTTGCATAACCCTCCGTATATAGCTCGATTCGGTCAGTATCTGTCTTGGCGGCGCCTTCCACCATTTTTACATCGGGATCAACAAAGATGGAAACCCTGATACCGGCGTTTTTAAATACACTGATCACCTCTTTTAAATAATCTTTGTTGTGGATCGTATCCCAGCCATGATCGGAGGTGAGCTGTCCCAGGACATCAGGCACGAGTGTTACCTGGTCGGGTTTTGTTTCAAGTACCAGGTCCACAAATTTCTGCTCTTTACAATTGCCTTCGATATTAAATTCAGTTGTAATGATCTTTTTTATTTCCCTTACATCGCTGTACCGGATATGTCGCTCATCGGGACGGGGATGCACCGTGATGCCATCTGCTCCAAATGCCTGGATATCGATTGCCGACTTTACTACATCCGGATTATTACCGCCTCTTGAATTGCGCAGGGTTGCAATTTTGTTGATATTGACTGAGAGTTTGGTCATGGGGCAAAGATACGAGTGAGTTCGGTAGTTGTGAGTCGTGAGACGTGAGTCGTGAGTCG
>JAEZRB010000030.1 GCA_023412975.1 Bacteroidota bacterium | reverse complement strand
TTAAAACCCGACGACTGGGGTCGTGAATGTTTTGTACACGATCCGTCAGGTATACTCTGGCATTTTGGGGAATTCAATAAATAGCTGAACGGCTACTACTTTACTTATACTTTTAAAAAAATAAAGATGGCACGAACAATTACCCTGAAAGTCTCCCCGGCAATTGGAAAAGTTTCAGCTGAATATACTGTCCCCGCAAAGCCGTTTTGTATAATGACCCTGGCACATGGAGCCGGTGCAGGTATGAATCACAGTTTTATGACGACGCTTGCTAAATCACTTGGCGAAGCAGGCATTGCCAGTCTGCGTTTTAATTTCCCTTTTGCTGAAGGCAAAAAAGGAAGACCAGATTCACCCGCTGTTGCCCATCAAACAATCGAAGCCGCCATCCTGCATGCACATGAGAAATTTCCCAAACTTCCGCTTTTTGTGTCGGGAAAATCTTTTGGCGGAAGAATGTCTTCGCAATATTTATCAGAGCATACACACGATTTTATAAAAGGGATTATTTTCTATGGCTTCCCGCTCCACCCCGCCGGCAAACCTTCAGTGGAACGGGCTGAACATTTGAAGAAAATAAAAATACCCATGCTTTTCCTGCAAGGCAGCCGCGATGCCCTTGCCACCTGGGAACTGATCGAACCCCTCTGCGCCACATTCAAAAAAGCAACTTTGATTAGAATAGATAATGCCGATCACTCCTTTAAAGCGGGCAAAGTAAATACGATGGAAAAACTGACACAGGCTACCGAAAGCTGGATTCGGAAGAAAATTAAAGCCTGAACTGTTAATAATTAATTTTCCCGCTTCCCATACTTTCGGACAACCTTTCCCAAAATCGCAACGAATAGATGTAACACCCGGCGCCGGGCAGCCGTTACCGCCTTTACCTAAAAATTAAAACTGCATTTATGAAAAATTTCATGAAACGGCTACCTCATGCCGTTAACTTCGTTGCTATAGCTACTATGCTGCTACTTATATCGATCGTTACCGGGTGCAGAAAAACAGATATTAAAAAACTAAAAAATTATGACCAGGTCAACCTTGTTGCCAATAATGGGAACTACGGTGCAGCGCAAATTGATCCCCTGCAGACCAACGCCTGGGGATTGGCCTGGAGTCCAACGGGTATTGCCTGGGTAAACTCCCAGGGTGGCCATGTGAGCGCCTTATACAATGGTGAAGGTGTGGCGCCCAGAATACCTGTAAATATCCCCTCTCCTGCCGGACCCGCAACAGGAAATCCAACCGGGATAGTTTTTAACGGCAGTGCAGATTTTGTAATCAGCAACGGGCAGGCCGCCCGGTTCCTGTTTGTGAACCTTGATGGTGTTTTATCCGGATGGAATGGCGCAGCGGGTAATGACGCGATTTTGATCCACAATAATTCCGCAACTTCCGTGTACACGGGAATGGCCATTGGTGTGAGCCAGGGTGCCAATTATATTTACGCCTCGGATTTCAGGTCGGGCAAAATAGATGTTTGGGATAAAGACTTCAACACCGTGACTATGTCTTTTAAAGATCCCTGGCTACCCAGGGGGTACTCACCTTTTAATATCCAGGCGGTAGATGAATGGCTTTATGTGCTGTATGCAAAGGTGGGACCTGATGGCAGGGATGAGAAAGGGGTAGGAAAAGGTATCGTCAGCATTTTCAGAACAGATGGAAGTTTTGTAAGAAGATTTGCCACTGGCGACCTGCTAAATTCCCCCTGGGGTGTGACTTCCGCTCCCCGCCATTTCTTTGATGACCCTGAAGATGAAAATAATAAAAATGGTAATGCCTTAAAACCCGGGCATAGCGACTCAACGCTTATTCTTGTAGGCAATTTTGGTGATGGAAAGATAAATGCCTATTCTACCCGTGGTGAATTTATTGGCCAGCTGAGATCACGTGGGAGAACGATTGTCATCGATGGACTGTGGGCTATCGGTTTCGCACCTCTCACGGCTACTACCATTGATCCAAACAGGTTGTATTTCACAGCTGGTCCCGAGGGGGAGTTGGATGGGCTGTTTGGTTACCTTATTAAAAAATAAGACGGGTTGAGTTGATAAAAAGCCACGAACACTGGCTTCGAATTCATTAAGGGGTTAATACCTTAAGAAGAAGATTAGTGTTCGTGGTTAACTACATCAAAAATGATCTAATCGCTTATATAAAAAACACCGTCCGCGCGTTTTTTTCACTTGGTTTTATCAGGTTTTTGAGCTACTAGATGTCAGAAGCTTTAAGTGTCTGACAAGGCTTGTAACAGAAACCTCTTTAAAACACATTTCCTGTCCGTTTTTTTCCCTTGGCATTCTCACATTTTGATCTACTAGATGTCAGAAGCTTTTAGTGTCTGACCGAGCTTAGGGAGAACCTCCTTAAAAAAACGTTTCCTATCCGTTTTTTACACATGGTTTTCCCAGTTTTTTGAGCTACTAGATGTCGGAAGCTTTAAGTGTCTGACAAGCGACTGCAAATCGAGCCCTCAAATATCCCCGGCACAAAAAATTTTTCCTCTATCTTTTTACGATCATCTGCTGCGCCAACTGTCCTCCATTACCAGCACGAATCACATACACCCCCGCCTGGAGACCATTCACATCAATTGTCTCTGTCCGACTGATCTTGTTTTTAACGATCGACTTCGTGAGCTTACCTGACATATCATACAGCTCGAGCTTAATATTTTTCCCTTCCCATCCTGCCGGAAGTTCCAATTGGAAATAATTGCTGGCAGGGTTCGGATATACATTCATCGAAGCAACAGGACCCCCATTATTAATCCTAACTGTGCGAAGGTCTGAGTAAGAATATTTTTCCTCTTCCAAGATTTTGAGCCTGTAATAGATCACAGATTTCCCTGACTTTGCAACTGCATCGGTATAAGTATAACTTCCTTTCCCGTTTGCGTTTTCCATACCGAAGAACAGGGCAATAGTCGCAAAGGTTTTACCGTCAAAGCATCTTTCCAACTCGTACTTTGTACCGGCACTCTCCTCTTCGGTGCTCCATGACAGTTTTACATCAGCATCCTGTAGCAATGCGTTAAAGCTTGTCAGTCGGACCGGGAGTATAAATCCAGCTTCATTACAAGCCCATACATCGGAAAATGTGATGCTCGCAACTGTCCCCCCGGCTCCCTGGGTGGCACCATTAGGTATAAACTCAGTAACATGCGCTGAATTTGAAATACCATTTGCACCACCGTTTACAAGCCTGCTTACGGAAGTAGTTGTGGTCAGGATCATACCGCCACCGCCACCACCACCAGGACCTTCAGCTTCATTGCTCAGTGGAAGCTGATCGCCGCCTTTGCCCCCATTTGCTTCCAGGGATACAGAGCTGATGCTGCCTGAAGCATTCAGGATAATTGCACCGCCACCACCGGCACCACCACCGGCATCGATAAAGGAGTTTTGCGTGCTAAAGCCATCCTGGCCATTTGCCGTGATCTTACCGCTACCGGAAATATTTCCATTGGCGAGCACATATACGATACCACCACCATTTCCGCCATCGCCGGAAGAGTTGTTGTTACCGTCGCCGGCACCGCCACCACCACCCATGAACACACGGGTGTTTCCGTGATAATCCAGTGGCCGACCACCAAAACCTCCCACATTCTGTCGGCGGTCGCCGCCCCAGGCAGTATTTCCGGGTCCTACTGATAACGCATTCTGGTTCGAACTTGAAAAAGTATAGCCGCCACGGCCGCCGCCAGTTGATACATTATTGGCAAAACCTGAACTCTCCAAATTCCATGCACTGGACCAGCCTGCTACTGAATTATCTTTAATACCGGTCCCGTTCCAGGGAGTCAACGCACCGTTTACTCCTGCATTGGAACCTCCACCGCCACCAGCGTTGTGTCCATTACCACCGCCGCCACCATTGGCCGGTGCACCACGACCATAAGCTCCATTAAGAAATGTGTTATAATCGTCTGAATTACCTGCGATACTCTCACCTTTTGAAGCAGCCGTATTAGGTGAACTGATCCTGTATAAGGTAATAACTGACTCGCCACTTGTAGAACTTACGTTCTTAATATCTACCCCTCCACGAAATCCGATATGGTTTGCAGAAATAGTTCCGTTTATATTCATATTGCCCTGTGCCTCCAACGCTACCACGCCGCCTGTTTCACCAGACCAGGCTCGGCCAGTGATTGTTACGCCAGCACTTACACTCAGTGTACTGAAGCGAGGTATCCTGATCACCTGTGTTCTGCCTCTTCCCGTCTGTGTGTACGAATTGTTCAGACCCTCACAGAGGAAAATGGTATTAGCAGAAACCTGGTAAACCGTCTTTAATTCATAGTTGCCAGTGTTGTGATAATTAGTGATCTGGCCGTAGCTGGAATTGTTGGTAGTAGTGATATCTGCGCCCTGCACCTGGACGATCATGATCAGGTCGCCGGGACTCAAAACATCAGAAGCGAATACATTGACTGAATTGGTAAACGAGTAAGATCCGCTTAGCTGGGATACATTAGATACCGTTAACGAAAGTGATCCAGCGTTAACCGAACTTGCAAGAGTCGTGTAGCGGTTCAAGATATAAGTACCAGGAACATTAAAGTTGCCGGCGCCATCCTTTCCTTTAAAATCCTGCGCCCTGAGCGCGGAGAAAAAAATAAGAGCGATACTAAGGATAAGCAGTTTCTTTGACCTAATAGGCCCACAGGGTAAATTTGTTTTCATACTATAGGGTTTACGGGTTTGACAGTGTGAAGCGCTTCGGCATCGTGAATGAACGAAAGCGCTAACGTATCTCTGTCATTCGGGGATCAAAAATATACTTGGTTATTTTACTTTGCAAGTTTTACGCGTATATTTTCCCATAAATTTCCGTATTTTATACATAGTAAAAACTCATCCTATTTAATTTCAATCGATTAATTAATAAAAAAAACACTATTTCTTCTCTATTGTACATGCGTAACTTTACGATTTGATGGACTTAGGTGGTGTAATTTTATATTTCGGACGGTCGAAACTTCAGGTTTTAATGGTCTAATTTTGAGCCCTGCTATCTTGCCTCATGCAACGAATCCTGGTAAAGCGGTGTCATCCTGCCTGAATCCCAGGTGCCCCAGACAGGGCAGGCCTGTACTTTAATAATATATAACAATGAATGCGGAGCTGTATCCGTGAAAAATCTTAATTAAATGATGACCAATTTGAAGTGGCGCTTTTGTGGAATGTTTGTAATGATCGTTGTGCTGATGAGTGGATGTTTGAAATCAGATCCGCCCGGACCCAATACCCCGAAAACCTTTATCTCCCTGATGCACCTCGCGCCAACAGCCCCGGCGCTGGATGTTTATTTCAATGACAATCGTGTTTCAAATAATGCATTTACACCCGGTGCAGTGACCTCAGGGTATAACGGCGTAGACCACGGCTTTTTCACTGTCAAATTTAAGAAGGCGGGGGCTGACAGTCTGGTAACAGAGATCCCGCAGGCACTCTACGACTCCATGAGTTTTTATACTTTGATGATATATAACGAGCAGGTGGATGGCCCTGCCAAAGTGTTACGTATCAGGGATGATTTTGCCGGCCTGGCTTCTACCAAACCCTATTACCGGTTTTTTCATGCCAGTCCAAATATTGCCGAAGTTGACCTGTATATAGATAATGTATTGATTGAGTCTGACCGTTCACATGCAGACAATACCGGTTTTGAACTTTATAATAAATTCTCTGAGATTGCCTCAGGCAGTCATACCCTCGAGGTTCGCCTGGCAGGTACAGGTACCGTGGTGGCTACCACCAACATCGAACTGATCCAGGGTAATGCGTACACCTTTTACCTGAAAGGTCTTGAAGGTGGTACTGGAAACAACCAGGTCACCCTGTCTGTCCTCCGCGCAGTTTAAAAAGTATTGCTTCTCAGCATTTCGGGAATTACTGGTATTTTCTATATGTGAAAATGCCAGTAGTTCTGGCTTTGCCGCATTCCTCCGATCTTAAATAGGAATGAAAATTCTTACCAACATTTATTGGAACTACGGGGATTTTTTAAAATATTTATAGGTGATTGTGAGTATAAACTAACTGTTAACCACCATGAACCTTAGCAACCACCTCATCTACTGGATCGCCCGTTTTCCAAAAACCATGACGATCGAACTGGAAGATCTTGTTGAAGCACTTCAATACAAGATTCCAGGCATTGAACTTAGCGGTACCAATTTTAGCGGCGGCTTCGAAATTTTTATCCCGATGGATGGCATCACTTATGCCAATGACGAGGGATTACTACGCCAGCACTACATTGTGATCACCGTCGACTCTATCAGGAATGCGGCCCGCGTTTTTATCTACAAAGAAGAGAGACTTACGGCAACCTTCGACATGATAAGGGAACCCTTCTGCGAAGTGGTGGGAGCGGTCAAGGAATATATTAAAGAACACAAAGCGGTTGATAAGCTACTTTGCAAGTTCATTCAATAAATCAGGCTACTTATTTTTTAATTCTATCCAAACCGGCGCATGATCGCTCGTTTTTTCCCAGCCGCGAACATGCCTGTCTACCCCTGCTTTGCGAAGACGAGGCACAAGATCAGGGCTAAGCAGGAAATGATCGATCCTTAATCCCGCGTCGCGGGCGTAGGCATTTCGAAAATAATCCCAGAAAGTATAGATCTTCTCACCCGGATACAATTTTCGTAAGGCGTCGGTCCATCCCTGGCCAATCAGTTTACTGAACGCCTCCCGTACTTCAATGCGAAATAATGCATCGTTGACCCAGCGCTCCGGTTTGTAAACATCAAGTTCGGTGGGCATCACGTTAAAATCTCCTAACAGTATCGCCGGTTGTTTGTCAGCGAGTAATTTTTTTGCATGCGACTCCAGGCGTTTAAACCATTTTAGCTTGTATTCGAATTTGGGACCTGGATATGGATTACCATTTGGAAGATATATACAACCTATGAGAATGCCGTTGACATTAGCTTCGATATAGCGACTTTGCACATCCTCCGGATCACCGGGAAGCGCCCGCCTCACTTCTTCAGGCTTTCCTTTCCTTGATAATATGGCTACACCGTTCCAACTCTTCTGACCATGCCAGATAGCTTCATAACCGGCTTCCTTAATACTGAGTTCTGGGAATTTTTCACCGGGTGCTTTTAATTCCTGGAGACAAACAATATCCGGTGATGTTTCGTCGAGCCATCGCAGCAATACCGGCAATCTGCCGTTGACGCCATTTACATTATAGGTTGCAATCCGCATGTTGTTTAATTTATGAGTTTTCTTTTACTGCGATCCCACGCGAAAACCCGTCCTCTTTTCTAACTTTTCCTATGGCAAAAGAATGAGCACTCACCACATCATGGAATGTTATTCTATTCTTGGCAATTCTGAATTCCCACCATTCATATTAAGCAGGATCTTTGTTACCTTATTATCGGCCCCTTTTTCAAAACGCAACCGGGCATTGATCTCTTTAATAACAAACTCGTTTTCCGAAACTGGATGTAATTGCAATCTCGCCTGGTCGTTTGGATGAGCATAAAATTTCCCATTCTCTTCCAAAATGGTCACAACAGTATTTGCATTAAGTCTATATTTACCAATGTACTGGTTAAACACTGACGGGTGCATTTCAACGATCTTCTCCTCAGCCAGCTTTTCAGCCTTCAATTCCTGGCCACCCTGGTAAAACATCGCATGTTTTATTTCGCCTGACTCCTCTTTTATGAATTTTACTCTTGCTTCTACCACTTTCCAGAAAAACTCGTGTTCGGCTGCGGGAAAAATTTCGAATTTGGGCTGACCGGTCAACTGTGCAAACAACTTATCTCCCTCGGAGGAAAATGTCATTACGCCAATATTTCCTAACTGGTATCGGCCAGTGTATTGTTCCAGGTTAGCGGGTTTAACGCTGGCAACAGCATACGAAGATTGCGCTTCCATTTTATTCCATAAAAAAGCCTCTGCTATTTTATCCGGGCTAAAATTTACCTGCGGGTCGGAGGTATTGGTAAACATCACCACGGTGAGCTTGTCTTCAGGATAATAAGCGAGCTGCGTCAAAAATCCATTTAAACCGCCGCTATGCCCGATGGCATCGACATTCCGGTATTTATACATGGCAAGTCCATAACCATATTTCGGTGATGCCTGTTCCCCGTTATTCAGTACTACGGGTGTAATTGTGGCCTTGTAACTTTCTACACTTAGCACCTTGCCATTATGTAGTGCCTGGTTCCATTTCAACAGGTCATCCACGGTTGAATACATGGCGCCCGCAGCGCCGGCCCATGACATATCCCAGTTAAGGCTTGGTTCAAACTTGTTCTCATTGTTGCGTGAATACCCTTTTGCCTCCTTATCCAGTTTAATACCCGCGTAGTGTACACCGGTATTTTTCATCTGTAAGGGATCAAAAAAAGTCTCTTTGAGAAAATCATCATAAGATTTTCCAGAAACCTTGCTAATAATGTAACCCAGTAGAAAATATCCGGAGTTATTGTACTGGTACCGTTCCCCCGGATTAAAATCATAGGGATCATTTATAAAAAAAGCGATTAGTGAATCAGGTGTAATTGTTTTTGTAACCCGGCTGATAAACTCAGCCTTACCGGTGTAGCTGTGAATACCGGAAGTATGTGTGAGGAGATGATGGATGGTAACTTCATCACCTCTTGGAAATTCAGGGAGATACTTCGATAATTTGTCCTCCACACTTACCAGGCCTTTTTCCTGCAACTTCATGATAGCACAAGCCGTAAACTGTTTGGTAACCGACCCTATACGAAATTTTGTGTCGGGCGTAACGCGGGCATTCGTGG
>JAEZRB010000348.1 GCA_023412975.1 Bacteroidota bacterium | reverse complement strand
TTCGTGTTCTTCGTGTTTCCTCCGTGTACTCCGTGTCCTATTTGGTCACGGAGGGCACGAAGTACACACGAAGGGTTAGTAAGAGATTACTTGCGCGTAAGCCTGTTTTTGATTGATGAGAGTACTGGCACGATATCGGGTGAAAGCCTGAAGCCGATCACGATCCCTCCATAAAGCAAAACAAATAATGCACTTCGCCACACCAGTCCCCACAGGCCATGTACATTCAGGAAGAGAAAATAACAAATTCCATAACTGAGCACCGCAGCTAGTACGATATAAATGGAGTTGCGGGTAAATGGAAACAATTTGTATTTTCTCCACAGAAAAGAAATACGTATTATATTATAAACCGAAATCGCAATAAGATTAGCCAGAGCCGGCCCGGTCATGTCAAAAAGTCTTGCGAAAATATAAGTGAGCGGCAACATGAGTATAAGCAGGATAACCCCACTAATAAGTTCAAATCTCCAGGCCGTAGAGGTGGCGATGATCTGCGCGTTTACACCAGTACCCAGGTCGATGACCATGCTCAAACCGAGAAATATAAACGCAGGAAAACCGAGCAGGTAAATTTCTTTCAATCCAAACGTGGTGATGGCCTCTTTATAATTGAGGGCTATCAATATAAAGATCCCACAGGAGAAGATCAACAGGTTGATCGAAGAACGCTGGTAGATCTTTTGAAGTAAGTCACGGTTTTTGTCTTTCCAGGCTTTTGACAAATGCGGAATCGACACCGCGATCAGGCTGCGTTGCGGTGCCTGGATCACACTTGTCATCAGCGTGGCAATGCCAAAGATACCGGCCTTATCGATGCCGTTGGGCAATACCGAAGCGATTACGATCGTATCAAAGGCCCTGGATAAAGTAAAAATGATTACACCTGAATAAACGAACGCACAAAGTGTGATGATCTTTTTTAAATATCGCCTCGTTACTTTACTGACCTTAAATGTGAAATGGATCTTATTGGTAAAAAATAAATATCCCAACAGGAAAGCCACCACCACCGGGTAGCCAAAGGAATACAATTTTATAAAAAGGCTGAAGTCCTCAATTACATCCATGATAAAAAGAACGATCAGCACGGTTGTCAGCAACCGCCACAACACTTCTCTCGCGAAATTAGCTAGTACGGGTTTTCCAAGTCCCCAGGTATAGGCTTCCATGATCGAAAGGAAGCTCAGGCCGAGACCCATGGGGAATATCCAGTAATAATAAGTAACCAGCTGCGGTGAATTAGCACTGTATTTCCGGATCACCAGGTCTTTAAAGAACCAGCCTGCCAGCATCACCAGTAAAAATCCAATTAACCCGATTAACAGGGCCCAGGTTAGCATATCATTTTTACGCGGCGGAAGGTTGTCGTTATAGTAAGGGTAGAATTTAAAGATGTACGATGGCATCGCCAGGTTAGAGAAGGCCATCATCAGCAGTGCGATCGGCATAAAGATGCTGATAAGCCCGTAATCAGAAGCCGTAAATAACCCTTCTTTGGTAAAGAAATAAGTATTTAACAGGCCAATGGCAAAGCCGAAGTAAATAACGATCGAAGAAATGATGCTTTGCCTTCTAATGCTGCTCATGTCGTAAAGATAAGTGCTGGGCGCGATGAGTATATTGATTGGGGTTGAAAATTGAAATTTTCAATGCCAACATTTGCAATTACTAATCATTGGTGTCCGGGGAAACGCTGGCCTCAAAAAATAGCTCAGGAAATGTATGGATTAAGTTGTCTTAGCGCTAAGGGTTAAGCGAGCGATCTGGAGCTGGTAAAACGGAACTCCGTTCCGTTCTTGCTGGCCGGAACGGGAGTTCCGGCATCTATGAACACCGTGAAAAAAAAAGTTCACAGGCGCTAAGAAACTAAGAAAAAGCCCTGTGGGCGTAAAAGCCATAGTTGTCACGAAGGTCAAAGCTTTGATTGCGTTCTAAAAATTTATTCCGGGCAGCAATGATTACTCATCGACATTTTTTACTGTGATATAGTAATTTTTATCAGGATAAAAACTATTGCCATCGTACCAGTCGGCCAACCGAATGTTTTGCCAGTCAGTAGTGGGCTTCAGCCAGTGTTGCCTTTCTCCCAGCGAAACCTTTATCGGCATATTGAATCCTGGTATGCAATTGCTCCAACGAAAACTAATGGATTTGCCACCTGTTATTTTGTATTGAAGCTCCGGTATCCGGGTATCCCGCAGGTACTGGTCAAAGATTCCCGACAGGTCTTTACCCGATTTGCGTATGATATAATTTTCAAGGTCTTTGGAACTGATAGTTTGATGATAAAAATCCCTGTTGAGTCCGCGAAGTATAGATTTAAATACAATATCATTATTGATCACCTGCCGGATCGTATGTACCAGGTTGGCTCCTTTGGGGTACATATCTCCGCTGCCCTCGCGGTTTACGCCATAAGTTCCAATTACTGGCGAGTCATTGTTGATGCCAGCCCGAAGCCCCTGGCAGTATTCATCAGCGGCTTGACGACCGAACTGGCATTCTACGAACAATACTTCCGAATAGTTGGTAAAGCCTTCATGCACCCACATGTCGGCGATATCCTTTGCCGTTATATTGTTGCCAAACCATTCGTGCCCGCTCTCGTGGATGATGATGAAATCAAATTTGGTACCCCAGCCGGTTGATGACAGGTCAGAACCCAGGTAGCCGTTCAGATACTGGTTGCCATATGCGATCCCGCTTTGATGCTCCATGCCCAGGTGAGGTGTCTCCACCAGTTTGAAACCATCGCTATAAAAAGGGTAGGGCCCAAACCAGTCTTCAAAGCAATGAAGCATGGGTTTAACATCCCGACCGAAATGTCGTTTGGCTTTGTCGAGGTTATAATCCATTACCCAATAACTGCAGTCGAGATTGCCTTTGGCACCTTTGTATTTTTCGGCCCAGTTGACATACTTGCCAATATACGGTACGATATTATAGTTGTTGATCGGATTTTTTACTTCCCAGGTCCAGGTGATGTTGCGGTTTCGCTGTGTTTGTTTTTTTATCAGTCGCCCATTTCCAACTGCCACCAGCGTATCCGGTGCGGTAATACTAAGTGTCGCGCCTTCATCGGGTTCATCACCCTGGTGGTCTTTGCAGGGGTACCACGCACTGGCGCCTAGTCCCTGGCAGGCAACCGTCATCCAGGGACGACCCATTGCATCTTTTTCCCAGATCCATCCACCATCCCAGGGTGGATTCGTCGCTTCCCGGGGTTTGCCAGAAAAGAAAATTTTTATTTTCAGCCTGGCAGGTCCGTTTTTTCGACCGGGAAGGGTGACAAACCAGGCATTGCCATCTCTTCTGAATGCGAGCTTTTGTCTATCCTGGTATAAAATACTGTCAATGGACATCGGTTCCTGCAGGTCGATCTGCATTACAGGCTGATCGGGATAATCCCTGGTTTCAAATGTTATAATATTAGAACCGGCAATCATCTTTTTATGATAATCAGGTTTTATGGAAAGATCATAACGGAGTACATTCCACCATGCCCGTTCTTTGCCGATGCTGCCGCGCAGGGTATCCTGCCGGGTGAACTGTGCAAGTGCCGGATGCAGGCTTATCAATGAAACAAAAATTATAACTAATGTTTTTACGAAGTAAAAGGGCATGGCATCTTTTTGAATTGTAAATTTAGCGCCCATGTACAGAATGAACTTCAAAAGAAATTTTCAACAGTCGATCCATACCATCACCGGCTTCGTAGTGAGTGCAGGGTTGCTCTTAATTTCAGGCTGTGGCGCCGTAAGTAAAAAGGATAAAAAGATCTTTCACTATAACGAACACTCCGGCATTTCCTCACTCGATCCGGCATTTGCAAAAGCACAGGCTACCATGTGGCCCGCACACCAGTTATTTAATACCCTTGTGGAAGTAGATGACAGCCTGCGTATTGTGCCATCACTGGCGAAGTCATGGGATATCTCTGAAGACCGGCTTAGTTATATTTTTCATTTACGAGATGATGTTTTTTTTCATGATGATGAAGCTTTCGAGAACGGGAATGGACGAAGGTTAACTGCTCATGATATTGTATACAGCCTGGGCAGGATCATTGATAGAAGTACCGCCAGTCCGGGTGCATGGATCTTTAATGGTAAAGTTGATCCCGATGATCCGTTTAAAGCTATTGATGATACCACTTTCCGTTTAAAGCTGATCAGTCCATACAATCCTATTCTCGGTATACTGTCGATGCAGTACTGCTCTATCGTGGCGAAAGAAGCGGTAGAAAAATACGGCAACAATTTCCGGCGACATCCTGTAGGCACCGGGCCGTTCCGTTTTGTTGCCTGGGAAGAAGGACAAGCCCTGGTATTGGCGAGGAATGATCACTACTTCGAGTTTGACAGCCTCGGCAACCGCCTGCCATACCTCGATGGAATCAAGATCAGTTTTTATGATAGCAAGGCTACAGAATTTTTGATGTTTCGCCAGGGAAAACTGGATTTCATAAATGATATCGACGCGTCATTTAAAGACGAGATCCTGACAAAGAAGGGAATGCTTAGGGAAGACTGGGAAAATAAAGTGCGTTTGTCGGTGCATCCCTACCTGAATGTGGAGTACCTGGGTATTCTTGTTGATACTAACAATGTATTAGTAAAAAATTCACCGGTAGCTATGAAGAAAGTCAGGCAGGCGATCAATTACGGTTTCGATCGCAGGAAGATGATCCTCTACCTGCGCAACTCCCTGGGTACACCGGCTGAATCGGGATTTGTTCCGAAAGGGCTTCCATCCTTCGACGAACAGTCGGTGAAAGGGTATCATTACGATCCCGCAAAAAGCAGGCAGTTATTGGCGGAAGCCGGGTTTCCCAATGGCAAAGGTCTGCCTCTGATAAAACTGCTTACGATTGCGTTGTATTCAGACATGGGTGATTTTATTGCGAAGCAATTGGGTGATATTGGTATCCCGGTGCAGGTAGAAACGGTGCAAAAGGCTTTGTTGCTCGACATGACTTCCAATTCAAGAGCGTTGTTCTTTCGGGGAAGCTGGATTGCGGATTATCCGGATGCGGAAAATTATCTTTCGGTTTTTTATTCACGCAATCCTGCACCTCCCAATTATACAAGGTATAGTAACCCAAAATTTGATGCGCTTTTTGAAAAAGCACTGGTGGAGGAAAATGATTCCGCGCGATACAAATTGTACCAGCAGGCTGATCAGCTCGTGGTGGAGGATGCGCCGGTAGTCCCGCTATGGTATGATCAGGCTATTCACCTTGTAAATCCTGCCGTGCAGGGCTTTAGTCCAAATGCATTAAACCTGTTAGAGCTTCGCCGTGCAAGGTTTGGTGTGCAGTAACATTGAGTTGAATGTTGTTGAAAATAGTTGAATGTTGTTGAAAATAGTTGGAGGTTGTTGAAAATAGTTGAAGGTTGTTTAATGTTGGAGGTTCTGATCATAATAAATCATGACCATCATGATAATCCGCGTTCCCCTATTTAGCATCTAAGGCTTTATGTGCAGGTAAAGGCGCACGCGGATCTTTATGATTATTATGATTGGTTAAGATTTTGCATAGCAGATGTATCATAATAAATCATGACCATCATGATACTCCGCGTCCCCCTGTTCATGCACCGGAGGTTTTATGTGCAGATAAGGGCGCACGCGGATCTTATGATTATTATGATTGGTTATGATTTGTTCTAATTAAAATGAATTGCCGTAGAATATGCGTATAAATACTCGGTAAAAATGCCCGTTTACCGTATTTTCCGAAAAAATATTTTAGTTCCTAAAGCCCTGAATTGTACCTGATTACTTCCTCGAATCCAGGCTGGAACCCGCGCTGGGCTTGCATATTAAAAAAACCGTGTTTACTTTCACATCAGCAAATGGTTCTTTTACCCCGTGATTTTTCCATAAAACAATGATTGCGGAAAATACGGAAGGAACCAGGGCCTGGTTTCAACAACAGGCCGGCATTAAACCTTAATTCGTGCGTATGAAAACAAACTCTACCCAGGTCGTTATTCTTAGGATCGTTTTGTTTATCCTGATCTGTCTTTATTCCTTTCTTGTTTTTGGACAGGAGCCTGTTTCACTGGAGTCAGGCCTGACAAATGAAGTAACGAGCACAGCCACAAGCCTGGCCGGCGAATGGGTTAGCACACCTAAAATGAGGATGGTGCGATAGAGATATCCAAACTATGGCAGTTTTTAAAGCGTAATAGAAGAGATGCAGTTACCATTCAGTTCCCATCAATCTCAGAATTCCCCGGCGCCCGCCGGGGTTATTTTTTTAGTTTGTCTTTGAAGACTTTCCTGAACTTGTCAACTTTAGGCCTGATGACGACGCGGCAATAGGGGTTATTGTTTTCGTTATTTTCAAAATATTGCTGGTGATAATCCTCAGCCGGGTAAAACTCTTTGAAAGCCGTGATCTCCGTAACTATAGGTTTATCAAAAGCACCACTCTTGTCTAAAGCTGATTTATATTCTTCCGCTTTTTGTTTCTGCTCTTCATTGTGATAAAATATCCCGCTCCTGTATTGCGTACCGATATCATTACCCTGGCGATTGAGGGTAGTAGGATCGTGGGTTTCCCAAAATACTTCGAGCAGTTCGTCAAAACTGATCTTCTTTGGATCATAAACGATCTGCAGGCACTCAGCATGCCCTGTTTCTCCTGTACATACTTCTTTATATGTTGGATTTTTTACCTTTCCGCCGGTATAGCCTGAGGTAGCACTGATCACACCGTCCAGTTGTTCGAATATGGCCTCGGTACACCAGAAACAACCATTGGCAAAGGTTGCCGTATCGGTACCGGGTATAGGATTTACTGCCTGGACAGCATTGGGCGCATTTGAGGAGTTTGTCATTTTAGTCTTTTTTTCTGTTTGGGCGCAGGAAAGCAGGTTTACCA
>JAEZRB010000345.1 GCA_023412975.1 Bacteroidota bacterium | reverse complement strand
ACAAATGTATCCGTCACGATATCCTCACGAAGTACGAATGAAGGGATCACCCATTGTCCCGAATCGAAACTGGTTATATGTATTACCTGCGACAAGATTGTCCCCCTGCCGGTATTGGTGGTATCAATGGCCTGTATATTCAAAAACTCAAAATGGGGTATGGAATCAATATAAAAAAACCGGATGGGGTCATGCTCGGGAATATCTGCTTCCAGGGTAAGCCTGATGGGTTCACCGATCAATATCTGCGTGCGGTCGAGGCTGGCACGCACAGTGGTTTTTTCCTGGCCTGCAGCACATACAAACCAAAAACCAATGATAAAAGTAATAGTGGCCTTATAAAAAAATTCTTTCCTCATTTAGAATCCTGGGTCCTGCCCTGATATGGTGGTTGGGATCATTATACTTGTTACCTGCGACTAACAAAAAATCGTTGCAGCACCCGCACATAGTCATCCCCTGTGCGTATATGAAGCAAATCGCATCCTGCTTTTTTAAAGATTTGCGTACTGTATTCGGTGAGCTTGAAAAACTCCTGCTGGTAGCTTTGCCTTACCAGGCTGCTGCTGCTGTCAACCCATTTTCTTTCTCCTGTCTCAGCGTCCTCCACCTGCAGCATTCCTGCTTTGGGCAAGACCATATCCATCCTGTCATAGATCTTTATGCCAATCACATCGTGCTTTTTTCCCGCAATCCTCAGTGCATCCTCATAATTTGTGTCAATAAAATCACTTAAGACAAAAGCGATGCTTTTTTGCTTTGTAGCGTTATTGAAAAAACGCAAAGCCGCACTTACTCTTGTACCGCGGCCTTTAGGTTCTTTGCTCAGCAGCTCTCTCACGATATACAAAGCATGCTGTTTACCTTTTTTTGGGGGAATATATGCTTCAACTTTATCACTGTAAAAGATCACCCCGATCTTATCGTTGTTGTTCACTACTGAAAAGCTCAGCACAGCACCAATTTCGGTAATGATATCCCGCTTGGTAGCATACACAGTACCAAACTGGGAACTGGCGCTGATATCTACCAACAGCATCACCGTCAATTCCCGCTCTTCCTCAAATACCTTACTGTAAGGATGTCCAAACCTCGCGGACACATTCCAGTCTATAAAACGAATATCATCTCCCGGCGCATACTCCCTCACTTCCTTAAATGACATCCCCTTCCCCTTAAACGCGCTATGATAGTCGCCGGTAAACAGGTCACTCACCAGCTTCTTGCTCTTTATCTCGAGCTGCCTTACTTTCTTTAATATTTCAGTCGTCGTTAACAATTCACTTCATTTAATTTTCAATCATCAATCATTCATTCCCTCCATATTTCTACATTTTCAAATTCCCAAATTTTCAAATTATCACATCTCCACATTCTCACATTTCCACATTTGTATTTTCAAATTATCACGGTACATTCACCTGCTTCAAAATCTCCTCAATCACGTCTTCCACCTGAATACTTTCCGCTTCGGCCTCATAGGTTAGTCCAATGCGATGTCGCAACACATCATTACAAATACTTCTTACATCTTCCGGGATTACGAATCCGCGTTTATTCAAAAATGCCTGTGCCTTGGATGCTAGCGCCAGGTTGATACTTCCCCGTGGAGATGCACCATAAGAGATCAATGGTTTTAGTTTTTCCAACTGGTATTTCTCCGGTTCCCTGGTCGCAAAAACGATGTCGAGGATATACTGCTCCACTTTCTCATCCATATAAATTTGCCGGGTGAGCTCTTTTGCGTTCATCACTTCCTGTACTGATACCACCTGTTTGATCGGGATGGAAGAAAGGTTCTGCGTGTTTTGTCGCAATATCATTTGCTCCTCATGCATTTTTGGATATTTCACCACAACCTTCATAATAAAACGGTCAACCTGTGCTTCGGGTAGTGGGTAAGTTCCTTCCTGTTCCAGGGGGTTTTGTGTAGCCAATACCAGGAATGGCTGTTCCAGTTTATAAGTTGAATCGCCTATTGTCACCTGCCGTTCCTGCATGGCTTCAAGCAATGCAGACTGAACCTTGGCCGGCGCCCTGTTTATTTCATCTGCGAGGATAAAATTGGCAAAGATGGGTCCTTTGCGTACGATGAATTCATTCTTCTGTTGGTTATAGATCATCGTTCCGATTACATCGGCAGGTAACAGGTCGGGGGTAAACTGGATACGGCTAAACTTCGCATGAATGGCTTCAGAAAGAGATTTTATGGTCAGTGTCTTGGCCAGTCCCGGCACACCTTCCAACAATACGTGACCATTACTTAAAAGGCCGATCAGCAGGCGGTCGAGCATATGGTTTTGCCCTACGATAACATGACTTACTTCCTCTCTTAATTTGTCGGTAAACTTACCGGCATGTGTGATCTTTTCATTAAGCTGCCGGATATCTTCTGCGGTTTTATACATTGGCTTGATTTATGGTGACACAAAATACGAACTTGCTGTAAGCAAATAATTTGCCGGGATAGGAAAAGCAGCGAAATCCCCATGTTTTTTTAAGTATTTCTACCTTGTAACGTAAGGAAAGGCTGATTATTTTTACTAAAACGATCCAACTATGCAAAAACGAGTTCTCCTGCTATCAGGGCTTCTATCGCTTTTGATACTAAGCAATGGTTGCAGTAAAGATGAGGATGATCCTCCACCTGCAAAAACAAAGACTGAATTACTTACAGCTGCTCCCTGGAAATACGATAAAATAGACCCTGGAGCGGCAGAAAGTTTTATCGAATGCTTTATCGACAATATCGTCACTTTTAAAGCAGATGGTTCAGGTACCTGTCCTGATACCGGTGTGGCCTGTACACCACCAACAGGTGATTTTAACTGGAATTTCGCTGACAGCGAGACAACGCTTCACCTGGATGCTAAATTAATTCCGGCAGGATCAAATGATTTTACGATTGTAACACTGAATGAGACAAACCTGGTAGCGTCGCAAAATATGACTCCCCCGGTAGGTCCACCGATAAAGGTCACCATTACATTCAAACACTAAAATTCGTTAGTCTCCAAATTTTGAACATTGAACATGGGATGTTGAATATTTTCTTCCCAGGGAAGCAACACCCATTTTCAATGTTCAATTTTCTTAACTCAGATACTTGCCTACAATAGGCACTCGTCTTCCCACCCCAAAAGCTTTAAAGCTGACGCGAATGATCGGGCAAAACTGGTTGCGCTTATATTCATTCGTATTCACCAGCCGGAGCACACGCGCTACCAGGACCGGGTCAAACCCCTTTGCAATGATCTCCTTTGGTCCATTGCGTAGTTCGATATACTCATATAAAACACGGTCGAGCAGATCATAATCAGGCAGGCTATCACTGTCCAGCTGGTTGGGCCTTAATTCGGCTGAAGGTGGTTTGGTAATAATGTTAAGCGGTATCAGTTCCTGGTCCCGGTTGATATAACGGGCCAGTGCAAAAACTTGCGATTTGTATACATCGCCCAGCACGCTTAAGCCACCGGCCATATCGCCATACAAAGTACCATAACCCGTTGCCAGTTCGCTTTTATTGGAAGTGTTCAGCAGGATGTATCCAAACTTATTAGCGATTGCCATCAACAGGTTACCCCTGCTTCTGCTTTGAATATTCTCCTCCGCGATGCCGAAGGGGAGATCTTTAAATACCGGTGCCAATTCTTCCAGGAATGCTTCATAAATATTTTTTATCGGGATAATATCATATGGATTCCCGAGGTTGATACATAACTGTTCGGCGTCGGTTACTGAATGACTGGTGGAGAACTGCGATGGCATCAATATAGCCCGCACATTCTCCCTGCCCAGGGCTGCCACTGCAAGCGCCTGTGTGACCGCGCTGTCGATGCCACCGGATGTTCCCAGGATGGCCTTTGTAAAACCCATCTTGCTGAAATAATCACGGATGCCGAGAATGAGTACATGGTATATCTCCTCCATGTTCTTATCATTGGTGAGGTATTGTATCGTGTCCTCGCCTACACCAACATCAGTTGCCGAGAAATAAACTTTATTGTCCAGGTTGATGGAGTTATCAACCAGAGTTTCAGTCGCTGCAGGTTGAAGCAGGGACTCCAGTTCGAAAACACGGTAGTCCTCTTCAAAATATTTCATTTCGCAGACCTTATTGCCAGCCTTGTCGTATACCAGGCTGCCGCCGTCAAAAACAATCTCGGTTTGTGAGCCCACTGCATTGCAATAAAGCATGGGCAATTTGTATTTCAGCGTATGCGCTTTGATAATACTGTTTCGCACAATATCCTGGGCATAATTATAGGGGGAGGCAGATAGGTTGATCATCACATCGGGACCCATTCCAATTAATTGCTCCATGGGTGTGATACGGTAAAGTGGATTGTCACCCATGTTCCAGATATCCTCGCAGATCGTTATAGCCAGCTTTCTTCCCTTGAAGGAGGCCAGTTTCCATTCAAATGCCGGCTCAAAATACCGGTACTCGTCAAAGACATCGTAATTGGGCAAAAGTGTTTTGTGTATCTCAGCTTTGATCTCCTTTTCATACAATAAAAACACCGCGTTGAAAAGATCCTTTCCCTCCGGGAGCGGATTGCGGGCCGGGCTGCCGATCAGCACACCTATCGTATCGGCTTTTTGCTTTACTTCTTCTATTACCTGGTAACACTGGTTAACAAAGTCATCGAACTCCAGGAAATCACGTGGGGGGTAGCCACATACACATAATTCAGAAAATACAACCAGGTCCGCACCCTCGTCTTTGGCCCAGTCGACGGCCTCAATGATCTTGCGGGTGTTTTCAGCGAAATTCCCGATATGATAATTCTGCTGCGCTAAAGCGATCTTCATCCCGTAAAGTTAAGCGCCTTCACATTATGCATTGAAATTTGCCGCGGGGAGGGCGTCTGGATCCATTTACTAACTGTTCCTTTATCTTCGCACACAACAATCATCACCCCGTCCACGTTAAGAATCGCTATGAAAAAGTACTGGATATTTTTCCTGTTTGTTATCCTGATCAGTTCCTGCGGCGACAAAACCGATGCACCTGATGTTTCCGGTGTGAAGGTCGATTTGCAGACAAACCGCTTCGATGAGGATTTCTTTTCCCTTGATACAAACCAGCTCAACGAAAGCCTGTCGCGATTACAGATTAAATACCCGGAGCTTTTGCCGGTGTTTCTGGAAAACATTATAGCTGCGGAAAATGAGGAAGGTCTCAGGAATTTCC
>JAEZRB010000216.1 GCA_023412975.1 Bacteroidota bacterium | reverse complement strand
GAATTGAACAGGAAGTGCGGATCCATCTCGTTAGTCAGTACCTGCAATTCCGCCTGTGTAAGTTCTTTATCGAGCTGGTCCACGATCCTGTTATCGATTTCGCGTTCTTTGCTCAGGAATAAAATTTCGTATACCAGGGTAAAAATGATCACCGCGGCAACGCAGGCCAGGATAAAAGTATAGAAACCGGTCCAGATGAAGGGCTCACGCGTTATTTTAAACCACACCAGCGCGGAAAGCCCACCAGTGCAGGCACCATACAGTGCAGACACCAGGCATACGGCTGCAATTTTTGAAAATGGATTTGAGATCGGCCTGTAAAGCGGTCGTAGTTTGGTATGGATCCAGTTGCACCCGGCCCAAATCGCAAAGGAAGTAAGAATGAAAAATATATTTGCGGCGACTAATTCGAAAACAGAATACCTGCTATAGTCGATGATACGGGAAATGAGCGGAAGCCCAATCCCCAGCAGCGGAATAAACACAATTCTGAGAACCAAATCCTTGATCATAAAAGCAGCGGTTACGGTTTATAAATAAACCTGTTGTTTTCTCTGTTTTTCTCATGTGTGGTGGTAGAACGTTTAACCAGCCATAAAACTATCTGTACATCCTGTTAACTAAGTACAAAATTTTGTTTCGTGGACGAATTCCATTACGAATGGTAAAAAATACTCTACCAGACCAGTGGACCTTCGGATTCATGAGACCCCGGGCGCCGGTAACGCTGCTTCACTCATCAAAGTTCATTGCCCGGTATTTTACTGGTATTTGAAACGTTTTTATTCATGCTCCGGTATAAATTCAAGGGTTCGAATCAAATGCTTCGACCTCCATACTTCATGCTTTAGCGATTGGATGGATACCAATACTATCTAAACCCAATGTTTGATACCACTTTACTGGAGCTGCCGGCTGATGGTAAATTTGTATAATGATTGTAAATAGAAGCGCCTTATACTGCCTGATCACTAAAACGACGAACGACAGTGAGTTTTATTAATAACGAGGTAAGTACAGCAAAATATTATGAGTGTCAAGTCTTACTTATACTTAAACTGTTTTTAGATTTAAAATTTCATGGTTGAGTAAATCCACGAAATAAATCGTGGTTTACCGTGGTATATTTATAATGAAATAAAAAATCCCGCTAAAGAGCGGGATGATCAATAAAGAGTTTTCTCATGTGAACGGTCCAAAAGACCAAGCAGGTGGTTGTCTAGCCGACCTGCTTTTTTTATGTCATAAATGTACGGATTTAATAGAATACAAAAACGGTCAGGCTGTATTTTTTTAGGAATGCCCATCCGATCCTGTTTTTAATTATCTTTTTGGTTTTTATCAAAAGATACAATGACATTATTGATCGTTCTCCTTGTATTAATAGCCTTAATTGTATTAATCGCTGCATTTAAAGTAAATCCTTTCCTGGCTTTCCTGGTCGTTTCGGTCATCGGGGGACTATGCCTCGGTATTCCCTTATCGCGGGTAACGCAATCAGTCGAAAAGGGGATGGGCGATATCATTGGTGGCAACGTGGTGATCATTGTGGCCGGAGCGATGCTGGGTAAACTGATCGCCGAAACCGGTGCGGCCCAGCAGATAGCTTCCACGATCATGAGAAAAGTCGGGTTGAAGAAAATTCACTGGGCCCTGGCCCTTGTGGGATTTGTGGTCGGCATCCCACTGTTTTACAATACCGGGTTTGTATTGCTCATCCCCCTTGTATTTTCATTGGTGTACCAATACAAATTACCCGCCGTGGCTACAGGTATCCCGCTACTGGCAGCGCTGTCGGTGGCGCATGGTTTTTTGCCGCCGCATCCGGCCCCCTCGGCCCTGGTTACGCAATTCCAGGCAAATATTGGCGTCACGATGTTTTACGGGATCATTATTGCCATCCCCACCATCATCATTGCAGGACCTTTGTTCTCACGTCTCCTTAAGAAAATTCCTGCGACACCGCTTACCAGTTTTCGGCCGCCGGATCTGCTACCAGAACAGTTGCCCGGTGTTTTCGATAGTTTTTTTGCTGCACTCCTGCCGGTGGGTTTTTTCGCTTTTACGGCCTTGTTACCGTTTATTTCTCCGGTGCAGTTTCATGGCCTGATCTCTTTTTTCTCTCAACCGTCAATCGTAATGCTGATAGCACTCGTGGTTGGCACTTTTACCCTGGGTGTATGGCGGGGAAAGAAAATGGGTGAAGTGATGTCGGTTTATGGAGAGGCGGTTAAAGAGATCGCGATGATCCTGTTAATTATCGCCGGTGCAGGCGCGTTGAAGCAGGTGCTTGTGGATAGCGGTGTGAGCCGCCAGATCGCCGACATGCTGCAGGAAATTCCATTGTCTCCACTTTTTCTGGGCTGGCTTGCGGCCGCTATTATACGCATTGCCGTGGGATCGGCAACGGTGGCGGGTTTCACTGCTGCGGGCATTATTGCACCTTTACTGGTGCAAACCAGCACGGATCCCAACCTTATGGTACTTTCCATCGGTGCAGGTAGTCTCATGTTTTCTCATGTTAATGATGCCGGCTTCTGGCTGTTCAAGGAATATTTTAATGTAAGTATTAAGGATACTTTCAGGTCATGGTCGATGATGGAAACCATTGTTTCTTTTATGGGACTTGCAGGTGTCTTAATTTTAGATATTATTTTATAAAGCTTAAACAGAACTATGTCACAAACAGCTGAACAAAGATTTTCGCAACTCGGTCTCAATCTTCCACCGGCGCCTACGCCACTGGGTGTTTATAAACCCTGCCTGGTGGTTGGAAACTTTTTATACGTATCAGGTCATGGTACCGTGAAAGACGATAAGAGCCTGATCATTGGAAGGATCGGTAAGGATATCGATATGGAAGAGGGCAAACTCGCTGCCAGGCAGGTAGGTCTTGCGATACTTGCTACGATCAGGGCTAACCTTGGTAGTCTCGATAAAGTAAAAAGGGTGATAAAGGTCCTGGGCATGGTCAACTGTATTCCTGAATTTGAAAAGCATCCCTATATCATCAATGGTTGCAGCGAACTTTTTGCCCAGGTCTGGGGTGAGGAGCACGGAGTAGGGGTGAGAAGCGCTGTGGGTTTTGGTTCTCTGCCCGATAATATTCCTGTCGAGATCGAAGCGATGTTTGAACTTGCTTAAATCTTTAACCCTTAAACTATGAATATGTCCGACTGGTATGAAATTGAAAATATACAGGAGATAGATACTCCCGCGCTGGTGATCTATCCTGAACGTGTGAAAGAGAATATTGTCACGGTGAAATCCATGGTGAAGGATCTCGATCACCTGCGGCCACATGTAAAAACAAACAAAAGTGCAGATGCCTGTGCCCTGATGATTAAAGGGGGTATTTATAAATTCAAATGCGCAACCATTGCCGAAGCGGAAATGCTGGGCACTGTGGGTGCGCCGGATGTGTTGCTGGCATACCAGCCCTTCGGCCCCAAGATCAGCCGCCTGGTTAATTTGATTAAGAAATTCGCGGTCACACGTTTCTCATGCCTGGTGGATAATATCGCATCTGCAAAATCGATCGGTGATGAAGCGGTACAAAACGGGATCGTCATTCCTGTTTATTTAGATCTGAACGTGGGAATGAACAGAACGGGCATCATACCGGGGAAGGATGCAATTGACCTTTATCTTGCCTGCGAAAAAATAAATGGGATACGACCTGTAGGCTTACATGTTTATGATGGACATATACGTGACATCGATCTGGCGACAAGGGAAAAAAGATGTGCAGCGGCATTTAAACCGGTGGAACAGATGATCGATTCACTTGTAAAGAGTGGAATGCCCAAACCAATCCTGGTTGCCGGAGGTTCACCATCTTTTCCCATACATGCCAAATGGGGTAAAGCAGAATGCAGCCCGGGCACCTTTATTTATTGGGACGCGGGTTACTATCAAAATTATAAGGAACAGGCCTTTCAGCCTGCAGCCCTGGTAGTAAGTCGTGTGATATCGCTTCCCGATGAGACAACGATCTGTACAGATCTTGGTCACAAATCGGTGGCAGCAGAAAATCCATTAGACAATCGCGTGTTACTGCTGAATGCGCCGGGTCTTGAGTTCAAGGGACAAAGTGAAGAACACTTAGTATTAGGTGCATCTAAAGGTCATACATATAAAGTCGGAGATGTTATCTATGGCCTTCCTTATCATATCTGTCCTACCTGCGCATTATATGAACGAGCCTGGATCGTCAATAATCACAGGGCAGACGGAGAATGGAAAATCACAGCCCGCGATCGCAAAATCAGCGTTTAAAAAACTGCACCAGCATGTTTATCATTGATGCACACCTTGACCTGGCCATGAACGCGATGGAATGGAACCGCGATCTAACGCAGCCAATTGCTGTGATAAACGAGCGCGAAAAAGGTCTTTCCGATAAGCCGGATCGTGGCAATGCTTTGGTATCACTTCCAGAACTAAGAAAAGGTAATATAGGACTGGTGGTTGCGACACAGATCGCCAGGTTTGTCGCGCCAGGAAACCCGCTACCGGGCTGGCACTCGCCTGCGCAGGCCTGGGCGCAGACCCAGGGACAACTTGCCTGGTATCGTGCCATGGAAGACCTTGGTGAAATGGTACAGGTTACCAGTCTGTCGACATTGGAGACGCATATTAATAACTGGAAAAACGATAAATATGGTGAGCCCAAACCCGTCGGTTATATTTTGAGTCTCGAGGGAGCTGATTCGCTGATCAGTTTGCGATATCTTGAAAGATCATGGGAGATGGGATTGCGGGCTGTAGGTCCTGCCCATTACGGTCCCGGGCGATATGCGCAGGGTACGGATGCAAGCGGCGGACTGGGACAAAATGGGAGAGCGCTATTAAAGGAAATGGAGCGACTGGGTATTATACTGGACGCGACACATTTGTGTGATGAGAGTTTCTGGGAAGCCATGGATCATTTTCATGGACATGTCTGGGCAAGCCATAACAATGTGCGGGCACTCGTAGATCATAATCGGCAGTTCAGCGACGAACAAATAAAAGAGCTCATCAGTCGCGGTGCGGTGATAGGCGGTGCACTCGATGCCTGGATGATTGTGCCGGGTTGGGTGAGGGGTAAATCCACACCAGCATCCATGCAATGCAACCTTAATAAACTCATCGACCACCTTGATCATATCTGCCAACTGGCGGGTAATGCTTTGCATATTGGAATTGGCTCGGACCTCGATGGAGCGTTTGGTTCGGAACAGGCGCCCTATGATATGGATAGCATAGCCGATCTGCAAAGGTTGCAGGGACTATTGCGAAAAAGAGGTTATTCCGATACGGATATCGAAAATATCATGCATGGAAACTGGCTTAGATTTTTAAGAAACGCCTGGAAAAATATTGGCTAAGATTTTATAAGCCTGCCTACTTATTCTTCTTCATCGTCTTTGATGATATCACCCTGTATGCGTGCAGCCAGGCTGCTTAATGCATGGGCGATGCCTACTTCGATGACCAGGTGATTTTCTACAGTAGTAACTCCGGCAACGGATGCCGCGGTATCTTCAGATAGTTTTTTCTCTTTCTCTGTATCACTTTTTCCCTTTAAAATAGCTACACCGTCTCTTACTTCTACCTCTATTTTACTGGCATCAATGGCCGGGTGATGTTGAAGCTTGTCCAATATCTGTAGACGAATTTGCCCGTCTTCAGCACTGTTATATGGATTGTTCTCGCTCATAGGTTTCTTTTCTGTTATGAATTTACAAAATTTCCCGCCTATAAGCATCAACCAGATCAGAATTCTTAAGCATTGTTGTAACAAACTAATCACAGGCAAACCAGTTTGGCACACTTGTTAATCTACAATGATAGTATGAAAAAGAATATACAGTCGACAGAACATACCTACCACCTGGTGGTGGACAAAGTGCCATACCTGGTAAGGGTAACACCATTTTTATTTAATGAAGAAAAGCGTTTCCGGATCAGCGTAAATGGTGATGACGGACATGTGTTTGCCTGGGATCCTGACCTGGTAGGTCTTACGGCCCTGGACGAGGATGCGTCCACATTGCCGGTAGGTCTTGAAAAAGCAATCAGCGACAAATTGTTCAAAACAGCGGTACTGTGATGAACAGTTTAGACAGCTGTATCAGTCTTTAAAAAAAATGTTTTAAAGATCTGTTGCTGGCACGCTTTTTACGGTATTAAGATATTCTCTTAGGGGTGTTTCTGTAAAGAAACTGAGATTATACCCACAGCTACCTGACCAGGGTAATACCTGCGGAGGGATAGAGAATAGGAGGCCCGGAAACACCGGGCTTCTTTTTGTAAAAACACCTCAACCATATGGCCGGTTTTAGCCGCAATAACAGTATCAAACTTCTGCATGCGGGTCGGGAATTTTTTGATTTGTTAGGAAAGCTTATTGCAGACGCCCGGCATTCCATTCATTTGCAAACTTATATTTTGGGGGATGACGAGACAGGTAACATGGTCGCCGGTCAGCTCATCGAGGCAGCAGGCCGGGGAGTAAAGGTTTATATGTTGGTGGATGGGTATGCTTCCAGTAGTCTGCCCGCAGATTTCATAAAAAATCTTACCGATGCGGGGATTGAATTTCGTTTTTTCAAACCGCTTTTTAAAAGTCGTACCCTTTACTTTGGCCGCCGGCTCCATCATAAAGTAATTGTCGTCGATGGGATCAACGCCCTGGTAGGTGGTATTAATATTGCGGACCGTTACAACGATACGCCCGATGAACCGGCCTGGCTCGACCTCGCTGTTTATGTGTATGGCGACGCGGCGAAAGAATTGTACACGCTTTGCTGTCGTTTATGGACCCGCAGGCGTTCACGACGTTTTGCTTTACCGGATACGCTTCCTCCCAAAGCCGCATATATTGAAACCCGCGAAAATTGTCAGGTCAGGGTGAGACGCAATGACTGGGTAAAACGAAAACAGGAGATCTTTAAGACCTACCTGGAAATTTTCAGGAGTTCAAAAAAGAATATTACGATCCTTTGCAGCTATTTTATGCCCGGCACTTCATTTCGTAAGGCCCTGGAGCGCGCTGCCAGGCGAGGGGTTTGTATCAGGGTGGTATTGACCGGTCAGTCAGATGTTCCGATCTCAAAATACGCAGAGCGCTATTTATATCGCTGGATGCTACGCAATAAAATTCAGATATATGAATACAAGCCCTGCGTCGTACACGCCAAGATGGCTATCGCGGATGGACGTTTATTGACCATTGGTTCTTTTAATATCAACAATATAAGTGCCTATGCCAGTATTGAACTAAACCTCGACATCGATGAACCTGCGTTTTCAAAACAAGTACATGAGGAACTGGAGGGAATTATTTCAAACGAATGTGATGTGATCGATTCTAATACCTATACAACAAAACTCTATTCTTTCAGGCAATTGTTTCAATGGGGCGCCTTCCAGTGCATACGCTTTATACTTACCATCAGTACATTTTATTTTCGGCAAAGAGAATAAAAAAACAGGCTGACCGGACTGTTTAGTTACCCCTGATCCTCCTGATAAAAGAAGAGAAGGTTTGTTTGTCCCATTTTTCAAATCTTCCCCTTTGCGCCACTATTTCGTTGGAGCCGGGCCGGTCGAGGTAATAGTAAAAAGCGAATTTCTCTTTTGGGTTATGCCAGCCGACCACCTGGCCAAAACGTAATACATTAAAAACAGTCGTATCGTTCCTGTTCTCCACTGTATAGTATTTGTCGGCAAACACGATCATATCCTCCAGTTCTTCCCGGTTTCTTACTGTGTTTAGCAATGAATCATTTCGTGGAAACCAGGTAAACGACATTTTCTTTTGGGAATCGAACACCGATCTATAGGCGACGGAATAGCCCGCGGTATCCCTGGCGACAACATACCAAAGCCAGGAATTGAAAGGAGTAGGGGTTACGATATAATCCCTGGCAGAAATCCCCTGTTCGGCCAGGTTTTGCCTGCCCATCCGGTGACCACAATTTTGTTGACAACAGCATATGCCAGGTAAATGACAGAAAGCCCTATACCAAGCTTCCAGGTGATCCTTCGTATCGGGTTACTATTTTTAAGTCGCAGTAATACCAGGAAAGCAAAAAATGGCCAGATAGAAAACAGCGGATCGGCAACAAAGAGTAAATGAAAGGAATACCGCTTCGCGGAAAATGGTTCAAGCCAGCCAATACCATAGGCGTTGAAGCCATCGATGAAAATATGAACGAAAATATTTATCCCAAAAAGCAAAAACCAAAGCTTCCAGGGAAGATTTATTTTCCGGAAAATATACCTCGCCGCCCATGATAAGACAAACGTGGCGATAATAGCAAAAAGAATGGAATGCGTAATACCCCGGTGTGAAACGATGTCTTCGGAATCGGACAGGAAAAATGTGGTGATAAAATCAATGTCCGGGACGCTTTGGGCAAGCGCGCCAAGCAACATAGCTTTCTTGCCAAGCTTTTTGCCTGCTACTGCTTCACCGATACAGGCCCCAAGTACGATATGTGTGAGCGAATCCAGTGGATTTGTTTTAGCGTGTAATTTACATGATGAATGATTCTTATCGGCAGTATTAAAAACATACCCCGCTGCAATCGCAATAAAAAAACTGGGCCAATATTATAACATTGTCAGATTTAACAACTTCATACTACTCCCAAAAGCAGATTTGGCTGAAGTGTTCAGAATAATTATTGGCGCAGGTTTCTCGACAAATAAAAAAAGGCTGTAAAACAAATGTTTACAACCTTTTTAAGTGCCCGGGACTGGATTCGAACCAGCACACCTCGCGGCGCCGCCACCTGAAGACGGTGCGTCTACCAATTTCGCCACCCGGGCAGATTAGTCGTCAGTCTGTAGTCTGTAGTCGGATTTCGTCGGTTGATTAAAACTTACTCCCGACCCGATAGCTATCGGGTACTGACTATCGACTCCCGACTGCCCCAAGGGGGGTGCAAATATAGGAAATGATTCAATTTTTTAAACGGAAACATTAAAGTCTCTCAGTGCGTCATTAAGACTGGTCTTTAGATCAGTACTGGGCTTGCGTTGACCGATTATCAGGGCGCAGCTAACGCCGTATTCGCCGGCAGCGAATTTCTTGTTATAAGTACCGGGAATGACCACGCTCCGGGCCGGTACGCGGCCTTTAGTCTCCCGGGGTTCCGGTCCGCTTACGTCGATGATCCTGGTGGACTGGGTCAATACCACATTAGCACCGAGCACTGCTTCTTTTTCAACAACCACGCCTTCTACTACAATACAGCGGCTGCCGATAAAGCAGCCATCTTCGATGATCACGGGTGAGGCCTGCAGGGGTTCCAGTACGCCACCGATCCCAACACCGCCACTCAAATGAACGCCTTTGCCGATCTGTGCGCAACTACCCACGGTAGCCCAGGTGTCGACCATCGTGCCTTCATCCACATAAGCGCCGATATTTACATATGACGGCATTAGTACCACATTGCGGGCGATAAAGGCACCATACCTGGCGACAGCATGTGGTACAGCCCGAACACCCAGTTCCCTGTAATTTTTTTTCAACAGCATCTTATCATAAAACTCGAAAGGCTCCAGTTCCCAGGTTTGCATTTGCTGGATACTGAAATACATCAGGATTGCCTGTTTTACCCATTCATTCACCGTCCAGCCACCATCGCCTGGCGAAGCCACTCGCAATTTGCCTTTATCCACCTCTTCGATTACGGCGCGGACAGCCCCGGTATATTTTTCATCCTTTAATAGTTCCCTATTGTTCCAGGCTTCCAGTATAAGTTCTTTCATCCTTTTAAATTTGCTGCGAAAATAACGAAGACGTGCTTGCTTTCGACATAGTTTAGATGGATTATTTGGACCTTTATCATTCCGTGTAGGAAAACAAATACATGATGATCGATTTTGAAGAGGATATACAAAAATGCCTGGAAGTGTTAAAACGGGGCGGCCTGATACTTTATCCAACAGATACCGTATGGGGTATCGGCTGCGATGCCACCAATCCCGAGGCCGTTGAAAAAGTTTTTCAACTAAAGAACCGCCCGGATGAAAAGGCGATGATCGTACTGGTAGCTGATGAAAGAGATGTACTCAGGCATGTGGCAGCAGCGGATCTTGGTGTATTCGATTATATACAACAGCAGCAACGTCCCGTCACTGTTGTATATGATGGAGCAATTGGCCTGGCAGAAAATCTCATGGGAAGCGATGGATCGGTCGCGATCAGGATCTGCAATGATAGTTTTTGTAAACATCTCATCAAGCGGTTCCGTAAACCAATCGTATCCACTTCGGCCAATATTTCGGGCAAGCCCACACCATCCGCGTTTCCTGATATAGCTGAAGAAATAAAACAGTCGGTCGACTATATTGTACAATATCGCCAGGATGACGACACACCGGCTAAACCTTCTTCTGTAGTAAAATGGCAGCAGGGAAAAATAAGTATAATTCGTCCCTGACTCAAGCCACCACATCGTCCTGGTCAGCCAGATCGCTATCCCTCATCACTTATCTTTGCACACGCATGGAGATTAATTGCACAAAACAGGAATTACGCATTTTTCAAACAATTGGTGAAGCTGCCTCTCAGCTCGGATTGGAGACCTACCTGGTAGGTGGATTTGTAAGGGACAAGATCATGGGCCGGCCTACCAATGATGCCGATATTGTTTGTGTGGGTGACGGTATTAAACTCGCCAAAGCGGTAGCAAAATTATTTGACCCCCAGCCTAAAGTCAGCTTTTTCAAAAATTTCGGTACCGCACATATCAACGTACCGCTCCAAGTGGAACCTGGTGATGATCGTCACCCGGGCGGAGATGTCACTTCAATTCCATTCGATATAGAATTTGTTGGTGCAAGAAAAGAAAGTTATCGTTTTGATTCCCGAAAACCGGCGGTAGAACCCGGGACCCTGGAGGATGATCAAAGAAGACGTGATTTCACCATCAATGCCATGGCCATTAGTTTAAATAAAGATGATTTTGGCAAACTGGTGGATCCCTTCGACGGGATAAAGGATCTTGAAAACCGACTCATCAAAACACCGCTGGAACCATCGCAGACTTTTAGCGATGATCCGCTACGGATGATGCGTGCGATACGGTTTGCCTCCCAACTCAATTTTACGATCGACCCCCAAACGGTGCAGGCGATCCGGGAGAACAGGGAACGCATCTGGATCGTATCGCAGGAGCGGATCACAGATGAGTTGAACAAGATCATATTATCGGACAGGCCTTCAATTGGTTTCGAACTTCTCTATAAAACAGGTTTGCTGCACCTGATCTTTCCGCAGATGGTGGAACTCGCCGGTGCGGAATACAAGGACGGCCATGGGCATAAGGACAATTTCTATCATACCCTGCAGGTACTGGATAATATATCGCAAAACACGAATGATCTCTGGCTTCGCTGGGCGGCTATTCTACATGATATTGCGAAACCCGCTACCAAACGTTTTGAAGAAGGTCATGGCTGGACCTTTCATGGCCATGAGGTAGTAGGCGGCAGAATGGTTCCTAAAATTTTCGCAAGGCTTAAATTGCCCATGACGGAGAAAATGCGTTTTGTGCGTAAGATGGTGGAACTACATTTGCGGCCGATCAGCCTTACAAAGGAGAATATCACAGATTCGGCGATACGGCGACTCCTGTTTGATGCCGGTGAAGATTTTGATGCGCTGATGTTGCTTTGTGATGCAGACATCACTTCAAAGAATAAGCAGAAAGTGAAGAGATACCAGGAAAATTTTCAACTGGTCAGGCAACGCTGCAGAGAAGTAGAGGAAAAAGATCATATCCGCGCCTGGCAGCCGCCCATCAG